>NZ_JBGGNO010000021.1:0-435548 GCF_041287105.1 Mycobacterium sp. SA01 | reverse complement strand
CATCTACGGCTCCAACGGCAACTTCAACCTGTCCGGATAGGGAGATGACGTGACACGCAATCTCGGTCCGGGCCCGGCCGACCGATCCGAAACCGAAACCGCCGCCGCACCGGTGGCGGCCCGAACCGGCGCCAGCTTCGGCGCGCGCAACTACGCGCGCCCGGTAGCGGGCAGCCTGACGGTACTCACCATCATCGTCATCATCGTGGTCGCCGTCGGCCTGTTCCGTGGCGACTTCACCAAAACCGTTCCGGTGACCGTGATCTCCGACCGCGCCGGCCTCGTCATGAACCCCGACGCCAGCGTCAAACTTCACGGCGCCCAAGTGGGCACGGTGGCTTCCATCGACTCGCTGCCCGACGGCAAGGCCGCGCTACATCTGGCGATCGACCCCGCCAAGGTGCGGATCATCCCTGCCAACGTCAACGCCGACATCACCTCGTCAACCGTCTTCGGGGCCAAGTTCGTCGAATTGCGCACGCCCGCAAACCCGTCCGCGCAGCGTGTGCAATCGGGCCAGGTGATCGACGGTAAGCACGTCACCGTCGAGATCAACACCGTGTTCCAGCAGCTGGTCTCGGTGCTGTCCGAGATCGACCCCGTCAAGATCAACCAGACTCTCGGGGCGATCGCCAAATCCCTGAGTGGGCGAGGCGACAGATTCGGCCAGACCCTGGCCGACCTGGACACCGCGCTGGCCACAATAAACCCCAGCCTGGACACCATCAATCACGAAATCGCCATCGCTCCAGAGGTATTCGATGCCTACGCAGACGCCTCGCCAGACCTCGTGAACACCGTGAGCAGCGCGACGAAAATCAGCGACACCATTGTCGACCAGGAACAGAACCTCGACACCCTGCTCATCAGTGCTATCGGCCTCGCCGACATCGGGACCGAGGTTCTGACCGACAACCGGCAACCGTTGACCGACCTTGTCCATCTGCTGGTCCCTACTCTCGACCTGACCAACAAGTACAACGCGGCCCTGACCTGTGGACTCCAGGGCATGATCCCGTTGGCAACCGGTCCGGGTACCGCACAACCAGGCGTCATGTTGCTCGACTCGTTCTTCCTGGGCCGCGAGCGCTACCGGTACCCGGCCAACCTGCCCAAGGTCGCCGCCAAGGGTGGCCCGCAGTGCGCCGACCTGCCGGCGGTGGGCTTCGAACAACGACCCCCGTACGTGGTGACAGACATCGGCGCCAACCAGGCTCAATACGGCAACCAGGGGATCCTGCTCAACTCCGACGGCTTGAAACAGGCCCTGTTCGGGCCGATCGACGGACCGCCACGTAACTCCACACAGATTGGCATGCCGGGATGACGGGCCTGTCGAAGACCATCGTCAAGATCAGCATCTTCGGTGTCGTGATGATGCTGTTGACCGGGGCGTTGTTCGCCATCTTCGGACAGTTCCGCAGCGGGTCGACGAACACCTACTCGGCCATGTTCACCGACGCGTCGCGCCTGAAATCAGGGGACTCGGTCCGGGTGGCCGGAGTCCGGGTCGGCACCGTCAGTGATGTCGCGTTGCAGGTCGACAACAAGGTGATCGTCACATTCGACGCCGATCGCGACGTCGTGCTGACGTCAGGGACCAAAGCGGTCGTCCGATATCTCAACCTGGTCGGCGACCGCTACCTGGAACTGCTGATCAGTCCGGGCTCGGGGAAGGTCCAGCCGCCGGGCAGCCGGATACCACTGGGCCGCACCGAGCCGGCGCTGGATCTCGACCTACTGCTCAGTGGCCTCAAACCCGTTGTCCAGGGCTTGAATCCGCAAGATGTCAATGCGCTGACCAACTCATTGATCCAGATCCTGCAAGGTCAGGACGGCAACGTCGAGTCGCTGTTCGCGCGAACGTCCTCGTTCACGAGTTCCCTGGCCGACAACGGCAAGACCGTGCAGCAGCTGATCGACAACCTCAACACTGTGGTCACAACCATCAGCAAAGACGGCGAGAAGTTCTCCGGCGCCATCGACAAGCTGGAGAAGCTGATCAGTGGTCTGTCTGCCGACAAGGACCCCATCGGAGCGGCCATCTCCGCCCTGGACAACGGCACGGCGTCGCTCGCGGACCTGCTGACCCAGGCGCGACCACCGTTGAGCGGCAGTATCAACCAGTTGGGCCGCCTGGCACCGCTGCTCGACGAGGACAAGGCCCGCGTGGACCTCGCGCTGCAGAAGGCACCCGCCAACTATCGAAAGCTGGTGCGACTGGGCGCATACGGCAGCTGGCTCAACCAGTATCTGTGTGGCTTGTCCGTGCGGGTCACCGACCTGCAGGGCCAGACCGCCTACTTCCCCTGGATCATCCAACACACTGGAAGGTGCGCCGAGCCGTAATGCTCAAATACCGTGGATCCTCGCTGATACGGGCGGGCTTCATCGGCCTCGTCCTGATCATTCTCGTTATCGTCGTCGGATTGCAGCCCGAGCGAATGATGACGTGGGCCAGCGCGATTCGGCACCAGGCGGTGTTCGCCGAAGCGGGTGGTCTGGCAGCGGGCAACGATGTCGTTGTCGCCGGCATCAAGGTCGGAACTGTCTCGGAGGTGTCGTTGCTGCGTGGCGATGCCCTGGTGACCTTCATGGTCAACGGCACGGTGCGGCTGGGCTCGGAGACGACCGCGCACATCCGCACCGGAACGCTGCTGGGTCAGCGGGTGTTGACGCTCGAGCCCGAGGGAGCCGGAAAGCTGCGGTCCTCTGACGTCATCCCGCTGTCACGCACCGGATCCCCCTATTCCCTCACCGATTCGGTGAACGATTTCACGGCCAATACCGCCGACACGAACACCGCGACGCTGAATCAGGCCCTGGACACGTTGTCCGACACTCTGGATCGCGTCACCCCGCAGCTGGGTCCGACGTTTGATGGTGTGAGTGCGCTGTCGCGGATGCTGAACGAACGCAACGACTCGCTGGCGGGATTGCTCGACAGCGCCGCAAAGGTCACCGGAGTTCTGTCGCAGCGCAGTGAGCAGGTCAACACCCTACTTCTCAATGCCAACGACCTGTTCGGGGTGTTGGATCAGCGACGGTACGCCTTGGTGAATCTGCTGACCAACACCTCCGCGCTGTCCAAACAGATCAGCGCGATGGTGCACGACAACGAGAAGACGCTGGCGCCGGCACTGGAGAAGATCAATTCAGTGACCGCGATGTTGCAGAAGAACAACGACAACATCGTCAAGGCGCTCAACGGGTTGGCGAAGTATCAGTTGACCCAGGCGGAAGCCGTCAACAACGGCTTTTACTACAACGCCTTTGTCGGCAACCTGCTACCGGCGCAAACCCTGCAGCCCTTCCTGGACTACGCCCTGGGCTTCCGGCGGGGAACCGATGCGGGGCAGCCGGCCGACAACGCGGGCCCCAGGGCGGAATTCCCCTTCCCCCGCAACGGAATACCTCAGCCCGCTCAGCGATGGGGACAGCCATGACATCTCGCAAACGAGTTACCGTCGGCGCGGCGCTGGTGCTGGCAGTGCTGCTGGTCGCCGGCGTCGCCGTGCTGATTCGCCAGTCGGTTGACAAACCGACCACGATCACCGCGTATTTCACCAGCGTCACCGCGATCTACCCCGGCGATGACGTTCGGGTCTCGGGTGTGAAAGTCGGCACCATCGCATCCATCGAGGCGCAACCAACTCAGGCAAAAGTCGTACTCGACATCGACCGAGGGGTATCGATACCGGCGGATGGCAAGGCGATCATCGTCGCCCAGAACCTCGTCGGCGCCCGCTTCGTCCAACTTGCGCCGTCATACCGGGGGAGCGGTCCCACCATGGCGAACGGCGCGGTGATCGGCCTGGACCGCACAGCGATTCCGGTGGAATGGGACGAGGTCAAGACCCAGCTGATGCGGCTGGCGACTGACCTCGGGCCGGCCAACGACGCGTCGAGCACGTCGGTTGCGCGCTTCATCGACACGGCCGCCACGGCACTCGACGGCAATGGCGACAAATTGCGGCAAACCATCGCCCAGCTCGCCGGCATCAGCCGCGTCCTGGCCAATCGCAGCGGAAACATCGCCGACATCATCAAGAATCTGCAGACGTTCGTCACCGCACTGCGCGACAGCAACACCCAGATAGTCCAGTTTCAGAATCGGCTGGCCAGTGTGAGCAGCGTCGTGGACGGTAGCCGATCGGATCTGGATGCGGCCCTGACCGATCTGTCCGGTGCCGTGGTCGACGTCCAACGTTTCATCGCGGGCAGCCGGGACCAAACTGCCGAGCAGATTCAGCGACTGGGCGATGTGACCCGTACGGTCGCCGACAACAAGACAGCGTTGGAGAACGTGCTGCACGTGGCCCCCAACGCAATCGGGAACAGCTACAACATTTACAACCCTGACACCGGCAGCGGTATCGGCGCGTTCGCGCTGGCCAACTTCTCCAATCCGGTGCAGGTGATCTGTTCGGCCATCGGTGCGGTCAGCAATGCGACCGCGTCGGAGACCGGTAAATTGTGCGCCCAGTATCTCGGGCCGGCACTGCGCCTGCTGAACTTCAACTACCTGCCGTTCCCGTTCAACGCCTACCTCGGGAAGTCGCCGAGCCCGGAGAACTTGGTGTACTCGGAGCCGCAACTGGCGCCGGGGGGTTCCGGTGCGTCGGCCCCGCCTGCCGAAATCCCACCGAGTGTGTCGGCCTACACCGGATACAACGGTGACGTTCCCCCGCCGCCTGGCTGGGGCACCCCACCCGGTCCGGCGGGATCGTATGCGCCCAATGGTCTTCCGGCCGATCCGCAGCCGGCCCTGTATCCCGGAGCCCCGGTCCCGCCGGGTGTCGTGTCCTCACCTGCTGCGCCACCGCCGTCGAACCTGGAGGGCATGTTGCTCCCGGCCGAAGGGACGCCGCCATCATGATTCGAGATCGTTCGCTCCGACACTTCGCGGTGTTGACATCGTGTGTGGCGGTCACCGTGAGCGGGTGCGCGTTCGGCGGACTCAATTCGCAGCCTCTGCCGGGCACAGCAGGCCGCGGGTCGGGTGCGACCACGTATCACGTCGAGCTGGCCAACGTGGGAACGCTGGAATCGAATTCGCCGGTGCTCATCGGCGATGTCGTCGTCGGGAGTGTCGGCACGATGCGGGCGCGGGACGGGCATGCCGACGTCGAGGTGTCGGTCAATCCCGGCGTTGTCGTTCCGGCGAACGCGGTTGCCGTGGTCGGGCAGACCAGCCTGCTGGGATCGATGCATCTGGCGCTGAATCCGCCGCTCGGTCAGGCGCCGAGCGGTAGCCTGCGGCCGGGTGCAACGCTCGGCCTCAACCGCTCGTCGACCTACCCGTCGACCGAACAGACGTTGTCGGCACTGTCGGTGGTCGTCAATGGCGGTGGCTTGGGCCAGATCGGCGATATAGTGCACGAGTTCAACAGCGCCCTCAACGGTCGCCAGGACCAGATCCGCGATTTGTTGGGCCGACTCAACGACTTCGTCGGGATGCTGGCCGCCCAACGGGACAGCATCAATGCCTCCATCGCGTCATTGAATCGCCTGGCGGATGTGTTCGCCGGCCAGCGTGACGTGCTGACCGAGGCGCTCAAACGGATCCCGCCGGCGCTGGAGATCCTGGTCAAGGAGCAACCGAAAATCACGACCGCGCTGGAAAAGTTCCGCACCTTCAGCGATCTGGCGACCGGCCTGATCTCCGATACCCAGGCGGACCTGGTGCGCGACTTGAAGAACCTCGAACCCACCTTGCGGTCCCTGGCCGATGTGGGTCCCAAGCTCGACACGGTGCTGGCCTACGCCACGACATTTCCGTATACGCAGAACTTCATCGACCGGGCCATCCGGGGCGATTACATGAACCAGTTCATCGTGTTCGACTTCACCATCCCGCGGCTCAAGCGCACCTTGTTCCTGGGCACCCGGTGGGGCCAGGAGGGCGCCAAACTGGTTCCCGCACCGGGCGATCCGTGGTATGCGACCTACACCTACGATCCGCTGAACGCGCCGCTGACCCCCACACCATCGGAGGTTGCCGCGATTCCGCCATTGGTCGATCCCGGGACGACTGACGCGACGGGATCGCTACCGGGTCCTGATCCGCACGCGGCACCGCACAACGAGGGTGGTCAGTGATGTTGACGCGATTTATCCGCACTCAGCTCATCATCTTCGCCATCGCCTCGATCGTCTCGATCACGGCCATGGTCGTGGTGTATCTGCAGGTTCCGACCCTGATCGGTATCGGCAAGATGACGGTGAAGCTGGAGATGCCCGAAACCGGCGGCCTGTACCGGTTTTCGAACGTGACCTATCGCGGCGTTCAGCTCGGCAAGGTCACCGACGTACAAGCCACTGAACAAGGTGCCGAGGCGACGTTGATGCTCGACACCTCACCGGAGGTGCCCGCCGATGTCCAGGCGCGAGTTCTCAGTGTCTCGGCAGTCGGGGAGCAGTATGTGGATCTGGTGCCGCGCAGCGCATCAGGCCCCTATCTGCGGGACGGCTCGGTGATCGCGGCCGGCAACGTCACCGTTCCGCAGGCGGTCGGCCCGATGCTTGATCAAGCCAGTGAGCTTCTGAAGAGCATTCCCAAACAGCGGCTCGGGGATCTGCTGGACAATTCCTTCGCGGGACTGAACGGATCAGCCGACGACCTGAGCACGCTGATGGATTCGTCCTCGCGGCTCGCCGCCGACTTCAACCGGTCCGCCGAGCGTCTGCGCACCGCGGTCGAGGACGGCCGCCCGCTGCTGGACGGCCAACTGGCATCCACTGACGCCATCCGGACGTGGGCGCACAGTGTCGCCGGCGTCACCGGACAATTGGCGGACAACGACCCTCAGGTGCGGGGTCTGTTGGCGAATGGGCCGGGTGCAGCCGATGAGGCCGCCCGGCTGCTCAACCAGATAAAGCCAACCCTGCCGGTACTTTTGGCCAACCTCACCACCATCAGCCAGGTGGCCGTCACGTATCACGCTTCGCTGGAACAGTTGCTGGTGTTGCTGCCGCCTGATATTGCCGCCACCCAGTCGATGGGCGGGGGGCCGCGCAATCCCACCGGCATGTCGCTCGGTGACTTCACCGTCGTGATGAACGATCCACCCGCCTGCAGCGTGGGATTCCTACCGCCGAGCTCGTGGCGGTCCCCGGAGGACCTGTCCGATGTCGATACCCCGGACGGGCTCTACTGCAAGCTACCGCAGGACTCACCCATCGGTGTTCGCGGTGCCCGCAATTACCCGTGCATGGGCAAGCCGGGCAAACGCGCTCCGACAGTGGAGATCTGCAACAGCGACCAGCCTTACGAGCCGCTGGCCATGCGCCAGCATGCGACCGGTGCTTACCCGATCGATCCGAACCTGCTCGCGCAGGGGATCCCGCCCGACGACCGGACCACGTTCTCGGACAACATCTTCGGTCCGTTGCAGGGCACACCCACACCATCCGCGGCTCCACCGGCAGCGCCACCGACGCCGGCGCCTGCCGACGGTGCAGCGCAGGTAGCGCCAAGCGGGTTCAGCCCGGGCGCAGGACCTGGACCATCGGTTGCCGTCACTCGATACAACCCGAAGACCGGGCAATACGTCACGCCGGAGGGCGCGGTGTTCCAGCAATCAGATCTGGTCGCGCCGGACGCCACCCGATCGTGGAAGGACTTGCTGCCGACCACGTGAGAAGCCGGCCGCGCGAATCCGACGTCAGGGCTGTTTGACGAGTTTGAACGGCATGTTGACGAACAGCGCCAGGCTACGGCCGCAGGCCCCGCTGGGCCCGGTCGTCTGGTCCTCGCCGAGCAGCGTGGTGGAGCCGGGGTCGCCCGCTTCACCGCCGGGTGTCATGGGCTGAAACCAGAACACCTGCAGGCCGTCGGCTGATGTGCCATCGGGGCACGGTTCCCAATTGGCCACGGTCCGTTTGACATACCACATCCCGCCCGTCTGATAAATCGGCGCGGACCAGCCTGCATCGCTGGTGACGGTGCCGGTGCACTCGGTGGGGTAGCTGCATCGGGTGCTGATCACCCAGTCGGATCGCACCGATTTCTCGTCGTGGAAGACGTCGTTGGTCTTCGCCCACTCGCCATTCGACGTGGCGGTGAAGGTTCCGTTGAGTCCCCAGTCATCAGCCGCGTGGGCCGGAGTTGGGACACTACCGCACTGCAGTGCACCAGTGGCTACCAACCATATTGTGACAGTGCGTAATCCACGCATCATTCTCCTCAACGCCGGTCAGGTGCTGTGCCAGGGGCACCGCGCGCGAAGCTAACACCGGCGAGGTGCCGAGGATGCGCTACCGTCCACTCAACGGACGGTCACCCGCCGTCCGCGGAGGTCCTTTTCGGGCGGATGAACACGCCATGCGCCTCAACGGTGATCATGCCGTCGGCGTCGGCTATCCGACCTACGGCAAAGGTCTTGATGCCCTCGTGACGGTCCACCCGAGCCTCGGCGTGGACGCGGCCGAGGCGAGTCGGTCGCACATAACGAACAGTGAGCGTGCCGGTGAAGGCGGGGTTCCCGGGTTGATGTGCGGTGGCGCCGAGCATGTGGTCGAGGATCAGAGCGCATACCCCACCGTGGACGTGTCCTGGAGGGCCTTCAAATGCGGCACCGAGGTCTACCTCGGTGTGCACCGAGCCGTCCGCATCGCCGTGTATGACCAGCGGGGGAGCGACCGGATTGCGAAGGCCGATGGCGACGTTGCCCCACGCAACCGTGCCGCCGTCAGTTGTCGTCTGCACACCGAATGAGCCGGGGCTCATCTCGGCAGCAAGCAGTTCGGTGGCCCTCTCGATGAGTGCACGGGCGGTAACGACGGTCTCGGCATCGACTTCGGTGCGGATCGTGGCATCGATGAGGTGCCGGACGGACCGGGTCAGGGGTGCGAAAACGGCTTCGCCTCGTTCGACGTCGACGGCTCGCATCTGGTTGTCCGGCTCGCCGTGACTCATTGCACCTGACTCCCTCCCGCGACTGCACGTCTACGTTGCTAGCTGGAATGCCGGCTGCGCAATGCGCCATCCCGACCAGCGGTCGGCAAACCGCACTCCGGTGACCTGGGTTGATACCCTCAGCGGGTGACCGAGCCCGAATCTGGCGCCATGCCGTCGCTGTCCGCGACCGGCTGGGCATTGCTCGGGATGCTGTCATACGAGACGGAGCTGTCGGGTTACGACATCCGGAAGTGGATCGACTGGAGCATGCGCTACTACTACGGCAGCCCAGCGTTCAGCCAGATCTATTCAGAACTCAAGAAGCTCGAGAAGCTGGGCCTTCTCACGTCCCGGGTGGACGGCGCAGGCACCCGGAACCGCCGTCTGTACAAGATCACCGAGGCCGGCATGGAAGCGGTCACCCGGTGGGCGCGGGAGGCTCCGCTCGAGCCGCCGTCTCTGAAGCACCCCGCGATTCTGCGAGTGACCCTCGGGCACTTGTCTGATCCGGCGGCGCTCAAACAGATGCTGCACGAGCACATCGCGTACATCGACAGGATGCAGCGCGACGCCGCCAAGGAAGCTCGGTGGGCTGCCGCGGATCCCTCGTGGGCGTACGCCAAGATCGCGCTGGACTGGGCCGACCGGTATTACGAGTCGGAGCGGGAACTGACTTTGAGGTTGATCAAAGATCTCGACGAAGCCGAGGCCAACTTCCCGAAAGTCGGTGAGGGCGGCAAGATTCCGTGGCCGGATCCGGCCTACTGGTACGAGATCGAACGCAAAGCCGACGCCGAAGACGCCTAGGTCCTCCCCGCCGCGTCGAGGGCGGCGATATAGCCGTATACCAGGCCTTGGGCGATCGTCGCACCCGCGCCGGGATAGGTGTTCCCGAACGCGTTGGCCGCCGTGTTGCCGATCGCGTACAAGCCATCGATGATGGTTCCGTCCTCGCGAAGCACCCGAGCGCGGTCGTCGGCGCGTAGGCCGCCGCAGGTCCCCAGATCGCTCAGCACCATTCTCACCGCGTAGAACGGTCCCTTCACCAGCGGCCGCAGATTTGGGTTCGGGGTGATCGTGGGGTCACCGTAGTAGCGGTCGTATGCGCTGCGGCCGCGCTCGAAGTCGGGATCCTCGCCGGCGAACGCATTCTCGTTGAAGCGGGTCACCGTCGCGGAGAAGTCGTCGACGGGCACCCCCATTTTCGTGGCGAGATCGCTGAAATTGTCTGCGCGAACAGCGATTCCGGCGTCATACCAGGACTGGGGAATCGGCATCCGGGGGAACAGCTCGGCAGCGAAGACGTAGCTGTTGCGGTACTGCTGATCGAAGACGATCCACATACTTTCCACCGGGGTCCCGGCGGCTTCCAGTTGCAGGACCCGCTGACCGAAGCTCATGTAGTCGGCGGACTCGTTGGCGAACCGCCGGCCGTTCTGGTCGACGATGAACGACCCGGGCAGCGACCGCTCGGCCAACATGACCGCCGGGGCCGCGTCCGGCAGTGGGGCGACAGCAGGGAACCACCATGATTGATCCATCAGCGCGATGTCGGCGCCCACGTCCTGGCCGATGCGGATCGCGTCGCCGGTGTTGGATTCCGCACCGAGACTGAGATTTCGGCCGAGAGATTCGGATTGGAACTTCCACCGCATGTCCATGCTGTGATCGAATCCCCCCGCGGCGAGTACCACGCCGCGGCGCGCGGTGACGGTGACGCTGTGTCCGGAGTGTTCGAGGACGGCGCCGGTGACCCGGCCGCCATCGGTCGTCAGCTCTTTCAGCGCGGTGCCGAGCCAGATCGGAACTCCGGCACGGATCGCACCGGCGAACAGGCCGGCCGCCAAGGCCTGGCCCCCGGCTGCGTAGCGCCTTCCGAGGGCGAGCCCACCGACTCCCTGCGCGAGCCGCTTGAGAATGGTGGGTAACCCCTTGCGCGGTACCCGGCTCATGAGGTTCATCCAGCGGTAGTCCGCACCGGTGGTCGGCATCGGAATGCTGACCTCCATGATTCCCGGACGAAGGTCAGGCAGATATTCGCCGAGAATCGTGGTGTCGAGTGGGCGGCACTCGCACGTGCGTCCGGCAGCTGACCCACCAGGGGCTTCCGGGTGGTAGTCGGAGTATTCCTTGGCCCAGAACAGCTTCATCGGAGTTGTGCGGCGAAGCATGTCCACCGTTGCCGGCAGGTTCTTCACGTACGCCGCCGAGCGCTCCTGTGGTGCCGAGTCGGCTACCACCGAGTCGAGGTACGTCTGCGCCCGGCTCGCTGTGTCGACACCGCCGCATTCCGCGATCACCGGGCTGGCGGGCAGCCAGAGCGCCCCACCGGATCGTGCAGTCGACCCGCCGACACGCGAAGACTTCTCCACGACGAGAACCGACAACCCCCGCTCGTGGGCGGCCAGGGCGGCGGCGAGCCCGGTGCCCGACCCCACCACCAGAAGGTCTACCTCGGTGTCGGCGATGGTCAACCCGGTGGGGACGGTGTTGTGGCTGGTGGGGATCACAATTGTCGACGATAGGTCGGCGCGGGGAAATTCTGAATCCCGCCTCCCTTTGAGCGGAACGCAGACCTTCGCACGGCGTTTCTGCCAAGTTGAATGGGGACATCAGCCCGCGGATCCATCGATGAAGGACGGACGCAGATGACGACGCATGCCGAGGCCGACGACGTTCGCTTGATCGAGGCCGGATCGGTACCCACCCGCTTTGCCCGGGGATGGCATTGCCTGGGTCTGATCCGCGACTTCGCAGATGGGAAGCCGCACCAGATCAACGCGTTCGGCCAGAAGCTCGTGGTGTTCGGCAGCCAGGACGGTGCCATCAACGTGCTCGACGGCTATTGCCGGCATATGGGTGGTGATCTGTCCCAGGGAACGGTCAAGGGCAACGAGATCGCCTGCCCGTTCCACGACTGGCGCTGGGGAGGCGACGGTCGGTGCAAGTCGGTGCCCTACAGCAAGCGGACCCCGCGGTTGGCGCGCACCGCCTCATGGCCCACGTTGCAGCAGGACGGCATGCTGTTTGTCTGGAATGACCCGGAGCGCAACGCGCCGCCGGCAGATGTGACGATCCCTCGCATCGAGGGCGCCGGTAGCGACGACTGGACCGACTGGCATTGGTACACCACCGTGGTGAACACGAACTGCCGGGAGATCATCGACAACGTCGTGGACATGGCGCATTTCTTCTACATCCACGGATCGCTGCCGACCCATTTCAAGAACATCTTCGAGGGCCACGTCGCGACGCAGTACATGAACAGTGGCGGCCGTCCCGATATCGGGGAGCCCGGCGAAACGCAGATGTTGGGGACGACGTCGGTCGCGTCCTACCACGGCCCGTCGTTCATGATCGACGACTTGACCTACCACTACACCAATGTCGACCACCATACGGTTCTGATCAATTGCCACTATCCGATCGACGCGAATTCCTTTGTCCTGCAATACGGCATCATCGTCAAGAAATCAGCAGAGCTGCCTGACGACCTTGCCATGCAGACGGCGATCGGTCTCGGGGACTTCGTGAAGATGGGCTTCGAGCAGGATGTCGAGATCTGGCGCAACAAGACCCGGATCGACAATCCGCTGCTGGTGGAAGAGGACGGGCCGGTATACCAGCTGCGGCGGTGGTACGAGCAGTTCTATGTCGACGTCGCCGATGTCACGCCGGATATGGTGGACCGCTTCGAGTTCGAACTCGACACCACACAACCCACCGCGGCGTGGATGAAGGAAGTGGAGGCCAACCTGGCCATCCAGAAGGCGGCATCCGGGTCAGTGGGGGGATGATGGCGGTCCGCCCAGATATTCGCCTCGATGACTCGCCGATGGTCCCGGTGACGTGTGTGCGTTGTGGCGCCGGCGTCGAGGTCCGAAAGAGTAGTTGGAATCAGACCAGTGTGCAGTGGACCGCGTCGGCTTTGAGTCGATGTGAAGAGCGCTGCAGCGCATCGCAATTGGCGGCGAACGGAAGGGGCGGTCTCTTCCTGGCGTGCTCAGCCCTCAATGGTTCGATCGTCGATGCCGTGAAAGCGGGGATTGTTCCCGTTCTGGACACCGCCCGCTGATCGATCCGATGATCATCTCCATCCCGCTTCGCAGCGCGGATTGCAGGCGGGCGAAATCGCCATCGTCAACCCAGTGCACGTAAGCATGCCTGCATGCCTGAATTATCAATTGGGCAGGCAACTCTCGTGAAAACGAGTCGGTGCCGAGGTCGAACCGCGCGTCGAGAAAATCGGTGATCGGCGTGGCCAGGTCTTGGCCCCAATCCAGCCAACGCAGTCGATACTGCGGGTCGCTGAGCACCAACGCCATGAACGCGCGGTCGACGTCGAATTGACCGCGCTTGGGGATCTCGCTGCCGAAGGCGCGAACCAACGCATCGACGGGGTCGCTACCTGATTCTGCGTCGGCCAGCACGTGAATGCTCAGGCTGCCGAACTTGCCGAAGAGCGGCAGGATGACGTCTTCCTTGACAGGAAAGTGGCGGTGAAACGTCCGAGGCGCGATGCCGACGACCTCACAGATTCGCTCCACGGTCGCCGAGAAGGATCCGTCGGCGAGGAAGATGTCCCGGGCCGCCACGGCGACTTCGAGCCGCAACTCCTCGGCGCGCCGCTCGGTGAGTGTGGCCGGTTTACCGGTCGACGTCATGCTGTCACCCCCTTTGTCTGACCAGCTGGTTCATCGTAATCGCCGCGATCGTGTGCGCTTGCTTCACGCACCGCACATCTCCCGCTGACCGGGAATCCCGCACTGGCGCGAGTTACGCCGGCTTTATCGTCTGTGTCAGATTCTGCCACACAGGCTGAATCTGACTGCCACCCAGAGTCGAGTGCTTCCAGGAGGATCCAGTGTCAACCGCTACCGAAACTGCCGACGACCTGAACTACGACGACTACACCCACGACTTCATGGGCAAAGTCGGCAATATCCAGGATTTCTCCCGCGACTTCCTTCTCGGCCTGGCCCGCGTCTTCGAAGACGTCTTGAACTTCATGCCGTACGCGCACGTGAAGATCTACTCGGAGAAGGTGGGTATCAACGCTGCCATGGACGTCGCGGCCGAGGTGTCGAGAGCGGGTATGCGACAGGTCATGCCGATGGGCCGGTTCATCGCACCCCCGGGTTGGGATTGGAAAGACGCTCAGTACCAGGCTATTCCGTTCGACGTGCAGACCGAGGACCTGACCAAACCGGCCCTGATTCGGCTGATCAAGACGTACTGGGACCAATACCTCAAGGGACACAACTACTTCATCGACCAGTGGACGAAAATCATCCCCGAGGAAGAGGTTTGGTTGGGTCTGCCGGACATGTATCAGCTGATCATCGACTACCAGTACCCGAAGCTGGCGAAAGTCTTCAAGATCGAGCCCGTCCACGTCGTGGACTTCCTCAAGCTGGCGGTCCTGAGTATCGACGGCACCCTCGGATACGGCGGCGAGTACATCGTCTACAATTCGGACCACGTGGTGCTGAACATGCGCCGCTGTGAGGTGCTGCAGAAGTACACCGACGAGGGCCTCTACCCGCCGGCGCGGGCGTGGATGAACTGCACCTTCGAGCAGCGCATCTCGGCACCGTTCTTCCCGGGCTGCAAGCTCGCAATCAACCTGCCGCCCAAAGATTTCACGTTCGCACAGGGCGAACCCTTCTGCGTGTGGACCTACACCCGCGGTGAAGAAAATCATGCCGCGGCCGCGGCCGCGCCGGATCCGCGCGCAACTGCCATGCAGCGCATTCCGCTGATGGATGTGACGGTGTCGAAATGAGCTGACCGGAGCGGGAGGTCAGCGCGGTTTCGCTTCGAACACCTCAAGAGTGCCGACGAAACCGCGATTGACCTTCACCCGCTCGATCAGCAGCCATGATCCGTCGGCCGCCCGCCGCCAGGCGTCGCGGTAATCGCCGAGGGTGTACATCCGCGTCGCCGGATCGTCGGTCGAGTTCAGGTGAACGTCGCGGATGTATGCCCGGCTGGTGGCCCGATCACCCGAAACATCGATCACGACATTGCCGAGCAGGTGCTGGGTGACTCCGCAGTGGTCCAAGTAGCCGCGGACGAGGCCGACGACAGCGGAGCGCCCAGTCACCCGCCCGGTGCCGAAATCGCCCTCGGCATCCTCGGCGAGGATGCGCTCCATCGCCGCCCAGTCCCGTTCGTCCATTGCACGCGCGAAGAGGATCAGCGCGCGTTCGATGGCGCGTTCGTCGAGCAGGAGCATCAAAGCAGCCGACTCCATGCCGACGGTCCCCTCTCAGCTAGGCGTGCGCGCCGCCGTCCAGACGGATCTCGGTGCCGGTGATGAAGGCGCCGTCATCAGAGGCAACCATAGCGACCACAGCCGCGACGGCACTTGGATCGCCCAGGATCTCGCTGTCGTTGCCGTGAAGAAGCGGAGTCTGTTTGGCCCATAGGCCGAGGTCGTACCCTTCGGGCATCTTGTCCAAGGTGCTGTTGGCCAACGCCGTGGACACACCACCCGGTTGGATGTTGACCGCGCGCAGACCCTGCTTCGCGTATTCCAAGGCGAGCGAGTGCGTGAAACTCAGTATTCCGCCCTTGCTGGCCGCGTACGCCGCCATGTACGGGTGGGCGAAGGTCGCGGCGGTGGAGGTGAAGTTCACGACGACGCCACGGCCAGACTTCAGCAGCGCGGGCAGCGCTTGCCGGGTCATGAGGAACGTTCCGGTGAGGTTGACCGCCAGTGTGCGGTTCCACTCGTCCAAGCTGGTTTCGTGGGTATGCGAACAACTCTGAACGGCAGCGACGTTGATCAACGCCTCGAGTCCGCCCATCTCTGTCACCGCCGTGTCCACCGCAGCGATGACCTCATCCTCGAGCGATATGTCCACGACGGCCGTGGTGAGGCGCTTGGCTGTTCCGGCTTCCTCGGCGGCCGCGGTGGTTGCCGCCAGGCCGGCCGCGGAGATATCGAACGCGGCGACCGCTGCGCCCTCGTCGAGCAGGCGGGCCACGGTCGCGGCGCCGATACCCGAGCCCGCGCCGGTCACGATCGCGCGCCGGTCTGAGAACCGTTGCATCACACTGTCCTTCTGCTGCTTAGGCCCTTTACTACTCAGGCGAATTGGAATGCGCTGATGGGTGCCTCGTCGGGGTAGCTCGTGGGTCCGCCGAGGTCGTAAGCGGAGTTGAGGGCCGCGATGAACTGGGGATCGTGCAACGGCTCGCTCGGCACATCGAGTGCGATGCCCTTGCCTTTGAGATCGTCGACCATCATGCCGATCGCGCGTTCGATCGTGATGTCGTCGGTCCCGTCCATGTTCTTTTTGAGCTCGTCGAAGTCTGTGAAGACTTCGGCGGACCAGTGCACGAGGAACCTCAGTTCGTCGGTGTGGTGGCGGGCGATGACATCGTCGCCGTTCTTCAACAGCCATTGATCGCGGTCGGCGGGGTCGCCGGCGAAGACGGTGTCGAATGCCAATCCGGCCGGAACCTGTTGGTCCAGTGGGCCATTGGCTTCACCCCGGTGCACCATCATCTCGTTCTGCACGACCACCCCGCGGTTGTTGATCGGGGGCAGGACGCGGGCGGGAGCCTTGAGCGGGCCGTCGGGCCAGTAGGTGAACCCGGATCCTTCGTCGAGGGAGAACCAGGTGATGACCTGGGCCATCTTGATCAGGTAGTCGGTGAACAGCCCGGACTTGCCCATCACGCTGCACAGCCAGGTCGGCGCGTTCTCGTGACGCACACCTCGGAAGCTCGGCGAATCCAGGTGGCCGGGGTCGCGGTTGGCGCACGGCCCGTTGATGTTGAACAGCATCATCTCCGGCTTGGCGTATTGCGCGTTCCAGTAGTTCTTGGCGTGCCCGATGAAGTCGGCGTTGTAGAAGCAGTCGTGCAACTCGGGGTAGAGGACGGTCCCGTAGTTGGCGAGATACCCGCGGAAGGTCGGCGTCAGGAACAGGTCCAGCGAAGGCGTGAAACCCTCGGGGAACGCGCCGCTCATGGTGGCCATCAGTTCGTCGGCGGAGGCGAAGTGCTGGGCGATGATGAGCTTCCACGGCCCCTCGCTGTGCACGACATCGAGCAATCGCCGCCGTTGATCAGGGGTGTAGATGTCGGCGATCTCCCGCGGCGGGGCCACCGGACGCAGGATGTCGGACAGTTCCTGACGCTGCTCATCAGTCAGCATGATGATCTCCTTCGGTGCTGAGTCATTCGATTGTGGTGGGTGTCGAGTTGGACGATCCGGCGATCGTCCGTTGATCGGGAGGTCCGCTTTCGGTGCCGAGATGGCGGAATTTCGCGCGCAGCAAGGCACCGATCTCCGCGATCGCCAGGCGGCCCCGCGCGGTGGCATCGGACCGCATCAGGAAGCCGTGGTACACGCCCGGGTAGCGAGTGAGCGTCGTCTGCACGCCGGCATCACGCAGCCGCAACGCGTACCGTTCGCCCCAATCCCGGATCGGGTCACACTCCCCGGTCACCACGATGGCTGCCGGCAGGTTACGCAGATCCTGTGCATAGGCCGGGATTTGGTACGGATCCCGCGGCACCCCAGTTCCCTGGTCGACCAATTCGTGCATGTACAGGATGTCGTCGTGGCGCAGCATCGGTGCATCCGGCATCGAGGTGATCGACGTCGCACCCATGTCCCGGTCCAGGCCCGGATAGAGCAGCACTTGCGCGGCGATGTCGGGTCCGCCGTGATCCCGCGCCGCCAATGCGACAGCGGCAGCCAGCGATCCGCCCGCACTGTCGCCGACCACCGCGAGTCGGCCTGCGTCGATACCGAGGGAATCGGATTGTGTCGCAACCCATTCGGTGGCGGCGTACGCGTCGTCGAATTGGGCCGGTGGTGGCGCCTCCGGTGCCAGTCGGTAGTCGACCGATACCACCGCGGCGCCGCTGGCGTGGGCCAGCGCGCGTGCCAGGGGTTCGAACGAGTGATTGCTTCCCATCACCAGCCCGCCGCCGTGCAGGTAGACGAGCACGGGTGGGAAGGGTTCGGTGGTCGGCCGGTAGAGCCGCAGCGGGATCGGCCCCGCCGGGCCCGAAGCCGTCAGATCGTCGATGCCCGCCATCGGCGACATATCGGGCAGCGGTGCCGATTCGAGGCCGGCCCGCACTGCGGCCAGACCCCGGATACGCATCGGGGGGAGCTCGCCGAGAGAAGCGACGCGGTCTGCGGCGTCCGGGTCAAGTTGGGGGAGCACGTCAGTTCTGCGCGGGGTCGAATCGGCGTTCGGTACGTAACCGGGGCGGCTCCTGGCTGGTCAAGACGCGGGCCCGCTCCGCCATCGCCGACCCGACGTAATCAGGCTGAGTGAGCAGGTAGAACCGGCCCTCGGCGGCTTGTTCGAACACCACTTCGGCGGCCGCGATCGGATCCATGGCCTCGGCTTTGATGTCCAGCATGGCGGTTCGCTGGGCCTCGGCGGCACCGGCGTCACCAGAGTTCACGCCGCCTGCGGACTCGAAGATGTTGGATACCACCGCACCTGGCAGGACCGCCTGCACATGTACATGGTGATCGTGCCCGGCGGACTGGACCTCGAGGTGCAGGCACTCGGTCAGCGCCAGCACGGCATGCTTGCTCATGATGTAGGGCGCCTGCAGCGGAACCACTGCGACGCCGCCGATCGAGGACAGATTCCACACCCACGCCGGCGCGTCGGTGGCCATCATCCTGGGGAGAAACGCCCGAACTCCGTAGAAAACGCCGCTGATGTTGATGTCGACGACGCGCTGCCAGTTGGCCACGGGGGTGTCCCACAGGTAGCCGAACTGTTCGACACCGGCGTTGTTGACCAGCAGGCGCACATCGCCGATATCGCGGTAGACAGTCTCGGCCAACTCGTCGACCGCGTTGGCGTCGCGCACGTCGCAGACTGCCTCGACCGCGGAACCGCCTGCCGCGGTGAGTTCGTCGCGGAGCGCCGCCACTGCTGCGGCGTCGACGTCGGCCAGGACCACAGTCATGCCCAGCCGGCTGGCCTGACGAGCCAAGCCCGCACCGATTCCCGCTCCGGCGCCGGTGATGACGGCGACTCCGCCACCGAAGGTTTCGCGTGCGCTCACGCGGGGGTGCTGGCGGAGGCGTTGGCGGTGTGCTGCGCGAGCGGCACGGAATCCTCGGCGTCGAGGACCACCGTCATTGAGGTGAACACGAGGCCGTCGCTCGCCCGGCGGATGCCGGCGTCGACGACGCCACTGGATACGGCGAACGGAACGTTGTTGGTGATCTGGTTGACGAACAGATAGAACCGGACCGAGGTCACGTCACCGTCGACACCGGTGCGGAAGATGTTGGTCGCGTGGTGGCGGCAGGGGTACGGGTTCTCGTTACGGTGCTCGGTGAGCCAGGCGCGGGTTTCCTCGCCGCCGTGAAGGTCGGCGGCGAGGAGGTGCTCGAATGGGCAGTTCCCGGAATCCGAACGGCTCAGGTACTGCATCTCGTCGCCGATCCGGGCGTCCACCTCGGTGAAGTGGCCCTGGTCGTAGTGATACCAGAAACCCGCGATGAACTCCTGGACCTCGGACAAGGCGATCTCGTTACTCATGACGAGAAGTCAACCCCGGATGTGGCGCCAGTTACACCGGTGATGACCGTTGAGTGGAACACCCGGGGCCGGGTCAGCGACCATCGGCGATCAGGGCCCACAATCCCTCGGCTCCCGCAGCGGTTGCGGCGGCCGCGATCTGCTCGTCCCACTGGCGCACCGACCCGTATTCGGATCGCCACGTCAGCGCGGCACGGGTGAATTCGTGCAATCGATGTTCCCGGGTCGTGCCGATCGCGCCGTGCACCTGGTGCGCGTTTCGCGATACCACCGACGCCGCGTGGCCGGCGCAGGAACGCGCAGTGGCGATGAGGAAGTCGAGGTTGGCCGAGTCCCACTCTGTTGCGACCGCCACGTCGAGCGCCGCCTCGGTGGCGGCGCGGGCGAGTGCCGCCTCGGCGGCGGCATCCGAGATGAGATTCTGGATCGCCTGGAACTTGGCGAGCGGGCGGCCGAATTGCACCCGGGCGCAGACGTGCTCGATGGACAGCTCCACGGCACGTTCGAGTGCCGCGCACACCTGGATCGACCTCATCAGCGCCGCCCTGCGCTTCAACCGCCCCACCAGCGCGTCACTGACCGGCTCTCCGGCGCTCGCTGCGAAGTCCGCGCGGACGGTGTCACGAGGCTCGCCGATCAGATTGGCACCGTCGGTGATCGACAGCGTGGCGCGCTCGACGTCGGCAAGGCGATACTCGTCACCGGTCCACCACACCACCACGATCCGATCGACCTCGCCAGCCCACGGAACGGGTGCATCGTGCTCGACGTCGCGTCCCGGGAGGTGCACTGTGCGGACGGCGTCGCCGGGTGGCCGGCCGAGGGACTCCAGCAACCAGCATGCCAACAAGTCGTGTTCGCCGACGGGGGTGCGAATCCCATGGCGTACAGCGGCAGTCAGCAGCACGGCCGCTTCATGCCAGCCCGCCCCACTGCCGCCCGACTGCTCTGATCCGGTCAGCCGCGCCAATCCGAGGGATTCCAGACGGTGCCACAGAGTGCGGTCAAGGGCGGCGCGTCCGCCCGGTGGATGCGCGGGTCCGCTGCGTCGGTGGTCGGCGAAGACGGCGTCCATCATGGCGACCAGGTCCGGGTCGACCGCCGGGGCCGCGTTTACCGAGAGGTGGGTTGTGGTCATCGAATGCCCAATCCGCGTGCGATCACGCCACGTAACACTTCGTTGGTTCCGCCGCGCAAGGTGAAGCCGGGTCGCTGGTCGACGGCGTCGGCTACCAGTTGCACCCATTCGCCGGATTGCTCTGCATCGCAGTCGGTTTGGAGGTCGGCGAAGTCTGCGATGTCACCTTCGACGGTCGTGCCCAACACCTTGACGACGGAAGCGGCCACATCGCAGCTCTCGCCGCGCTGCAGCGCGCCTGCCACTGCCGTCGACATGTGGTGAAGCCCGGCGATGCGAGCCACCAGTCGACCGAGTTCGCGATCACCGGTTCCGCGCGGCGCGCCCGTGGTGTCCGCCGCGTGCGCCAGGAGGGGAAAGGTCGACAGGAAGCGTTCGGGGCCGCTGCGTTCGAAGCTCAGCTCCGAGGTGACCTGAGTCCAGCCTTGCCCGATCTCACCGAAGACCATCGCGTCGGGGACGAAAACGTCGGAGAGGATGACCTCGTTGAAGTGATGGCCGCCGTTCATCGAGACGATAGGACGAACGTCAACCCCAGGACCGTGCAAGTCGACGATGAATTGGCTCAGTCCGGCGTGGCGATGCGCAGGGTCCGCGGCGGTGGTGCGGGCCAGCACGATGAACGCATGCGCGCGGTGAGCTCCGGACGTCCAGACCTTGGTGCCGGTCAACGACCAGCCGCCGTCCACCCGGGTTGCGCGGGTGCGCACGCTGGCGAGGTCGGATCCAGAATCGGGTTCGCTCATCCCGATCGCGAAGAAGCACTCGCCGGCGACGATGCGTGGCAGGAAGTGCGACTTTTGGTGCTCTGTGCCGTATTTGAGCAACGACGGCACAATCTGCCGATCGGCGATCCAATGTGCCGCAACGGGGGCGCCCGCGGCCAGCAATTCCTCGGTGACGACGAATCGCTCGTGAAAAGAACGACCGTGCCCGCCGTAGTGCCGGGGGACGGTCATGCCCAGCCAGCCGCGCTTGGCCAGTGCCGACGTGAAGCCTTCATCCCATCCGCACAACCACGAGTCGATGGACGGTCGGAACGCGCCGGCGGCGAGCTGGTCGGCCAGGAAAGCCCGCACTTGCGCCCGTAGCGCGTCCGAGGTGGCGTCGTTGCTGACCGGTGGTACCAACCGGGGCATCGCAGTGGTCATGTCGTCCTCCACTTCGCGATCCGGCGCTGGTGCTCGGAGTCGTGGTGGGCCAACGGCTGCATTGCGGCGGCCATTGCCAGGGTGGATTCCAGCGATCCGGAGATGGATTCCTGCAGAAGTCGTTTGGCCATCCGCAGGGCATGCGGAGGGTTCACCGCGATGCGTTCGGCCAGCGCCCGTGCTTCGGTGAGCAGGTCATCATGTGGCACGACGCGGCTGACCAAACCCCATTCGAGTGCCGTACTCGCATCGATCCGGTCGCCGGTGAAGGTCAATTCAGCGGCCCTGGCGTACCCGACGGCACGCGGCAGGAACCAGGTGCCGCCGTCCCCGGGGATCAGGCCCAGCTGGACAAAGCTCTCGGCGAACGATGCGCGTTCGGAGGCGATCCTAATGTCGCACATCATCGCCAGGTCGCAGCCGGCGCCGATGGCCGCACCGTTGACCGCCGCGATCAGCGGCACTTCCAGACGGCCGAGCGCCCGAGGGATGCGTTGAATACCGTCGATGTAGGCGCGGCGTTGATCGATCGCGTCCAAGCCGAACATGCCACGGCCGTCGGCCATGTCCTTGACGTTGCCGCCGGCGGAGAAGATTTTCCCGGCACCGGTCAGCACGATCGCACACACGGCAGTGTCGCGATTCGCCCCATCGACAGCCTGCTCGAACGCGGCGATGACAGCCGGATCGGTGATGGCGTTGCCGACCTCCGGCAAGGTGATGGTCCAGACCTGAACTGCGCCGTGCGTGGTGACGTCCAGCGGTGACGTCATGCGCCCACCCTGAGTTGAAGGGATTTCGTCTGCAGGAATTCCTCGAGCCCGAACCGTCCCAGTTCGCGTCCGATGCCGGATTTCTTGTAACCGCCGAACGGTGCAGCCGGGTTGTAGGGCCCGCCATTGATATCGAGTTGGCCGGTCTGAACCTGGCGGGCGAACGCGATCGCGGTCTCGTCGTCGGCGGCCCACACCGCGCCCGACAGTCCGTAGAGCGTTCCGTTGGCGATGCGCAGCGCATCGTCGGTGTCGGTGTAGGGGATAACTGCCAGTACGGGGCCGAACACCTCCTCCTGGCCGAGCTCGGATTCCGGGTCGACGTCGGCGAAAACTGTTGGAGCAAGGAAGAATCCCTCGTCCCGAACCGGCTCGGCGCCGCCGGTCAGCAGTCGGGCACCTTCGCGGGCGGCCCGCTCGATGAAGCCGCGCACGGTGTTGAACTGCGACCGCGAGGCCGACGGGCCGATGCGGGTGGCAGGATCCCAGGGGTCGCCTACGGTGTAACGGGCGACGGCGGTTTCGATCTGATCCAGCGCCTCCCCATAATGCTTCTGTGGCACCAGCATCCGGGTCCAGGCCATGCAGGTCTGGCCTCCGTTGAGAAACGCATTGCCGACCCCGACCTTCACGGCGGTGGCCAGGTCCGCGCCGTCGAGGATCACATTGGCCGATTTGCCCCCCAGCTCGAGGGCGACCTTCTTGATCGATTGACCGGCCAATTCTCCGACGCGCGATCCGACACCGGTGGACCCGGTGAAGGACACGAAGTCGACGTCGGGGTGAGAGGCCAAGCGCTCACCGATGACCTGCCCCGGGCCCGACACGATATTGATGACGCCAGGGGGCAACCCGGCCTCTTCGCACGCTTCGACGAACGCGAACACCGACAGGGGCGCGTCGTTGCTGGGCTTGAGCACGACGGTGCAGCCCGCGGCGATGGCGGGCAGGACCTTGGCGACCACCTGGTACAGCGGGTAGTTCCACGGTGTGATGGCACCGACAACCCCGTATGGTTCCCGCAGCACCAGGGAATTGCCGATGCGCTCCTCGAAGGCAAAGCCGTCCAGTGCGTCGGCGAATCCCTTGGCCACGGCCAACGGAACCCGGGTCTGAACCGTCTCAGCGATGCGCACCGGGGCGCCCATCTCCGCGGTGATGAGATGGGCGATGTCGGGCAGACGTTTCTCCATCGCGTCGATCACGCGGTGGAGTCGATCGCGGCGTTCGTCCACGCTGATCAGCGGATCGAATGCGCGTCGCGCTGCGTGAACCGCAGCGTCGACGTCGGCGGCCGAACCGTTGGGCACGTGACCGATCACCTTCTCGGTAGCGGGATCGATGACATCGATCACCCCGCTGCCGGCCGGGTTCACCCAGCGGCCGTCGATGAACAGCGTGGGGTGCTCGTAGGTAGGCAAGACGAATTCTCCTCCGGTCGTGATGGTCAGGGGATCAAGCTGGCCCGGATGTCCCGCTTGCCGTCGGCAGCGGCGAACGCATCGTTGATGTCGTCGAGCGGGTAGGAGGCCGCGGCGAGTCGCTCGAATGGCAGCGAGTGCTGATGGCGGTCGAGGAATGTCAAGGCGCGGGACAGCACTGCCGGGTCATACAGCGAGACGCCGACCATGGTCTTGTTGGAGAACACGAAGCGCGACGGATCGAAAGCGAAAGTCCGGCCGACGTTGATGTTGCCTATCTCGACATAGCGGCCGAACTGTCCGAGCATCTGCAGACCCTCCTCGATGGCCGACGGGTGTCCCACGACTTCGACCACCACGTCGGCGCCGTGGCCGCCGGTCAACCCACGCACCGCTTTCGCGCGATCTTTTGGAGTGCTGATCTCGTTGAGGTCGAGCACGGTGTCGGCGCCGAACGCTGTTGCGAGTTCGAGTCGCTCGGATACTCCGTCGATGGCGATGACGTTTGCGGCGCCGCGCGCTTTGGCCACGGCGATCGCATAGAGTCCCAAGGCTCCTGCGCCTTGGACCACGACGTGTTCGCCGAGCTGCATGTCGACGCGTTCCAGTCCATACATCACCTGCGACAGAGCGCAATTCGCGCCCGCGGCGATATCGTCACCCACGCTGTCGGGCACAGAGTAGACAACCGCGCCGGCCAGCAGCAGATAGTAGTCACCGTAGCCGCCGACGAAATAGGGCGGCTCGTCAGCCCGGCCCAGCATGGCCATCTTCAAGTTCAGGCACGCGTTGCGTCGGCCGGCCAGGCAATTCCGGCAGGTGTGACAGCAGAAGAAGTAGGGGAACACCACCCGGGCGCCCTCACCCAGTGGTTTGCCGTTGGAATCGGCCGAGACCCCCGAGCCCAGTGCGGCGACAGCGCCGACCATTTCATGCCCGAGAACCGTCGGCAGCTGGCCGCCGAGCCCTCGCGTCGCGAACGTGCCGTGCCAGGCGTGGACGTCGGACCCACAGATGTTCGCGCGGAGAACTCGGACCAGGATCTCTCCCGGGCCTACCTCAGGGAGGCTGACGGTCTGGATTTCGAACGGCTTGCCGGGTTCGTCAAAGCGCGCGATGCGGCCCTCATACACGGGGGGAATCCCTTTCGATTTCGGAGTGATCGACGCTGAACCGCTGGCGCAGATCGCGTTTGAGTAGTTTGCCGCTCGGGTTCTTCGGCAGGGAGTCGACGAAGAACACCTGCTTGGGGGTCTTGAACCCGGCGAGGTGGTCGCGACAGTGACTCAGAATCTCGGCTTCCGACGGATCGGCTCCGGCGCGAGCGACCACCGCGGCCACCACGGCCTCCACCCAGACCGGGTGCGGGATGCCGAACACGGCCGCTTCTTCGATCCCGCTGTGCCGGTAGAGAACTTCTTCGACCTCACGGCTGGCGACGTTCTCGCCCCCGGTCTTGATCATGTCTTTCTTGCGGTCCACGACGTGGAGGAGACCGTGCTCGTCGTAGAAACCCAGATCCCCAGAGTGGAACCAGCCGCCGGAGAACGCTTGGGCTGTGGTTTCCTCGGCATCGAGGTAGCCGAGCATCAAATGTGGGCTGCGGTGGGCGATTTCGCCCACGGTTCCGGCCGCGACGGGGTTGTCCGCCTCGTCGAGGATGGCGGTTTCGACATTGACGACCGGCCGTCCCGCTGCCCCGGCATGGGCATCCTGCTCGTCGGGTCCCAACGCGGAGGCCAGCGGAGCCATCTCGGTCTGGCCGTAGAAGTTCCACAATCGGAGGTTGGGTAGCCGCTGTCTCATCTCGTACAGGATCTCGGTGGGCATCGCCGAGGCTCCGTAATAGCCTTTGCGCAAACTCGACAGGTCGACCTCGTCGAACACCGGGCTGCGCAACAGACTGATCCAGACAGTGGGCGGCGCGAAGTAATTGGTGACGCCGTAGCGCTCGATGGCGCGTAACACCAGCTCGGGATCCGGTCGAGGCACGATGATGCTGGTGGCACCCAGATAGATGTCGGTGGCCAGGAAATTGTCCAACTGGGCACAGTGATACAGCGGCAGGGAGTGGACTTCGACGTCGTCGCCGGACATGGAGCCCGCCACGATGGTGCTGATGTACTGCCACATCAGGCTGCGGCTGCTGTGCATGACGCCTTTGGGGCGTGACTCGGTGCCGCTGGTGTACATCACGCGCAGCAGTTGGTCGTCGTCGATGCGGACATCGGGTGCCGGGCTGGTCGTGGTCAGCCAGTCGGCGAAGTCCGGCCAACCGGCAGGCGGGGACTGTCTGTCGGGTGTCAGCGCAACCTTTGTGGTCACCGTCGGGCTGATCGCCATCGCCTGCTCGGCGACGGGCACCAGGTCGGTCTCGACGACGAACGCGGTGGCCTTGCTGTGCCCGAGGATGTAGGCGATCTCTTCGGCGGTGAGCATGAAGTTGATCGGTACGAGAACCACGCCGGCCCGCGCGGTGGCGAACGCCAGTACTGCGTACTGCCAACAGTTGCGCGCCAACAGCGCAACCCGATCGCCGGGTCGCAATCCGTTGTCGTGCAAGGCTGCGGCGGCTCGGTCCACCAGGTGGTCGAACTCCGCGAAGCTGAGCACCACGTCACCATCGATGATGGCGGTCTTGTCCGGCTGCTTGCGTGCCGAACGACGCGGGATATCGCCCAGGCTGTGGCTGCGGGCACGGGCGATGACCGCGGCGAGGTCCTCAGAGTGCATGAGCCGCAGGGTAGGCAGGTCGACCGCGGAAATGGTGGTTCGTCTCCCGCTCAGTAGACACGCGGGCATGGACGGGGACGACTCCGTTCGATACTCGAGGCATGACCGCTACCACTGAATCGTCGTCATCGGCAGACAGCGCACCGGATCCGGCGGTCCTGCGCGCGCATCTGCGTCAGGCAGACCCCGGCGTTCTGGTTGCGGTGCTCGCCCAGATGACGGGTGACCCATCGGTCGTGGACCGGTACGCCGGCAAGATCGACCACGTCCCGGACCCGCCGGAGCGGGCGGGAACCACCGATCCGGCCACCGCGGACGCGCTGGCCGACGAGATCATCACCGCGCTCGGTCGGCCCCGGCCGGTCGGCGCGATCGCCGCGGACGATCGTGCGCTGTTCGCCGCCCTGTTGCCGATCGCGTTGGGCAGCGATGTCGACGACGAGCAGGTGGATCTGCTCCTCGAGCAAGGCGGTTTTCGGCCCTCGCAACCCACGCTGCCCCGCACCACGCCGATTCCCTCGACAACGACGATGGCGATCATCGGTGCCGGCATCGCCGGTATCGCGGTCGCACTCGCGGCGGCCGAAGAGGGCGTGCACTTCCAGATCTACGACCGCAACAATGAGGTCGGTGGCACCTGGCTGACCACGACCTACCCGGGCATCGGCGTGGACACGCCGTCGGCGTACTACTCGCTGTCGCGGGAAGTGAACCCGGACTGGTCCAACTACTACCCGGAAGGTGCCGAATACCAGGATTATCTGGTGGCCCTGGCCGACAAACACGAGCTGCGCCGCCACATCCGGTTCGGTACCGAGGTGGAAGCGTTGTGGTGGGACGAGCAACGGCAACAGTGGCAGATCCACTCACGCGCCGCCGACGGTGTCCGAAGTGTCGACTATGCCAGCGTCGTCGTCACCGCGGCCGGGTACCTCAACCGGCCCCGCTTCCCGGACCTCAAAGGGCGAGAAACATTCTCCGGAACCAGCATTCACTCAGCGCTATGGGACCCGACACTCGACCTCACCGGTAAGAGGGTGGCGGTGATCGGGGCTGGGTGCACTGCCGTACAGATCGTCGACGCCTGTGTCGACGAGGTCGAGCACCTCACCGTGTTTCAACGGCAGCCGCACTGGGTGGCACCCCGCAAGCGCCTCTCCGATGAGGTGCCCGAGCACCGGCGCTATCTGGGCCGGGTGCTGCCGTTCTATGCCATGTGGCACCGGCTCAAGTCGTACTGGGGCACAGCAGACAACAACTATCCGATCATCCTGCAAGATCCCGAGTGGTCGCAGACGCACCTGTCGATCTCGCCGGCCAACGACGTGTTGCTGCAGATGTGTCAGGACTACATCGAGCGCATGTTCGGGGCCGGAACGGAATTGGCCGGCAAGGTCACGCCAGACTTCGCGCCCTATGGCAAGCGCATCATTCGCGACCCCGGTGGCTATTACGCCGCGCTGACTCGCGAGCATGTCGACGTCGAAGCCAGCGAACCCGCCGAAGTGAACGCCGACGGGATCGTGACGGCCGACGGCCGCCAGATCGACCTCGACGTCATCATCTATGCCACCGGCTACCATCTCGACTTCTTGTCCACTGTCGATATCCGCGGCCGCGGCGGCAAGACGTTGGCGGGGGAGTGGGGCGACAGTCCGCGTGCCTACCGGGGCGGAACCGTTCCGGGATTCCCGAATCTGTTCATCACCTCGGCCCCCAACTACAGCCCAGGGCACGGAGCGGGTGCCAACTTCTCCATGGAGGTTCTCGCTCACTACATCCTGGAGTGCCTGCAGCTCATGGCTTTACGCGGCGCGACGACGATCGAGGTGACCGAGAAAGCGTTCGAAGAGTACGTCGCCGGTATCGACCAGGCGATGCAACGCACCGTGTGGTGCCACACCCCGAACGCCCACACGTACTACCGGTCGGAATCGGGTCGCGTCGTCGTCGCAACCCCGTATCGGCTGGTCGACTTGTGGCAGCAGCACCGCGCCCCCGTCGAAGAGGATTTCGTCCTGCAATGAGTCAGATCCTTGCGGGCAAGACGGCGTTGGTGACCGGAAGCAGTCGTGGGATCGGGCGGGCGATCGCCCAGCGCCTTGCCGCCGAAGGCGCGACCGTCGCGGTCACCGCCCGGGCCTACACACCGTCACCCTCGCTGCGGTCCGGGCACACCGAGGCCCTACCCGGCACCATCGAGGAGACACTCGCACTCATCGAAGACGCGGGCGGGAAAGCCTTCGGTCTCGCCGCCGACCTGGAAGACTCCGCAGCGCGTGACGGGCTGGTGGATGCGGTGGTGGACCGCACCGGCGGCATCGACATCGTGGTCAACAACGCGGGGTTCGCCGACTATTCAGTGGTCGAAGACATGTCCCTGGAGACGTTCGACCGGACCGTCGAGCACTACCTGAGAACACCGTTCGTGTTGACGAAAGCCGCTGTGCCCCATATGCGTCGACAGGGGGCAGGGTGGATCGTGAACATCGGCTCGGTTACCGGAGTGGCACCGGTACGGCCGTACCGCGACTACAACAAGACCGCGGGCGACGTGATCTACGCGTCCTGCAAGGCGGCGTTACACCGATTCACCCAAGGCGTCGCGGCCGAATTGCTCGACGCCAATATCGCGGTGAATTGTGTCGGGCCGTCCACGGCGGTGCGCACGCCCGGTGCGGCGTCGCTGATTCCGGACAGTTTCCCCACCGAGCCCGTCGAATACCTGGCCGAGACCGTCTTGGCGATGTGCCACCTACCAGCCGAGCAGCGAACGGGTCTGGTGGCCTTCAGCTTGCATTACCCGTGGTCGCAACGTCTTCCGGTCCATTCGCTGGACGGGCTCACCTTGTTGCCGCCACTGGAGCCACCGGCGACTGCGAACCCGAATATCGCCCCCGCCGGGATCTGACAAGCTGCCGGGCCTCAGCTCAGTACGGGGCCGTCGGTTCGGCAAAAGCTGTGACACACCCGGTCTCGGACGATCATGTCGGTCGTTTCCGGATCGAACCAACGATCCACCACGGCCCAGTGGACGGGGTGCATCAAATAGGGCCCCATCAATCCGTCGACATCGGTGAACTCCTGCTCGAAGACGTGAGTCCAGCCCGTGGTCCCGATCGCCTCATCGACTCGGCTCAGTTGCCATGCCCGGATCGTCGATACGTATGTGGGCATCATCGCCAGTTCTCGCTCGAATGCGCCGACCTGGTCCGCGGGAACTTCGGGGGGTACCCGCAGCAACAACGCTCGGTACACCGTGCCGGCACCTCGATGCAGGGGAGTTCCCCGATATGTCACGCCGTTGACGTTGGTGATTGCCGGATCGCGAAGGGCATCATCGAAATCGCTTCGAGCCCAAGCATTCAGGTCCGGAAACCGGAGATGCACCAGGATGTCGCCACCGTTGCGTGACCCCGCTTCCGTCGGTTCGACCAGTGCCCGCAGCGGCCCGCCGGCGTCGGCTGCCTGACGCAAGGCACTCAGTACCCGTGGGCGTTCATGTTCGGCAACATCCAGCAACCGGGTGACACCCACCGTCGGGCTTCCATCGCGCCAATCGGCCATCGGGGCCGAGGACTCGGTGCGATCGATATCCTGGCTGCGCGCCGCGACGGTGCGGCTGCGCTCGACCACGAGCTCGCAGACACCTTCCCACCAGCGGGCGACCGTCGGATCGGGCCGAGCCTGCCAGGTCATCTGCCACCAGGCTTGCGGGCTGGGCACCGACCAGGTGATCGTTACGACGTTGGGGCGGTCGTCGAACAGGATCGGCGGGCTGACCAAGACATCGTGTAACTCCATGCCGCGCTCCCGGGCGCCGGGCGCGTAGCCGGACAGGTAGGAGTCGATGAAAGTCTGTGCGCAACCCGGGGCGGTGACCACGCGGTCGACGATGAACACCTCGGCCATGGTCGCGACGCTACGGTCCGTGGCCGCGGTGTTCGGCAACGGCTCCCGGCCAACGGGAAACCACTGTTGACCGCACGTGGTGGCGGCGCGATCGTGATGCGATGAGCGAAGTGTTCAGCCCGGCGCGCCTTGGACCGGTGACCCTGCGCAACCGAGTGATCAAGGCCGCGACCTCCGAGGGACGCTCGCCATCCGGTGAGGTCACCGACGACCTGATCGCGTTCCACCTGACCTTCGCCGAGGGCGGTGTCGGCATGACGACAGTCGCCTACTGTTGCGTGTCGCCCCAGGGCGCCAGCGCGCCGGGTCAGATCGTGATGAGCACGGCGGCGCTTCCGGGTCTGCGCAGACTCACCGACGCCGTACACGGAGCCGGGGCAGCGATATCGGCGCAACTCGGACACGCCGGGGTCGTGGCGCCGCGAAAGCTCACCGGCGTCACGGCGGTGGCCCCCAGCCGATTCGTCAATCCGACGTCCATGGCGTATTGCCGCGCCATCACCGTCGAGGAAATCCGCACCGTCACCAAGCAATTCGGTCTCGCCGCACAGGTGGCGATCGATGCCGGATTCGACGCGGTCGAACTGCATTTCGGCCATCTGTATCTGCCGAGCTCCTTTCTCAGTCCACTCATCAATCGACGGAAAGATTCCTACGGCGGCAACATCGACAATCGTTCGCGGCTGGTCCGCGAGATCGCCCAGCACGTCCGTGAGGTGACGGGCGATCAGATCGCAGTGATCGCCAAACTGGACATGGACGACGGTCTGCCCGGCAGCATTTGGATCGATGAGGCATTACGGACCGCACAGCTACTCGACTCGGATGCCACCCTGGATGCGTTGGAACTGACCCAGGGCTCGTCGGTGTACAAGCCGATGTACCTGTTCCGGGGAGATGTGCCGGTCAAGGAGTTCGCCGGGGTCATGCCCCCCGCGCTGCGTCCGGCTGTTCGGTTGTTCGGCAAGCGGACGATGGGTGTGTATCCGTACCAGGACCTGTACATGCTCGATGCTGCGCGGCAATTCGTACCGCTCATGCGCAATACCAAGCTCATCCTGCTGGGTGGCATCACCGAGCGCGAACACCTGGAGACCGGCCTGGCCGAGGGGTTTGACTTCTTCGCGATGGGCCGGGCGCTGCTGCGTGAACCTGACCGCGTCAATTCGATGATGTCGCAACCCGCTTCGCGAAGCCGATGCAACCACAACAACAAATGTATGGTGACGGTCTTCGGCCGGACGCACTGCGTGCTCGACCCGGTGCAACGATACGGTGCAGCAGTGCCGTCAGCGTCGGAGCAGTTCACCTAACGATCGGGCCGCGTCCCGACGGGCTTGGTGCGCGAGGTCGAGCATCGGCATCGTCATGAAACCGTGGATGCCGCCGTCGTAGGAGCATCGGGTGGTCGGAACCCCGGCGGCGGTCAGGGCGTCCGCGTACGCGTTGCCCTCATCGCGCAGGGGGTCATGCCCGGCCACCACCACGACGGCGGGCGGCAGCCCGGTCAGATCCGCCTGCAGCGGTGAGGCGTAGGGATGTTGCCGATCCTCGACCGCGGGCACGTATTGATCCCAATACCACTGCAGCGCCGGCCGCGGGTTGTAGTAGCCGCGGCCGTAACGCCGGTAGGACTCGGTGTCGAAGTCGGCGGCGATCACGGGATACAGCAGCAACTGCGCGGCGATGGCCACGGAGTCACGATCTCGGGCCATCACCGCGGTGACTGCCGCAAGGTTTCCGCCTGCGCTGTCCCCGCCCACCGCGATCCGGCCGGGATCGCCGCCGAGTTCGGCCGCATGCGAGGCTGCCCACCGGGTGGCGGCGAAGACGTCTTCGGCAGCGGTGGGCCATCGGTGCTCGGGTGCTAGCCGATACTCGACCGAGACCACCACGGCCGGAGTGGAATTGGCGAGGTTGCGGCATAAGCCGTCGTGGCTGTCGAGGTCGCAGAACACGAACCCGCCACCGTGGGCATACACGAGTATCGGCAGTGGCTGATCGGACTCGGGCCGGTAGATCCGGACACCTACGCTGCCGCCCGCGACCTCGATCTGGCGATCGACGACGTGCGACACCGGTTCGGGATTCGGGTTCGGCACAAAACGGGCGCGGATCGCGGCGCGCACCTGCGCTCCCGTCATCGTGTGCACCGGCGGGAACCCGGAGTCGAGCGTGTCGATCAGGCCGGCGATCTGGGGGTCGAGTGTCACGCGGGCTGCAGCGATGCCGAATCCCGTCCCATGGGTCGGGGAGCGGGGCCGACGCGCAGCGGGCGCAGGGACTGCAGTGTCGGCGCGACACGGTCGGCACCGTCCTCGGCGCTACGCCAGATACCCATCGCAGTCATTCTCACCGGTGCCACCAGTCGGTTGTCGAAGGCCATCCGATTCATCGGTCCGCACACCGAGACCGCTGCCACCGCGTGACCGGCCGGGCCGATGGGGGCCGCCACACAGCCGAAGCCGGGCAGCGATTCCTCGCGTTCGAACGCCACCCCGTGCGCGCGGATCTTGGCCAACTCGGCAACCAGTTGGGGAGCTGTCGCGATCGAGAACCGGGTCTTGCGGTCGGTCAGGTCGACTTCCGTGATGTGGTTGTCGGCGAGGATCGCTTTGCCGATCGCGGTGCAGTGGGCCGGCTGACGACCGCCGACACGAGTGGGGATCGCCGCTCCCAGTTGCTCACCGATCTTCTCCAGGTACACCACGTCGGAGCCGTCCAGGACCGCCAGGTGCACGACCAGCCCCGTTGCCCGGTGCAGGTCCCGCAGCAATGGGATGGCGGCCCGATGGATGCGGTCTTGATGCAGTGCCAATGATCCCAGCTCGACCAGCCGCATCCCGAGCTCGTAGTCGCGGCCGTCGCGGCGCAGCCAGCGCAATGCGACGAGGCGCTCGAGCATGCGGTGCGCCGAGGACCGCGGGAGGCCGGTTCGACGGACGATCTGCGCGAGCGTCAGTCGGCCCGGACCGTCGAAAGAGTCCAGGACCAGCGAAATCCGGTCAATGACGGCGCTCGGTGTCTCGCCCGACTTCTCGACAGTCAGTGTCATGAGGGCCTCCCAGTCTCAGCGGCATGCCAACCAGGCATATAACTAATAGTCATATAGTTGTAGCACAGCGCTGTGTGCGCTGTCACACGAACACGCGGACAGATCGGTGATGGCGTAGCGGGGTGTGGGGGAGGAACGCCGTGCGGTGTGTGGCTCTTCCAGAACGTGATATCGCCGGTGGCATCGCGTTCGAGAAGAGAGCGTCCCAGCCTCAGACCGGCGGCGCGGTCGTCAGGCCTTGGCTACGGCGCGACCGGCTCGACGGCCGTAAAAGCTGCCGTCACCGAGGGATACGCCACTCGCGTAGCCCCATGCCGCCAGGCCCGCGGTGCAGCGGCCTGCCGCGAACAGGCCGGGGATCGGGTTGCCGCTGACGTGCAGCACTTCGCCGTCCAATGAGGTCATCAGGCCGCCGAGCGTGAAACCGCCGCAGCTGGCCCGCAGGTCGATAGCTCCGACCGGGACACCGACCGGCTTGATCCACTCCGGCTTCTTGTGCAGCAACGGATCCTCGCCGCGCGCGGCCGCCTCGTTGTAGGCGCCGATCGTCGCCTGCAGGGACCCGACCGGGAGCCCGATCTCGGCCTCCAGCTCGGCGACCGTTTCGCATACCCACGTCGCGGGCCGCTTGAGGAACGGGGTGGCCGATGTCGCCGCCATCGCGTCCTCTTGTGCGTCGCCGTCGATGATCAGGTAGGCGGTGTCCTCCTGCCGGTACAGCGTCAACTGCCCGATCCGGCCGGAGTACATGTCCTCGGGGACGTAGCGCTGACCGAGGCCGTTGACGAGAACGCCGCGCACGGTCTGCTGCGGATCGATGAGAAACGCCACCTCGGTGGCGTCCATGTGTGCCAGGTCCGCGCCGAGTGCCTGCGCCATCCGGATCGCGCGGCCGTCGTGTTGTTCGATGGATGCGGCGGGGCGTCCCGCGATCGCCGGTGCGAACTGCTTGACCATCGACTCGCTGTAGGCGAAGCTGCCGGCCGCCAGCATGACCCCGCGCCGGGCCCGCACCCGCACCGTCTCGCCGTATTGGCGCGCGAGCACTCCTGCCACCCGGCCGTCGGATTCGACGATCAGCGTCTGCGCCCGCACGTCGTACACCGCTCGTACGCCGAGCGCGGTGGCGGTTTCGACCAGCGGCTTCATCAACATGAAACCGCCGCTCTTCTCGCCGGCGACTTTGCCGGTCATCTGCGGGATATGGCCGCGCGGTGCGGGTTCGGCGATCGTGTTGAACGGGTAGGCGTTCTCCCCGCCGGTGAACATCAGCCCCTGATCGCCGGGCGGCTCCCACCCGGGCTCACCCCAGAACTCCGGCTTGAACGGCACACCGCAGTCCGTCAGCCAGTCGAAGTGCTCCAGGCTGCCGTCGCAGTAGTCCGCGATGCGGGCTTCATCGGCCCCCGGCCCCATCGCCACGTTGAGAAATGCCGCCATGTTCTGAGGCGAATCCTCGAAACCACACGCCTTCTGGATCGGCGTGCCGCCGCCGAGGTAGATGAACCCACCGGCCATCGCCGCGGCGCCACCCCACGACCCGGTGCGTTCGAGCACCAGCACGTCGGCACCGCCACGCGCCGATTCCACCGCAGCGGCCGCACCGGCGATGCCGTAGCCGACGATGACCACATCGGCCTCGTGATCCCAATGGTCGATCGACGATGCGGGGACCGGACTGACGTCATCGTCGACCGTCATGGACGCATGGCCGCCGGAAGGTCGGACACCCATTGATGCCCCCAGTAGCTGTCGGCGGTGATTTCCTCTGCGGTGTAGTACATTTCGTCGACTCGCATCCCTTCGGTGCCGAATTCGATGTCCCAATCGCCGGGCGCGCGCACATAGAACGACACCATCTTGTCGTTGGTGTGCCGACCCAGGGTCGACGATAGTGCAAAGCCCTCGGCGTTGACCCGATCCAGCGCCTGACCCACCGCGTCGAGCGAGTCGACTTCGACCATCAGGTGGATGAGCCCGGGATCGCGAACCGTCTGCGCGGGGCAGATCGCCAGACTGTGGTGACGTTGGTTGACACCCATGAACCGCACCCGGATCGGTCCGAATTCGGGTGGCGCGGGGACCCGGAATGCGCCGCGGGACGTGAACCCCAGGACGTCGGTGTAGAACGCGAACGCTCCGTCGACGTCGAGGGCCGGCAGCACGACGTGGCCCAGTCCCTGATTGCCGGTGACAAACCGGGCGCCGAACGGGGTCACGACGGGGGAGTGGTCGAGGACCGCGCCGTGGAAGACCTCCAGCGAGGTTCCGGCGGGATCTTCGAAGGTGATCGCTTCCTCGACGCGCCTGCTGTCTGCTTCCTCCAGAGACAGTTGCTTGAACGGGACCCCGGCGGAATCGAGCGAGGTCTTGACCCGCTCCAGGTCGGCGTGGTCGCGCACCTCCCATCCGACTGTGACGATCTTATCGACATCACCGGGCACGACGATGATGCGGGCGGACCGTTCGTCCATCCGCAGGTACAGCGCTGAGGCATCGGAACCCTTGCCCTCGGCAAAGCCGAGGACGCCGAACGCGAAATGTCGCCAGCGCTCGATATCGGATGCGGCCACGGTGACGTAGCCCAGCCCTTTGATGAGACTCATGTTTCTCCGCCTCAGATCATCGCCCGGAGCGGTCCCTGCGGATCCACACCGAGCGAGCTCAATGCGGAGGCGTGGTAGACCGTTCCTGGAACGTGGATCGCGTGCGCCTGGCCGACGTGCACATCACGCCAATACCGTTGCAGTGGCTTGTCCATCCGTGCGGCATTGCCGCCGCAGCGCGCGAAGATCTCGTCGACCGCTGACACCGCGCGCCACACCGCGCGAACCTGGGTCCGTCGACCCGCCGCCCGGTCCTCGAATGAGACCTCCTTGCCCGCGTCGACCATGTCGTAGATGCGGTCGGCGTTGGCGAGCAATTCCTGCCGGGCGGCGTTGATATCGGCGGCCGCCTCCCCGATGGCGTACATGACGTAGGGGTCGTCCTTGATCGCCACACCGCTGGCGTTCACCCGCTCCCGCTGATAGTCCAGCGCAGCCGCCAATGCGCCCTCGGCGATACCGATGGTGGCTGAGGAGATGCCCAGCGGGAACATCGTCGACCACGGCATCAGGTACAGGGTCTCGGTCATGCCGGCGTCACGCTGGGCGGTGCCGTCCATGACCTTCATCGCGTCCATCGTGCGGTAGGACGGCACGAAGGCGTCCTTGACGATGACGTCCTTGGAGCCGGTGCCGCGCAGGCCGACGACGTTCCAGGAGTCCTCGACGATGGTGTAGTCCTTGCGCGGCAGGATCATGTGCAGCATTTGCGGGGGCATCAGCGGCTTGCCGTCGGCGTCGCCGAGCATCGCGCCGAGGAAGATCCAGTCGCAGTGGTCGGTTCCGGAGCTGAATTGCCATCTGCCGGTGAACATGTAGCCACCGTCGACCGGGGTCGCCACTCCCTGCGGGGCATAGGGCGAGGCCACCCAGGTGTCGACGTCGTCGGCCCAGATCTCCTCGGCGACCCGCGGGTCGGCATAGGCCAGCTGATAGGGGTGCACGCCGACCACGCCGTTGATCCAGCCCGCGGACGGGTCGAGTGCGGCAGTGGCCATGACCGTCTCGGCGAATTCGCGCGGATGAACTTCCAGCCCGCCATGAATCTTCGGCTGAAGCAGGCGGATGTTTCCCGCCGACTTCATCAGCTTCACGGTCTCGTCAGTGAGCTTGCCGACCTTCTCGCCCTCGGTGCCCTGGCCGCGCAGTTCCTCGGCGATCTGGCGCACCCGGTCGATTACCCGCTCAGTCATCATCTGGTCCTATCGTCGCTGGGTGCCGTCGATGGTGTACCGGTGGTGCGGGGATTGCGGCAACGGTTCCCGGTCAGCGGAAAGCTGTTGTCGGCGGGCTCAGAACTCGATGTGCAGGTCATCGGAGACCGGTCGGGCTTGGCAGGCCAGGATCACGCCGTCGGCCAGATCCTCTGGCTCGAGAATGTCGCAGGTGGCCATGTCCACCTCACCGCGCACCACGGTCGCCGCGCACGACCCGCAGCGGCCCTCCTTGCATGAGTAGGGCACGTCGACGCCGGCAGCGATCATGGTGTCCACCAGCGTCGCTCGTCGCGGCCACCGCAGCCGGTGGCTCTCGCCGTTCAGGTCGAGGAGCACCCTGACAGCGTCGCCATCGTCGGGACCGGTCTGTGTCGCAGCGATATCGTCGGTGAAAGGGTCACCCGACAGGGATTGAAAGATCTCGAGATGGACCCGTTCGCGTGCCATGCCCGCCTCGGCGAGAGCGTCTTTGATCATTGCCATGAACGGCGCAGGCCCACAGATGAACGACTGCACCGTCGCAGAACCCGCCAGAACCGTGTGGGTGAACCCACTCATCTGCGCGCGAGTGGGGAGACCTTGCACGGATTCCAGCCAGTGCAGCACCGTCAGCCTCCCGGCGTACCGCGCGGCCAGTTCGCGCAACTCTTCGGCGAAAATCACCGAGCGTTCATCGCGGTTCGCATAGCACAGCACAACTCTGCCCGTACCAGCTGCCAGAACGGATTTCAGAATCGATATGACGGGCGTGATACCGCTGCCAGCCGCCCACAGCAGGAAGTCTTCATCGAGGTCGGCCGGAGTGAACGCCCCCGAAGGCGGTAGCACCTCGATGGCGTCGCCGGGAGATATGTTGTCGCACAGCCAGTTCGATGCGTACCCGTCGGCGGTCCGTTTCACGGTGACCTTGGGTGCGGAATCGGTGTGCGGCGAGCTCGCCAGCGAATAGCACCGCGCCACCGAACCGGTTTGTCGGCTGGGTACCCGAAGCGTCAGGAACTGTCCGGGCCGATAGCCGAACCGGTCACGGTGGTCGTCGGGAATGGCGAACACCAGTGACATCGCGTCGGAGCCCTCCGGTATGACATCGGCTACCGATACCATCACACCCCGTCCCGGGGTGACCACTTCACTGCCGTTGTCGACGTTGGACATGGGATCGATTCTGCGGCGCGATGCCCGACAGGTGCCGTCTCGGCGTCCGGTGACCGGGAGAGACCTCGTGCCGGAGCCTCAGAACCGCTTACCGTTCGGCGCGTGAGCAGTGAGTCGAAGACCTCCGTGGATGTCGTTGTGGTCGGGGCCGGGTTCGCTGGCCTGTATGCCCTGCACAAGTTCCGCTCGCAGGGCCTGTCCGTCCGGGTGTTCGAGGGGGCACCTGACGTGGGCGGCACCTGGTACTTCAACCGTTACCCCGGCGCACGGTGTGACGTCGAGAGTGTGGACTACTGCTACTCGTTTTCCGATGAGCTGCAGCAGGAATGGACATGGACCGAGAAATACGCCACCCAGTCCGAGATCCTGGCCTATATCAATTGGGTTGCCGACAAGCTCGATCTGCGTCGCGATATCACCTTCAACACCCGTGTGACGGGCGCCGTGCTCGACGAACAGACGTTGCGCTGGACCGTGAGCACCGACACCGAGGAGAAGGTCAACGCCCGATTCGTCGTGATGGCCACCGGTCCGCTGTCCGCAGCCATGACACCTGGCTTCAGAGGTTTGGATACCTTCGGCGGCGAGGTGTACCACACGGCGCACTGGCCGCACGAAGGCGTCGACTTCACCGGTAAACGGGTAGCTGTCATCGGCACCGGATCCTCCGGCGTCCAATCCATTCCGATCATCGCCGAACAAGCTCAGCAGCTGTACGTCTTCCAGCGCACGCCGAACTACAGCGTCCCCGCGGGGAACCGGCCGTTGACGGCCGAAGAAGTCGCCGACACCAAGGCCAACTATGCCGAACGACGACGGATGTCGTGGCGCAGCGGCGGTGGCTCACCGCACGTCGCGCACCCCAAGCTGACGATGGAGGCGACCCCCGAGGAACGGCGTGCCGCGTTTGAAAAGCGTTGGGAGCTCGGCGGTGTGCTGTTCTCGAAGACCTTCACCGACCAGATGGTTTCCCTGGAGGCCAACGAGGAAGCGCGCAAGTTCTACGAAGAGAAGATCCGGTCGGTGATCGACGATCCCGAGCTCGCCGAGCTTCTGATTCCGAACGACCATCCGATCGGCACGAAGCGAATCTGCACCGACTCCAACTACTTCCAGACCTTCAACCGGCCCAACGTCACTCTGGTCAGCGTGAAGAAGACTCCAATCGAGTCGATCGACGAGACCGGCATCGCCACCTCCGACGCGCACTTCGAAATCGACGCGTTGGTCCTGGCGACCGGATTCGACGCCATGACCGGCACACTCGCGAAGATCGACATTGTCGGCCGCGGTGGCCGGCGGTTGGTCGACGATTGGGGGAACGGACCGCGCACCTACCTCGGATTGGGCACCGACGGGTTCCCCAATTTGTTCCTGGTGTCCGGGCCGGGTGCTCCCGCGGTCTTGGCGAACATGGTCCTTCACGCAGAGGCCCACGTGAATTGGATCGCCGACGCCATCGAGTACCTCGATGACTGCGGCTACGACGCCATCGAGCCGACCACCGAGGCTGTCGACAACTGGATTGCGGAGTGTGCGCAGCGCGCTGAGGCGACGCTGTTCACCAGAGCCAACTCCTGGTACATGGGCGCAAACGTGCCGGGTAAGCCCCGCCAATTCATGCTGTTCATCGGTGGATTCGGGACCTACCTGGACATCTGCAATGAGGTGGCCGCCGCTGGATACAAGGGCTTCGACCTGCTCAAGGCGCAGTGAGTGTCCGATCTGGCAGACAAGGTCGTGCTGGTCACCGGTGCGGGTCGCGGCACCGGTCGGGTGCAGTGTGAGCGGTTCGCCGACGAGGGTGCTGACATCATCATGGTCGACCACATCGGTGCGGCGGACGACCTCCGCGAAACCGCGCACCGGGTCGAACAGCGGGGCCGGCGTGCGGTGGCCGGAACAGCGGACGTCGCCGATCTCGCCGCAGTCACCGCCGCGGTCGATGCGGGCGTTGGGAAACTTGGCCGCCTCGACGTCGTCGTCGCCAACGCCGGTATCCATTCTCCCGGCGGCCCCGCGTGGCAGATCACTCCGGAAGACTGGCAGCGCACCATCGACGTGAATCTGACCGGCGTGTGGCACACGGTCCGTGCCGGCGTTCCGCACATCGGTTCTGACGGTGGTTCGGTCGTGATCATCAGCTCCACCAATGGTTTACGAGGCACCGCCGGTACCGCGCACTACACCGCCAGTAAACATGCCGTCGTCGGACTGGCCCGCACACTCGCCAATGAGCTGGGTCCGCGCAGTATTCGGGTCAATACCGTGCACCCCGGCGCGGTCGCCACACCCATGGTGCGCAACGCGGCAACCTATAAGCGGCTGCGGCCCGATCTCGACAATCCCACCGAAGCCGACGCTGCCGAGGTTCTCACCGCGCGCAACCTGCTTCCGGTGCCGTGGGTTGAGTCCGTCGACGTGGCCAATGCCGTCGTGTTTCTCGCATCGAACCACGCCCGTTACATCACCGGAACCCAACTGGTCGTTGACGCGGGCCTGACCCAGAAGACGACATGACCGGGCGGCTGGCGGGGAAGACCGCGTTCATCACCGGGGCGGCACGAGGCATCGGCCGTGCCCAGGCGGTCCGTTTCGCCGATGAGGGTGCGGCAATTGTGGGCGTTGACATCTGCGGGCCGGTCGACTCCGTGCAGGTGCCGCCGAGCACGCCGGAGGACCTCGACGAGACGGCGCGGTTGGTCGAAGAGCGTGGTGGCCGCATTGTGACCGACGTCGTCGACGTCCGCGACGTGAACGCGCTGCGCGCGGCAGCCGATCGAGGTGCAGACCATTTCGGCGGGCTCGATATCGTCTGTGCGACAGCCGGAATCACGTCCCGTGCATTCGCCGTCGACATGACGGAATCGATGTGGCGGACGATGCTGGACGTCAACCTCACCGGGGTGTGGAACACCTGTACTGCTGCCATACCCCATCTGATCCATGGTGGCGGCGGCTCCGTGGTGCTGGTCAGCTCGATCGCCGGGCTGCGCGGCTTGGTCGGCGTCGCGCACTACACGGCCGCCAAGCACGGTGTGGTCGGGTTGATGCGCAGCCTCGCAATCGATGTCGCGCCACATGGGATCCGGATCAATTGTGTGCATCCGACCAACGTCGATACACCGATGATTCAGAACGACGTCGTACGACGTGCGTTTCGACCCGACTTGAGCCGGCCGCCGACCAGGGATGAGTTCGCCGAGTCAGCCACCCGGATGAACATGCTGCCGGTGCCGTGGGTCGAAGCGGTGGACGTCGCCAACGCCAGTCTCTTCCTGGCATCGGACGAGGCGCGTTACGTCACCTCGGCCAGCCTGCCGGTGGACGCGGGCGCGACTCAACGATGAGTGTGGTGAAACAGGTGTCCAAGCAGCAAGTCTATGTCGTGACCGGTGCGGCGTCCGGAATGGGAAAGGCCGCAGCCGACCTCTTGAGAGCTGATGGCCACCATGTGATCGGCGTGGACCTCCGCGACACCGAGGTGATCGCCGATCTCTCGACCGCCGAGGGACGCTCACGTGCCGCCGGCGCGGTGCTCGCATTGGCGAATGGGGGGCTCGACGGTGCAGTCTTGGCCGCGGGAGTCGGTCCTCGGCCCGGAGCGCAGAACGTGCCGACCATCATGTCGGTCAACTATCTGGGTGTCGTCGAGCTGCTCGAGGCGTGGCGGTCCGCACTGGCCGCTGCCGACTCCGCGAAGGTCGTTGTGGTGGGCAGCAATTCGGTGACCACCATGCCGATGGTTCCCGGCCGTGCGGTGCGCGCGTTGTTACGCGGTGACGTCGACGCCGCGGTGCGCGCTGTACGGATGTTTCGATCGGCGGCACCAGCGATGGCCTACGGCGCATCGAAGATCGCGCTGATGCGCTGGGTGCGCCTGACTGCGGTGCAGCAGGAATGGTCCGGCGCCGGGATACGGTTGAATGCCATCGCGCCGGGTGCTGTGGATACGCCGTTGCTCGGTGAGCAGCTCGCTACCCAGCGCGAGGCCAGGGCCGTCACATCGTTCCCAGTGCCCATCGGAGGTTTCGGCAAGCCCCACCACCTCGGTGAGTGGATGCGGTTCATGGTTTCCGACGCCGCTGACTTCCTCTGCGGCAGCGTTATCTTCGTTGACGGGGGATCGGACGCGTACTTCCGCGCCACACACTGGCCGCGGCGGGTTCCGAACGCCGGGATACCGAGGTATCTGTACCGAATGTTTGCGTTCAGGCGGGTGCGATCCCGACGGTCGTAGCGGCGACCCGCGTTCGCCCAGGTGTGACCTGGTCGATTCCCAGTCAATGGCACATGTTGTGTGACTGGCGTTCGATCGTGGCGCACATTGGTGACACACATGGAATGGGCGGAGGATCTGAGATGACTGCAGTCGACAGCGACGTGGTGACCTATGAAGTCGTCGGCGGGACGGCGCTGGTCACGATGAACCGACCGCGGTACCGCAACGCGCAGAATTCGGTCATGACCTATGCCCTCGACGCGGCGTTTCAGCGTGCGGTCTCCGACGACGATGTCCGCGTCATCGTCTTGGCGGGCAACGGTGACCATTTCAGCGCGGGCCACGACATCGGCACCCCGGACCGCGACCACCACGTGTCCTACGAGAACAAGGCCGCGCTCTGGTGGGATCACGTCGACAAAGAGGGCGGCGACATGCGCTATGCCCGTGAGATCGAGGTTTATCTGGGTATGTGCCGGCGGTGGCGCGAGATTCCGAAACCCACCATCGCGATGGTGCACGGCGCATGCATTGCCGGCGGGCTCATGTTGGCCTGGGTCTGCGACCTGATCGTCGCTTCCGAGGATGCCTTCTTCAGTGATCCTGTGGTGCGAATGGGCATTCCAGGGGTCGAATACTTCGCGCACCCCTGGATTCTGGGGTCCCGGTTCGCCAAAGAGATGCTGTTCACCGGAGACAAGTTCGGTGCGCAACGCGCCTACGAAGTCGGGATGGTCAGTCGAGTCGTGCCGAAAGCCGAACTTCGGGAAGCGACCTTCGAGATCGCCGGGCGCATCGCGACGATGCCGAGATTCGGTCTCGCGCTGGCCAAGCGAGCGGTCAATCAGTGCGAAGACCAGATGGGACTGCGTAACGGCATGGACGCCGTGTTCGGGCTGCACCACTTCGCGCATGCGCACAACGTGGAGGTGGGTCAGGACTCGCTCGGCGGGCTGGATGCCAAGACGATGTCCGCACCTCGTAAACGGCTGTAGCCCAGGGGATTTCCACAGATCTGTGTTCATCCACAGGGTCGGTCGGGCGCAGCGGATCTGTCGGTGATCCGACGTAGAATTCGAAGATGGTTTCGATCACGGCGGCGCTGGATGCGCTCGATGCCGCGGTCGAGATGCTCGGTGCCGCTGATATCGAGGAGCTGCCCGCACCCCAGCGGTTCGCGGCGATAGAACGTCTGGAACGTGCGGTGCGCCGCCAGCGGGCGGTATCCCATCAGCAGATCACCCACCTGGAGCGCTAAGAGGGTTGCCCGCCGATTCCGATCGTGTTGGCTGACGTGCTTCGGATCAGCCGGACGGCTGCCAAGCGCCGACTCCGTGACGCCGAACAGCTGACCTCGCGCACCACGCTGACCGGTGAGCCACTGGCGGCACTACTGCCGGAGACCGGCAGGGCCTGGGCGGCCGGCGAATTGGACGGCGAGCATGTGCGGGTCATCCAGAAGTTCTTCCGTGATCTGCCCGATCACGTCAGCCCGGTCGAGGTGGATGACGCCGAACGGGCCTTGGCGCAGCACGCCCGGACGATGCGCCCCGATCAGCTGGAGAAGGTCGCGGACCGGTTGGCCGTACACCTCAACCCCGACGGCAAGTACTCCGAGGAGGACCGGGCGCGCAAGCGCGGCTTCCAATGGTGCGGGGGCCAGCGACCGGACGGGATGAGCGTCGGGAAGCTGATCGCCGATCCACTGCTGCGGGCGCACCTGGACGCGTTGTTCGCGAAGACCGCCGCGCCGGAGCCCGATGATGTGCGCAGTCATGCCCAGCGCCAGCACGACGCGTTGGCCGATGTGGTCCGCAGCAGTCTCGGCGATCCGAAACTGGGCCGGCACAACGGACTTCCGGTCACCATGATCGTGACGACCACCCTGCAGGAGCTGCAAGCAGCCGCGGGGCACGCCGTCACCGCCGGCGGGACACTGATCCCCATCACGGACCTCATAAGAGCGGCTGCGCCGTCGTACAACTATCTGGCGGTGTTCGACGGAGTCACGGGCAAGTCGCTCTGGTTGGGGCGCAGCAAGAGGTTGGCATCGGCCGATCAGCGAATCATGTTGTTGGCCAAATATCGTGGCTGCACCGCGCCCGGCTGCACGGTCAACGGTTACAACAGCCAGGTCCACCATGCCGCCAAGGACTGGAAACACGGCGGCAACACCGACATCGACGACATGACCCTGGCGTGTAAATGCGACAACCTCGTTGTCGAGAACGAGGGCTGGACCACCCGGCAGCGTCCCGACGCCCACACCGAATGGATCCCACCGCCCGGTGTGCCGCTACGCGGCGGCACCAATGACTATCACCACCCGGAGCGATTGTTGCCGCGGGACGACGAGAAGGACTAAGCCCGCGCGGCGGAGCGTCCGGCCCGGCGGCCGTAGAAACTGCCGTCTCCCAACGAGATGCCGCTGGCGTAACCCCATGCCGCCAGGCCGGCGGTGCAGCGACCGGCCGCGTAGAGGCCGGGGATCGGCTCACCACTGACATGCAGCACCTGCGCATCGAGGTTGGTCCGCAGTCCGCCCAACGGGAACCCGCCGGTGGCGTGTCGCAGATCGAGAGCGCCGACCGGGCTGCCGATCGGACGCAGCCAGCGCGCCTTCTTGTGCAGCAGCGGATCCTCACCGCGGGCGGCGGCAGCGTTGTAACGCGCCACCGTGTCCTGCAGGCTGCCGAACGGCAACCCGATTTCGGCCTCGAGCTCGGCGACGGTTTCACACACCCACTTCGGCTTGCGCAGAATCAGTTTCGGCGTCTGTGATGCCACGGCCTCGTCGTGGGCGTCCCCGTCGAGGATGAGATACGCCGTGTCGTCCTGGTGATAGAGCGTGAGCTGACCGGCGCGGCCGGGATAGGTGTCTTCGGCGACGTAGCGCTGCCCGCGCGAATTGACCAGAATGCCGCGCACCAACTGCTGCGGATCGACCAGGAACGCAACTTCGGTGGCGTCGACATGTGCCAGGTCAGCGCCGAGCGCCTGCGCCATCCGGATGCCTTGACCGTCATGTTGTTCCACCGCTGACACCGGCCGACCGGCGATCCGGGGTGTGAAACGGTCCATCATGGACTCGTTGTAGGCGAAGCTGCCGGTGCCCAAAACCACGCCACGCCGGGCCCGGATGGTGACCTCGGTCCCGTACTGGCGTGCGGTGATCCCGGTGACGCGGCCGTCGGATTCGACCACAAGGGACTGCACGCGGACGTCGTAGAGTGCCCGGACGCCCAAGTCGGTCGCTTTCTGCACCAAGGGCTTCATCAACATGAAGCCGGCACTGGCCTGGCCCTGCTTCTTGTTCTGCATCTGCGGGACATGTCCGCGCGGCGCGGGATCGGCGACGGTGTTGAACGGATAGGCGTCCTCGCCACCGCTGTACATCAGCCCCTGGTCGCCCAGCGGTTCCCATCCGGGTTCACCGAAGAACTCCGGCTTGAACGGCACCCCGCACGCCACCAGCCAGTCGAAGTGGGCGACGCTGCCCTCGGCGTAATCGGCGATGCGCTCGCGGTCGGCGCCCGGGCCCATCGCGGCATCCAGGAACGCCGCCATGTTCTCGGCGGAATCATCGAAGCCGCAGGCTTTTTGGAGCCCGGTACCCCCGCCCAGGTAGATGAACCCGCCGGCCAACGCCGCAGCTCCACCCCAGGCGCCCGCTCGCTCGAGGACCAGCACATCGGCGCCTGCGCCGGCAGCCTCGACCGCCGCAGCCGCGCCGGCGACACCGTAACCGGCGACCACCACGTCGGCCTCGTGGTCCCAGGTGGTCACCGAAGTGGCCGGAACGGGGCGGACGTCGGTCATGTCAGGGCCGCATGGCGGCGGGCAGGTCGCCGACCCACTTGTGACCCCAATAGCTGTCCGCTGTGATTTCCTCAGCGGTGTAATGGTTTTCGTCAATCCGCAGGCCGCCGGTGCCGAACTCGATATCCCAGTCGCCGGGGGCGCGGACGTAGAACGACACCATCTTGTCGTTGGTGTGCCGACCGAGTGTGGACGACAGCTGGAACTCCTGCGCGGCGATGCGGTCCAACGCCTCGCCAACCGTGTCGAGGCTGTCCACCTCCACCATCATGTGGATCAGGCCTGGATCGCGCTGGTGCATCGCCGGGGCGATCGCCAAGCTGTGATGGCGTTCGTTGATCCCGAGGAAGCGGATCCGGATCGGGCCGAACTCTTTGGGCAGCGGAACCCGGTATGCACCGCGGGACACAAAACCCAGGACCTGGGTGTAGAAATCGAACAAGCCGGGCGCGTCGAGTGCCGGCAGCACGACGTGGCCCAATCCTTGGTCGCCGGTGACGAATCGCGCACCGAACGGGGTGACCACCGGGCTGTGATCCAGCACCGCGCCGTGGAAGACCTCCAGGTGGGTTCCCGCCGGGTCGTCGAACGCCACGACCTCCTCGACTCGGCGGTCGTCGGCCTCGGACTGCGACAGCTGGGTATAGGCGACCCCGGCGCGGTCGAGCACATCTTTCACCTGGTCCAGGGCAGCGTGGTCGCGGACCTCCCAGCCCACCGTCGCGATCCGATCTCCGTCGCCGGGCACCACGATGATCCGCGCCGCCCGTTCGTCCATGCGCAGGTACAGCGCGGACGGATCGGGTCCCTTTCCTTCGGCGAATCCCAGTACGCCGAAGGCGAATTGGCGCCACCGATCGATGTCAGCAGTATGGATCGTGACGTAGCCGAGGCTCTTCAGCAGGCTCACGGTTGCGTTCCGGTCAGATCATCGCCCGCAGCGGGCCCTGCGGATCGACACCGAAGGAGCTCAGGGCCGACGCGTGATACACGGTGCCCGGCACGTGGATGGCGTGGGCCATTCCGGTGTGGGCGTCGCGCCAGTACCGCTGCAGCGGCTTGTCCATCCGCATCGCGTTGCCGCCGGAGCGGGCGAAGATCTCATCGACGGCGCTGACCGCACGCCACACCGCGCGCACCTGGGTGCGCCGCCCGGCGGCGCGGTCCTCGAACGAGACCTCCTTGCCGGAGTCCACCATGTCGTAGATCCGGTCCACGTTGGCCAGGATCTCCTGGCGGGCGGCGTTGATGTCGGCGGCGGCCTCACCGATTGCGTACATCACGTAAGGGTCGTCCTTGATGGCGGTGCCTGCGGCGCTGACCCGCTCACGCTGGTAGTCCAGGTGAGCGGCGAGCGCGCCTTCGCAGATGCCGATGGTGGCCGAGGAGATGCCCAGCGGGAACATCGTCGACCACGGCATCAGGTACAGGGTGTCGGTCATCCCGGCTTCACGCTGGGCGGTGCCGTCCATCACCTTGAACGCGTCCATCACCCGGTACTCGGGCACGAAGGCATCCTTGACGATGACGTCCTTGGAACCGGTGCCGCGCAAACCCACCACGTCCCAGGAGTCCTCGACGATGGTGTAGTCCTTGCGCGGCAGGATCATGTGCAGCATCTGCGGCGGCATCTGCACCTTGCCGTCGGCGTCGCTCTTGATGGCGCCCAGGAAGATCCAGTCGCAGTGGTCGGTTCCGGAGCTGAACTGCCAGCGCCCGTTGAAGATGTAGCCGCCGTCGACCGGCCGGGCGATGCCCTGCGGGGCGTAGGGCGAGGCCACCCAGGTGTCGACGTCGTCGGCCCAGATCTCCTCGGCGACCCGCGGGTCGGCATAGGCCAGCTGATAGGGGTGCACGCCGACGACGCCGTTGATCCAACCGGCCGCCGGGTCGAGCGAGGCAATCGCCATCACGGTCTCGGCGAACTCCCGCGGGTGCACTTCCAATCCGCCGTACTTGGCCGGCTGAAGCAGCCGGATATGGCCGGCTTCTTTCATCGCCTTGACGGTCTGATCGGTGAGCTTGCCGATCTTCTCGGCTTCCACGGCCTGCTCGCGAAGCTGGTCAGCGAGCTCCATGGTCTTGTCGAGCACCGAAGCAGTCATCATGCATCCTTAGTCCAGGTCTGGGCTGTTGATCTCATCCTGAACCCGCGAGGCCGTCAGCACCGGCCAATGTCTCGATGAGCGGGGCTACGTCAGAATTTGGACCTACTCTGCTGGACATGAGCGCAGAGGAACTCGACGTCGTCGTGGTCGGCGCCGGATTCGCCGGGCTGTACGCGCTGCACAGGTTCCGCGGGCAAGGGCTGTCGGTCCGGGTGTTCGAGGCGGCACCCGAGGTGGGCGGCACCTGGTATTTCAACCGGTACCCGGGAGCCCGGTGTGACGTCGAAAGCGTCGACTACAGCTACTCGTTCTCCGACGAGCTGCAGCAGGAATGGACGTGGACCGAGAAGTACGCCACCCAGGCCGAGATCCTGACCTATCTGAACTGGGTCGCCGACAAGCTCGACTTGCGTCGCGATATCACCTTCGACACCCGGGTGACCTCAGCGGTACTCGACGAAAAGACGCTGCGCTGGTCGGTGACGACCGAGGACGGCCGGGTGACCATTGCCCGGTTCGTGGTGATGGCGACCGGGGCGCTGTCGGCCGCGATCACGCCGGCGTTCGACGGGCTGGACAGCTTCGGCGGGGAGATCTTCCACACCGCGCACTGGCCGCACGAGGGCGTCGATTTCACCGGCAAGCGGGTTGCGGTCATCGGCACGGGTTCCTCAGGTATCCAATCGATCCCGGTCCTGGCCGAACAGGCGCAGCATCTGTATGTCTTTCAGCGCACCCCCAACTACAGCATCCCGGCAGGCAACTCGGCGCTGACCGCCGAGCAGGTTGCCGAGGTGAAGGCGAATTACGCCGAGCGCAGGCGCCTCTCGATGCGCAGCGGTGGCGGTTCGCCCTATGTGGGCACGACTACACCCACGATGGAGGTCTCGGCCCGGGAGCGGCGCGAAGCCTTCGAGAAGCGGTGGCGCCTGGGCGGTGTGCTGTTCTCCAAGACGTTCCCCGATCAGCTCACCGACCAGGCCGCCAACGACGAGGCGCGAAAGTTCTGGGAGGAGAAGGTTCGTGCGGTCATCGACGACCCGGGAGTCGCCGAACTGCTGATACCCGACGATCATCCGATCGGGACCAAGCGAATCTGCACCGATTCCAACTACTTTCAGACCTTCAACCGGCCGAACGTGACGTTGATCAGTGTCCGCCGCACCCCGATCGTGTCGGTCGACCGCACCGGCATCACCACGTCCGCGGAGCACGTGGATCTCGACGCGATCGTGTTCGCCACCGGATTCGACGCGCTCACCGGAGCTTTGAGCAAGATCGACATCGTCGGCCGCGGGGGAGAGCGGCTGGCCGAGGACTGGGCCGACGGCCCACGCAGCTACCTGGGTCTGGGCGACGACGGCTTCCCGAACCTGTTCGTCGTGACCGGTCCGGGGGCGCCGGCCGTGCTGGCGAACATGGTCCTGCATGCCGAGGCGCACGTGGATTGGATCGCCGAGGCCATCGGTTATCTCGATGCGAACGGATACGCCGGCATCGAGGCGCGCCCCGACGCCGTCGAGAATTGGCTTGCCGAGCTCGACCGGCGCGCTGCCACCACACTGTTCCCGAAAGCCAACTCGTGGTACCTGGGTGCCAATGTGCCCGGAAAGCCAAGGGTTTTCATGCTCTTCATCGGCGGCTTCGGGGCCTACAACGACATCTGCGCCGAAGTCGCCGCCGACGGATACCGGGGCTTCGACCTGATCACGAAGAGCTAATCGCGCTGCAGGAAGCCCATCACGGTGTTTTCGAACGCCTGCTTGGCCTCGATCATCACCCAGTGTCCGCAGTTGGGGAACACGTGCAACTCGGCGTTGGCGATGGTGCGCATCGGGATCAGCGCCATATCGAGCGGGCTGACCCGATCATCACGGCCCCACGTCAACAGGGTGGGTGCCTTGACCTTGTGCATGATGGCCCACGGCAGCGGGAAGTCAGCGTTGCGCATCATCTTCGTCATCGCCGCGAACGCCGCCTTGCCGTACATCCGCCGCGCACTCTCGAGGGTCTCGGGATCGGTCGCCAGTGCGAAGCGCTCCTCGATGAGTTGTTCGGTGACCAATGCCGGGTCGTAGACCATCGAGTTGAGCCAGTCGACGAGCCGCTGACGGGTGGGATCCTCGGTGAACTCCTGGAGCAACCGGATGCCCTCACTGGGTCCCGAGCTGAAGATGTTGGTGCCGATGCCGCCGATGGTGACCAGCTTGCCGATCCGGTCACGATGATTGATCGCGAAGTTGATGCCGACGCCGCCGCCCATCGAATTGCCGATGATGTCGACCTTGTCCAGGCCGAGCGCATCGACGAATGCGGGCACCGCCGCCTGCGCATCCAGCATCGGGTGGCCGCCGAAGTCGTCGCTCACCCCGAATCCGGGGAACTCCAGCACCAGGCACCGATAGCGCTCGGCGAAGAACGCCAGGTTGCCGCGGAAGTTGCGCCAGCCGGTGACTCCCGGCCCGGATCCGTGCAGCATCAGCAGGGTGGGGCCCTCGCCGGCCTCGTGATAGCGCAGAACGCCCTTCTCGGTGGCGATCTCGCGCTTGGTGCCTTCGTAAGTCGTGTCCACGGGTGCTATCCGACCATGCATTGCGACGGTGCTCAACTGCCCGGTCCCGCCGACCGGACAGTAATTCGACCCGATATCAACAGCCTCGTACGCCTCATTTGCCACATCATCCTGCTAATCTGCACCGGGACCGGTTAGCTGCGGGGTGACCGCGAAAGGGTGCCGATGTCTCGAGTGGCTGAGCAGGGCGCGTCGCAACCCGCGCCGACGCCGGATCCGGCCCCTGACAAGCACAAGATGCTGTCGCGATTCCGCCGCGATCGGATCCTCGCGCGCGTCAGCATCCAGTCCAAGCTGATCTTGATGCTAGTGCTGTGCACCATGCTGGCCGCGGCGGTCGTCGGCGCGATCGCTTTCGAGGTCGGCCGGACGTCGCTGCGCACCGCGGTGTTCAGCCGTTTGATCGAGATCCGGGAGGCGCAGTCCCGGGCGCTGGAGGGCGAGTTCCAGGACCTCAAGAATTCGCTGGTCATCTACAGCCGTGGCACAAGCACCTCGGATGCGCTCGCGGCGTTCACCGCCGGCTTCGATCAGCTCGACAACGCATCGGTCAGCCCGGCACAGTGGCAGGGCGTGCTCGGGTACTACGACACCTTCATCAAGCAGACCGATCAGCAGAGCGGCACCCTGTTGGATGCGTCCGCGCTCCTGCCGACAGCCCCGGCCCAGCGATATCTGCAAGCCAACTACACCGCGCGGTTGCCCACCGACGACGCGGCCATCGCCATGGGCGACGCCGGTGACGGGAGCCAGTGGTCGGCGGCAAACGCGCGCTACCAGGATTTCTTCCGGCAGATCACCACTCGCTTCGGTTTCCAGGACGCCTTGCTCCTCGACGCCCGCGGCAATGTGGTCTACACCGCCTACAAGGGCGTCGACCTCGGCACCAACATCATCACCGGCCCCTACGCCGGCTCCAAACTGCATGCCGCCTACCTGAAGGCGATGTCGGCCAACACCGTCGACTACGTCGGCCTCACCGATTTCGAGTTCTATCAACCGGCCCAGATGCAGCCCACCGCGTGGATGGTCGCCCCGATCACGCCGAACGGCAGAACCGAAGGTGTACTGGCTCTGCAATTTCCGATCTCGAAGATCAACCAGCTCATGACCTTCGACCGAAAGTGGAAAGACGCCGGCCTCGGCGCCACCGGGGAGACATTCCTCGTCGGACCCGATGGACTGATGCGTTCGGACTCGCGAATGTTCGTCGAGGACCCGCAGCGGTACAAGAGTGAGGTGACCGCGGCCGGTACCCCCGCGGAAGTCGCCGACAAGGCGATTCGGCTCGGCGGCACCACATTGGTGCAGCCCGACATATCCCAAGCCACAACCAACGCGCGACGGGGCGAAACCGGCACGCTGGTGTCCAGCGACTATCTGGGCAATCGAGCTCTCCAGTCCTATGCCCCTCTGCCCGATCACAATTCGGGGCTGCAGTGGTCGATCATCGCCAAGGTGGATGTAGCCGAGGCTTTCGCCAAGGAATCCTCGTTCACCCGCACGATGGTCCTCAGCACTGTCGGGATGATCTTCATCGTCTGCGTACTCGCCGCCTACCTGGCGCAGGTGTTCGTGCGGCCGATCCGCAAACTGGAGGCCGGGGCCCAACGGATCGCTGCGGGTGACTATCTGGTTGCCATCCCGGTGGAGACGCGAGACGAACTGGGCGACTTGACGCAGGCGTTCAACGATATGAGTCGCAGTCTGACCGTCAAGGATGATCTGCTCAAGGAGCAGCGGCAGCAGAACGACGAACTGCTCCGATCGTTGATGCCGGAAGCCGTAGTGGAGCGTTTCCGGCAGGGCGAAGAGACGATCGCAAGCGAACACCACAATGTGACGGTCATTTTCGCCGATCTGCTGGGCATCGACCGACTGCAAGCGGACATGAGCCCCAGCGACTACCTGGCGCTGGGCAATGAGTTGATCCGCCAGATCGAAGCCGCCGCAGCCGACTTCGGCGTCGAGAGCGTTCACACCGTACGTAACGGTTATCTGGCCAGTTGTGGACTGACGGTGCCCCGACTCGACAACGTGCGCCGTACCGTGGATTTCGCGCTCGAGTGCCAGCGGATCGTCGAACGGTTCAACTCTGACGCGGGGATCGAGCTGGCTCTGCGCGCCGGAATCGACAGTGGTGGCGTGGGTAGCGGCCTGCTGGGCAGCCCGTCGCTCGTCTACGACATGTGGGGCGACGCGGTGAACCTGGCGCACCAGGTCAAGGATGGTTCACCGCGTCCGGGCATCTTCGTCACCGCCAAGGTCTATGAAGCCCTGCGCGACACGATGACGTTCGTCGAGGCGGGATCGGTCACCGTCGGTGAGGCGGCGCAACCGATCTGGCAGGTGTCGGAGGACCAGCGATGAGCGACGTGTTCACCTCGTCCTGGTTCTACTGGGCAATCGGGATCGCCATCGGACTTCCCCTCGGCTTGGTCGCCCTCACCGAGTGGCAGCATGCGCTGCGCCGCAGGAAGAGCTTTCTGCTCAAGCCGGTAACTCTGCTGCGTAACTACCTCTTGCCGCTCGGTGCGCTGCTGCTGTTGATGCTCGAAGCCAGCCGGGTGCCGGCGGGTTCGACCTCGGTGCGGATGGTGGGCACCCTGGTGGCGTTCGTCGTTCTGGTCCTGCTGCTGTCGGGGATCAACGCCGCTGTGTTCCAAAGCGCACCGGATGGAAGCTGGCGCAAGCGAATTCCGGGGATCTTCCTCGACGTTGCCCGCTTCCTCTTGATCGCCGTGGGTCTGGCGCTGATATTCGCCTACATCTGGGGCGCCAACGTCAAGGGCCTCTTCACCGCACTGGGAATCACCTCGATCGTCGTCGGCCTGACACTGCAGAACTCGGTCGGCCAGATCATCTCCGGGTTGTTGATGCTCTTCGAACAGCCCTTCAAGATCGGCGATTGGCTGGATACGCCGGCCGCCAAAGGACGGGTCGTGGAGGTGAATTGGCGAGCCGTCCATCTCGAAACCGGGACCGGCCTGCAGATCACACCGAACTCGGTACTGGCTGGGGCATCGTTCACAAACCTCAGCAGGCCGCCCGGAAAGCACACGATCATGGTCACGAGCGTGTTCGCGGTCGATGACGCTCCTGACGAAGTGTGCGCCATGCTGGTGCGGGTCGCCTCGGAGCTGCCGCAATGCCACCCTGATCTGCAGCCGTCGGCGGTTCCGTTGGGGGCCAATCAGTATCAGACCAAAATTCCGTTGACATCGCCGGCCGACGACGGGAAGGCCAAAGCCACGTTCCTGCGCTGGATCTGGTATTCGGCCCGGCGCGAAGGTCTGCACCTGGACGAAGCGGATGACCAATTTTCCTCTACCGAGCGAGTCACCGCGGCCATCCGTTCCATCGTCGCGCCGACATTGCGGCTGGACCGCGACGAGCAGCAGCGGCTGATCCCGTATGCGTCGATGGAGCGATACGGCGACGGCGAACTTGTCCAGCGCTCCGGTGAAGTCCCCGCCGGCATCAAATTCATAGTCTCCGGTGCGGTCCAGTTGACGGCTATCGCAGAGGACGGCACCGAAGTGGTGGTCGGCAGCCACGAGCGCGGTTCGTTCCTGGGGCAGAGCACGCTCACCCGTCAGCCCGTGATCGGCTGGTCGTACGCGGTGGGCGAGGTGACGATGGTGTATCTCGCGCGCGAGCAGGTTGAGACGATCGTCCACGAGAACCCCTTGCTCCTGCAGGAATTCGGGCGGACCATCGAGCAGCGCCGCGACTACATGCTGCGAGCGGTCGCGACGAGCGACGGTGATGACGCCTCCTAGACATGACCTCGTTGTCGTCGGCGCGGGCATCGTCGGCCTGGCGGTTGCCCGGGAGTGGATGTCGCGGCGCCCCCAGGACTCGGTGGCCGTCGTCGAGCGGGAGGATGCGCCTGCCCGCCACCAGACCGGCCACAACTCCGGTGTGGTCCATGGCGGGATCTACTACCAGCCGGGATCGCTGAAGGCCCGGCTCTGTGTCGACGGCGCCCGGATGATGTACGAATACTGCGAGCACAACGCCATCAAGCACGAGCGCTGCGGCAAGCTGATTGTCGCGGTATCAGCCGAGGAGCTCGGCCGTCTGGACGACTTGCAGGAGCGGGGCATCGCCAACGCCGTGCCGGGGTTGCGTCGCATCGGCGGTCAGGAGATAGCCGAGATCGAGCCCAATGCTGTTGGCCTGCAGGCACTTCATGCACCCAACACCGGAATCGTCGACTATCCCGCGGTGGCCCGCACTCTCGTCGCCGAGCTGACGGCCGCGGGCGTGTCGATCCGGTTCGGCACCGAGGTCACCGCGATCGATGGGGCGGACAACCCGATCGTCCACACCACCGCCGGGCCGCTACGCGCCCACACCGTCATCGCCTGCGCCGGACTGTGGGCCGACCGGCTCGCCCGGCGGGCGGGGGCGCCCCGCGACCCGCAGATCGTGCCGTTCCGCGGCGCGTACCTCGGTCTGACTCCGACGGATTCGCCGCGACTGAACGGGATGATCTATCCGGTGCCCAACCCCGATCTGCCGTTCCTCGGGGTGCACATCACCAAGCACATCACCGGCGATGTGACGCTGGGCCCGACCGCCATGATGGTCGGTGCCCGTGACGCGTACTCGTTGCGCCGGTTGAGCATTCGTGACTCCTGGGAGACGCTGGCCTGGCCCGGGACCTGGCGGGTGGCGCGCCGGTACTGGCGGGTGGGGCTCGACGAGATGCGGATGGCGGCGAGCCGGCGGGCCTTCGTCAATGCCGCGGCCCGATACATGCCCGGCCTCACCCTGGCCGATCTGGACGGCAGCTCCCACGCCGGTGTCCGGGCCCAGGCCGTCGGCCGGGACGGCTCTCTCGTCGACGATTTCGTGATCTCCCGAGACGGTCGCATCTCTCATGTCCGCAACGCGCCATCGCCGGCCGCGACGTCGGCGTTCGCGCTCGCCGGTGAACTGGTCGACCGCGTCACCGGCTGAGCCGCATCAGCCGCGTCAGTCGTCGATCGGGGTGCCGAGGGAGTCGGCGACAAACCGGATCAGGAAGCGGTCGAACTGGTCGAGTTCGGCTTCCGTCCACCCCGACAGAGCCCGTCGCAGATGACCGACTCGGACGTCCAGCAGCTTTCCGGCTTCGCGCCGACCCTGCGGGGTGACAGCCACCAGGGCGACCCGCAGGTCGGTCGGGTCCGGGTTGCGGGTCACGAGTCCCGCGTCGACCAGGGAGGTGACCTGACGCGTCGCCATCCCCAGGTCCATGTGAGCGCCCCGCGCCAGCGCACCCATGGGCAGCGGGCCGCTGTCGAGAAGAATCCGCAGCAACGCATACGACGGCTGGGTCAGGCCGACACCGGCTGCGCCGGCCTGCCTGGCGAACAGGGACCGGCTGCTGGTCAGGCGCACCACCTGGGCCAGGCTTCGGCTGATCGAGTCGAGAGACTCGTCCTTCGGCGAAGAAGTCACAGCGCGTCCGTTCCGCAGGGTCCGTTCTGTATGGGGTGTCCGAGACGTTGATACCAGCCCGGCACCGTGGTGCTGTGCCGGGTGTCGTTGAATGCGAACCATGACCGGACATCCGGCCCGCGTGGGTGCTGCCCTGGCAGTGGCCGCGATGGTGTGCGTCCAGCTCGGGCTTGCGGTGGCGATCGGCCTGATCGGGCGGATCGGGGCCGAAGGCGCCGCGTGGCTGCGGGTGGCCTGGGCCGGAGTGCTGCTGCTGGTGCTCGTGCGCCCGCGGCCCTCGGCGTTCACCCGGGCCACGTTCGGAATCTGCGTGCTGCTGGGGCTGGTGACCGCGTTGACCACGATGTTGTTCATGGCGGCGTTGGCGCGCATCCCGATGGGGACGGCCAGTGCCCTGGAGTTTCTCGGACCGTTGGCCGTGGCGGTCGTCAGCGGCCGCGGGCGGGGCCGCTGGGTGTGGCCGGCGCTGGCCGCTGTCGGCGTAGCGGCGCTGACCCAGCCGGCGCAAGGTGCGATCGACGTGGTGGGGGTGGCGTTCGCGCTGGGCGCCGCCGCCTGCTGGGCGGCCTACATCCTGCTGACCCAGCGCGTCGGCGACCGGGTGAGCGGGCTGCAGGGTCTCGGGGTGTCGATGCCGGTGGCCGCGGTCACCGTCACCGCCGCGGTCGGCTGGGCGGTGCTGCCGCGGATGACGCCGGACATGATCCTGATCGGCCTCGGCTTGGCCCTGCTGCTGCCGATCGCGCCCTTTGTCCTCGAGTTGATGGCATTGCGCCGCCTGAACACCGCGGCCTTCGGGACGCTGATGAGCCTGGAGCCGGCGCTGGCACTGTTGATCGGGTTCGTCGTCGTTCACCAGGTGCCCAACTCGTGGGCGATCGTCGGTGTCGGCTTCGTCGTCGCCGCCGGGATCGGGGCCGCCCGCGCCGGCACGCGTGATACACCGACGCCGGTTCAGCCCGGGTAGCTCAGCCCCATTCGTGGTTCATCGCGCGCGACTCGGTGACGTCCTCGGTCGAGGCGACCCGCAGCTTCGGGCGGGTGATCGCGATCAGCAGCATCGCGGCGGCAGCAGTGATCGCGCCGAGGGCGAAGATCACCGTGAAGCTGCTCTCCGGGATGTGGCCGTGGTCCGACCGGCCCAGCAAGACCGCGACGATCGCGGCGGCGATCGAACTGCCGACGGTGCGCGCGATGGCGTTCATGCTTGTGGCGACCCCGGTTTCGCCTGCGTCGACCTCGCGCACAACCAGGGCAGGCAATGCCCCGTAGGCCAGGCTGATGTAGGCGTTGGCCAGTACGCCGGCCATGATCACCTGCCACGGCTGGTGGTGCAGGACGGCAAGCAGGACGAACCCGAGGACGCCGGCCGCGGCGCCCACCATCAACACCGCGCGGGCACCGAAGCGGTCGATGTAGCGGCCGCTGGCCACCGCGGTCAAGAACCCGGCGAGAGCGCCGGGCAGCAAGAACACGACGCTGGCCCCGAGCACCGTCGCGCCGAAGCCGTAGCCGCTACCGGCGGGCGCCTGGACGAAGTCGGTGAGCCCGAGGAACGCGAAATACAGGCCCATTCCGACCAGGATCGTCGCGAAATTGGTCAACAGGATCGGGCGGCGCGACAGCATCGCCGTCGACACCAAGGGGTGCGGGCTGCGTCGTTCCCACCACCACCAGGCGCTCAGCACCGCCAGCCCGGCGGCCAGGCAGCCGACCGTGCGTGCCGATACCCAGCCCCAGCCGTGACCCTGGGTGATCGCCAGCAGCACCGCGGACAGACCCAACGCCAGCCCGGCCGCACCGCCCCAATCGACGGTCCCCGCCGAACGTCGCGGGCGGGTCGGCAGGACGGCCAGCACGGCGATGATCACCAGCACCGTGAACACCGTCGTCAACCAGAACACCCGGTGATAGCCGGCGTCACCGCGCATCAACAGCCCGGTGACGACCAGGCCCATGCCGCCGCCGAATCCGAGCGAGCCGGACAGCACCGCCATCGCCCGCATGAGGCGGTCGGGGGGCAGCTCCTCGCGCAGGATGGACACCCCGATCGGGTACAGCGAGTACGACGCGCCCTGCAACACCCGCGCGGTGATCAGCAGCGGAAGCGAGGACGTCAGCGCGGCCAGCAGCGAGCCGGCGAGCACGATCCCCAGCACCGCCAACAGCACCCCCTTTTTGCTGTACAGATCGGCAAGGCGACCGATGAGGGGAGTGGTCGCCGCCGCCGCGAGAAGGTTGGCCGTGACAGCCCAGCTGACGTCGACCGGGGACGCATGCAGCTGTCGGGCCATCACACCCAGGACCGGCACGACGCCGGTCTGCAACACCGCCACGGTCAGGGCGACGACGCTCAGTGTGGCCACGAGCAGCCCCGGCCGGTGATACCCAGCGCCGGCATGGGGGGCTTGGAGGTCGCGCACGAGTTGATTATGCGGGCTAACCACCGAGTGCCGGACGCCGGAGGGGGCTGTGCGAGGATGCCCGGATGGCCACCCGACCGGCGCATTTCATTTCCGATCCCGACGGCAACTTCCATCCGACGGAGAATGCCCGCAGCCGCTGGGGTGACGACATGCTCAACGGGCCCGCCGTGGTCAGCCTGGCCGCGTTCACCCTCGAGCAGCGGTTCGGCCTGCCCGAGTTCCTGCCGGCCCGGCTCACCGTCGACCTGTTCAAGGCGGCACGCCGGGTGCCGACGACGGTGCGCGTCCGGCTGATTCGTGACGGCAGGCGGATTCGAAACTCGGAATGCGACGTCCTTCAGGGCGAGGCGATCGTCGCGCGGGCGACGATGGTGCAGTACCGGCTGTCCGAACCGCCGCCCGGCGAAGAGTGGATGGCCCACGCCGAGTTCACCCCGCCGACCGGTGGCGACCGGCACGGCTACTTCATCGGCAGCGACGATGTCGGCTGGCTCGCCGACGGAGGCGCGCACCAGAACACCTCACGCAAGCGCGTCTACCACTGCCCGATCGATGTGGTCGCCGGTCACGACATCACGCCGTTCGTCCGCACCGTCGTCGTGGCCGAGGCCACCAGCCTGGTCAGTAACCTCGGCACCAAGGGCATCGGCTACATCAACGGTGATCTCACCGTCGCGCTCTCCCGACTGCCGCAGTCGGAACACATTGGGGTGCAGGGCGATTCGCACTGGACGTCGGACGGCATCTCGGTCGGTGCCGGGACGCTGTTCGACGACGCCGGCCCGTTTGCGACGGGTCTGGTCACCGCGATCGCCAACCCGGCGGCTCAGATCGACTTCAGCAAACCCGACACGATCCCGACGCTGAACGTCTGAGTCACAGCAGCGCGCGCAGTCGGTCGTGCGGGAGTGCGGGGGAGCGATGCCCGTCGCGACCGACCATGTCGGCGTTGACCACCAACGCGTTGAGGACGGCCTCCTCCACGCTGTGCACGACCGCGGCATAGAAGTCGTTCATCCGGCCCCACGGCAGGAACCGCAGGTGGCCGAATTCGTCGTCGCCGACCGGGCCGACGGGGAACCGGCTGGCCAGATCCGGTGCGTCGGCGGTCGAGAACGCCAGGAAGATGTCTCCGGAGAAGTGGCTGCCGGTGGTGCCGGTGCGGGCCAGCCCGAGCGGGACCCGTCGGGCCAGTGCCTTGCACTGCCCGGGTAGCAGCGGTGCGTCGGTGGCGATCACGACGATCACCGAACCGGCTCCGGGCGGCGGCCGGTTGAGGTCGCGCTCGAACCAGTCGCCGTCGAGCGGATTCTCGACATCCAAGTGCGGGCCGACGAGACGTCCGGACACGGTGAGTTCATGGCGCGCACCGAAATTCGCCTGAACGAAGGCGCCCACGGTAAAGGTGTGACTGCCGTACCGCACCAGCCGGGACGCAGTTCCGTTGCCGCCCTTGAACTCATAGCAATTCATCCCGGTGCCGCCACCGACCGACCCCTCCGCCACCGGACCGCCGGTGGCGTGGTCCAGTGCCGCTTCGGCGTGTTCGGGGCGCACATGGCCGCCGTTGATGTCATTGAGGTAGCCGTCCCACGTCTCGGCGCACACCGGCAGCAGCCACTGACGGGCCAGCACCGGATCGATCCGGTTGACCCAGGAGATCACACCCGCGTGACAGGCACCGACGGCATGCGTATTCGACAGCAGCACAGGAAGATTGAACGCGCCGGACTCCTCGATCCAGGTGGTGCCGGTCATCTCGCCGTTGCCGTTGAGGGAGAACCAGCCCGCGGCGCATGGCCTGCCGAGGCCGGCCCGTCCCCGGGGCAGGATCGCGGTGACGCCGGTGCGCACCGGTCCGCTTCCCACGATCAGCTCTCCGTCGCCGGCCAGCAGGGTGGTCACACCGACCTGGACGCCGGCCACATCGGTGATGGCGTTGAGTGGGCCTGGTTCGCCGGCGAGCGGGATGTCCAGTCCACGAGCGCGAGGCCGGCCGTCGGCGGTGAATGCCGCTGGAGACGTCATCCGGCCGACCCTACCGTCGGCTGACGGACGAGGACGTCCGAGAAAACCACGGACGCCGGGGAAGGCTCGATGACCTTCCCCAGCGCCGCCTGGCGTTCGCACCACACCCCCCATAGCCGCGGTGCGAACCATCAGGCGATTCCGGCGCCCCCCGTCGGAACCCGTGTGTCGTCTGATGCTGTAGCAAAGTTATCGGGCCGATATCGACGTGCGCACGCGTAGTGCACTACTCGATTTCAGCTTCTTCTCAGGTTGACCACCTGGTGCCTGCGTCGACACGCGCGCGAGGGCATGATCATCGGTGCCGACCGACGACGAACGGGGAGACTCGATGACTGCGCGCGCTGACGTGATGATGACCGCTGAAGCGCTGGTCAATCGATTGGCAGCGGGTGATCCGGTGACCGTTCTCGACGTGCGGTGGACCTTGAGCGAGCCGGACGGGCGACAGCACTACCTGCAGGGCCACATTCCCGGCGCGGTGTATGTATCGCTCGACGACGACCTGAGCGACCACACGGTGCCCGGCCGCGGACGACACCCGCTGCCGTCCGGGCCCGCGGTGCAGGCTGCCGCGCGTCGGTGGGGGATCCGCGCGGGGCAGACCGTGGTGGTCTACGACGACTGGAACCGGGCCGGCTCGGCACGGGCCTGGTGGGTGCTGACGGCGGCGGGCATCCCGGACGTCCGCATTCTCGACGGCGGCTGGGCGGCCTGGAAAGCGGCAGGTGGGCATGTCGACACCGGCCCGGTCGAACCACCTCCGGGCGACGTCACGGTGGCCCACGACGATCTGTACGCGGGTGCGCTGCCCACCTTGACCGCCGACGAGGTCGGCAGCGGGCCGTTGCTGGATGCCCGCGCGCCGGACCGCTTCCGCGGTGAGGTGGAACCGGTCGACGCGGTGGCCGGGCACATCCCCGGGGCGCGCAACCTGCCGAGTACGGGACTGCTGACCGGGGATCAGAGCTTCATCAGCGACAGCGCCCTGGACGAGCTACTGGCCGCCTGCGACGTCGGCCCCGAGGCAGCGATCGGTGTGTACTGCGGATCGGGCATCACCGCGGCGGTGGCCGTCGCCGCGTTGACCGCCGCGGGCCGTCAGGCCGCACTGTTCCCGGGATCGTGGTCGCAATGGAGTTCGGAGCCCGGCCGGCCGGTCGCCCGCGGCGAGCAGTGACGATGGAGACGTTCCTGGTGTACCTCAAAGTGCAGGCGATGTGCCTCGTGTTCGGCATCGTCGGCCCGATATTTTTGGTGGTGTACTTCGCCGCGCAACCCGACCCGACCGTCCGGTGGATGTACTACTGGGGACTGGTGATCACCGCCGTCGACGTGCTGATCGCGCTCGGCCTGACCGACCAGACCATGCGGGCCAAACAGGTGGTGCGCGATCAATGCGATCAAGAGGAGGCTCGCAGTTCGTGACCGTGGTCGAACGCGAAACACAGGACGAGACAACGGTTCCTGAGTCGAGGCTACAGCGGTGGGAGGCACTGGCCGAGTGGCCGCTCGCGGCGTGCGCGGCGGCGTTCCTCGCACTGTTCTCGGTCAAGGTGCTGGGCCGGCCGCAGGGCTTGAACATGCACATCATCCACGGGCTGCTCTTCCTGCTGTATCTGCCGTTCGTGGTCGACTACGTGGCGCGCCTGACTTTGGTCGAGCAGCGCGCGCGGTGGTTCTTCCGCCACGTGCTCGACCTGGTGGTCGTCGTGTTGCCGTTGATGGGCCCGCTGCTGTTGCTGCGCCTGGTCGCCCTGGTGGGGGCCTTGCAGCGGGCCGTCGGTGACGCCATCCGCGGTCGTGTGGTGGCCTACACCGCGTTCAGCGCCGTCCTGCTGGTCTATGCCGCGTCGCTGGCGGTGTTGCAGGTCGAACGGCCCGCTCCGGGAGCCAACATCACGAGTTTTGGCGACGCCGTGTGGTGGTCGGTCACCACGATCACCACGGTCGGCTACGGTGACCTCTACCCGGTGACCGTGCTGGGCAGAATTGTCGCGGCACTTCTGATGATCGGCGGGATCAGCATGGTCGGTGCGATCACCGCCACGATCGCGAGCTGGATCGTGCAGCGTGTCTCGGCGCAGGACAGTGCCCAGCAGGCGGCCACCGTGGCGCACATCGAAAGTCTGCAGGCCGAAGTCGCGCGTCTCGCGGATCTTGTTGCCGCCCAGATGGAGACGAGGACCCGGTGAACCGCGGCCCGTTCGACGGCAAGGCCGTGATCACCGGCGCGGGCAAGTCACAGGTCGGTCGCCGACTGGGCCGCACCGGGCTGGAGCTGACGATCGAAGCGGTCCTGCGCGCGATCACCGACGCCGGGCTCGATGTCGACGACGTCGACGGCATCGCCAGCTACCCGGGCGCGGTCGCCGCCAACCCGGGCTTCTCCGGCGCCAACGTCACCGAGGTGCGTACCGCGCTGGGCCTGCGAAGCAGGTGGTACATGTCCGGGTTGGAGACGGCGGGCCAGATCGGACCGGTGATCGAAGCCTGTATGGCCGTCACCCTCGGTCTGGCCAACCACGTTGTGGTGTTTCGCTCGGTGTGGGAGTCCACCGCCGCGCAGCAGGCAGGCGGCGGCCACGCGTCGGTGCTGCTCGGCGGGGGCGGCAAGCTGCCACCGCAGATGGAGTGGACCGCGCCGTTCGGGGCGCTGTCGGCGGCCAACTGGCTGGCGATGCCGGCGCAGCGATACATGCACGACTTCGGGCTCACCCGTCAACAACTCGGTGCGATCGCGCTCAATGCCCGGCGCAACGCCGGCCGCAATCCCGACGCCGTCTACCGGGACCCGCTCACAATGGAGGATTATCTGTCCGCGCGGATGATCTCGGAACCCTTGTGCCTCTACGACTGTGACGTGCCCTGCGATGGGGCGACCGCGGTCATCGTCTCCCGCAGGGACGCCTGCGGCGGTTTGCCCCGCCACCCGTTGACCGTCGAGTCGGTCGGGCCGGGAATGTTCGAACGGCCAACGTGGGAACAACGTTTCGACCTCACCACGATGGCGGCCCACGATTCGGCCGCCACTCTGTGGGAGCACACCGAGCTACGGCCGCGTGATGTCGACATGGCCCAGCTGTACGACGGCTTCAGCTTCCTGACGGTGATGTGGTTGGAGGCGTTGGGATTCTGCGAACACGGCCGGGTCGGTGAGTTCATCCAGGACGGTGACCGAATCGCCCTCGACGGGCAGCTGCCACTCAACACCAGCGGCGGGCAGTTGTCGGGCGGACGGCTGCACGGCATGGGCTTCCTGCACGAGGCCTGTGTGCAGTTGTGGGGCGAGGGCGGCGAACGACAAGCTCCACACACTCCTGAGGTCGTCGCGATCGGTGTCGGCGGCGGTCCCGTCGCGGGCTCGATGTTGGTGAGCAGCCGATGAGCTATCAACGACCAGATTTACGGCTCGCGCCCAGCCCAACGCCGGAGTCGGAGGCATTCTGGACCGGCGGCCGCGACGGCCACCTCCTGATCAGCCGCTGCCATGCGTGCGGCCATTTCTTTCATCCGCCCGGGCCGGCCTGCTGGCGTTGCCGCAGCACCGATGTCGCACCGGAGAAGGTCTCCGGGCGAGCCACCGTTGCGGCGTTCAGCGTCGACCGGCAACCCTGGATTCCGGGTTTCGAGCCGCCCTACATCGTGGCGATCGTCGAAATCGCCGAGGATCCAGGGGTTCGGCTGATCACCAATGTGGTGGACGTCGAGCCGGCGGACATGCGCATCGGGCTCGAGGTGGAGGTGTTCTTCGAAGATTGGACCGGGTTGTCCGGCGGCGAGGACACCCGAGTGTGGATCCCGTTGTTCCGACCCGTCACGATCTGACAGGCTGCACTCAACCGTTGCGAGGCAACGTGATTGCGGGGATTGCGGTCAGTCGCGGACCCAGACCGAGATGTAGCCGATGGGGATGCCGGTGCGGGCGGCGATGCATTCGCGCGCAGCCAGCTCGACCTTGTCGCGCGCCGTCGCCTCGGTGGAATCGTTGATTTCGGGGATCCGGACAAGCCACCGGTTGCTCTCGAACCGAATATCGATCTCGAAGCACTGACCGGCCATCGGCCGAAGTACCTGGTGGGTGCGAAGACCCCGTTGCGGACGAGTGGAAAAGCCGCGAGTTCTGTAATGAGTACGCATCTTCAAGCTTTCCGAAACGATTCTGGGCCGCGGGAAAAGATACTCTCTGTGACTGGCGAATACAAAATCGCGATCGGTGCGGCCATGATGACGATATGGCCGACGACGACATCACCGCTTCGCAGCGAATCGACGCACGAATTGCCGAATTCGACGATTGGCGAGGCGAGACACTCGCCCGGATCCGCGCCGTCATCAAGCAGGCCGATCCTGAGGTGGTCGAGGAGTGGAAGTGGCGGGGCGTTCCGGTGTGGTCGCATGCCGGAATCATCTGCACGGGCGAGACGTACAAGACCGCGGTCAAGATGACATTCGCCAAAGGTGCCGCACTGCCGGACCCCTCGGGTCTGTTCAATTCGAGCCTCGAGGGGAACACCCGGCGGGCGATCGATTTCCACGACGGCGATGTCATCGACGAGCGTGCGTTGGCGGCCCTCATCCGGTCTGCGGTTGAACTGAACATGTCCTCGAAGCCGCGGTCGGGTAAACGCGGATAACCGACCTTCGGATCACATTGCCGGGCACGAGATCTCAGCAAACAATGCCCGGTGCCCATCGCGCATGGCTACGCTTTGCCGATGCCGGGGGTGCGGTTGACGGGGATTCTGGGTGGCCTGGCGGTCGGATTCGGGATCTGGCTGGCCATGGGGATCGCGGGCGCGCAGCCCGCGTCGGCGGCGCCGGCCGGTTCCTCCGACAGGACAACCGCGCACAGTGCGACCAGCGCGCGTGACCACAAGACCACACCCGCTCGCGGGCCGGCGGCCCCTCGAGTGGCCCCCAGCAACGTGAAACGACAGGTCGCGACGGCTCGTCAACCGGCGGCCGCCGCGTCGTCGGCCCGACATCCGCTACGCAACCGGATCGTCATCGCCAAGAACACCCACCTGGCGCTGCCGCTGCAGATGGTGTTCTTCGCCAAACGCGTTACCGGGAATGCCACCTTCACCGAGAACTCCGTCTACGACTTGCAGACCGTCGACCAATACGACTGGAACAAGCTCACCGGCATCTCGTTCACGCTCCTGCGGCCGGACACCGACGCCATCATGGTGGCCTGGCGATACAACGTGACCACCCAGATGTTCGAGGTCGGGCCGTACTACAACGTCGATACCGCCAGGATCATGCCGACCGACTCCGAGATCATCTCGGTACCCGTCGGGCAGACGTTCACCTTCCACGCCGATTACCAGGGCATCACCGTGCAATACGGAGACACGGCGGTGTACAAGCTGATTCCCGAGGGTCTGCACCCGAATCAGCTGTCTGCGTTCCGGATCAACAGCTGGTTCGGCGGCACCAGCCGGGCACCGAAGACCATCTCGTTCACTCTTGATCTCAAGCCGTGGTGGACCGAGTTGTGACGGTCCGTCGGCACTATCCGCCGGTGAAGTAGACGCCGAGCATTGCCGCGAACACCGCAATCACCCAGCCGCTGGTAACGGCCTTGAGCCACACCGGTGCCCGGCGAACCTCCATGAAATGCCAGATCACCAGCTGGGCCTTCGCGGCCGCGATCAGGAGCACGACGGTGGTCACCGTCGCATTGAGCTGATGGGCGGCCCCGCCGTCGCGCGAGACCAGCCACGACACGACGGTGACCGCCGTCAGCAGCGCCCACACGAGGGTCAGCGGGTTGCGGATCAACGACGTCATCGTCACCTCATCAAGTAGAACGCGGCGAACAGGACCAGCCACAAGACATCAACCATGTGCCAGTAGGTGGCACCGGTCTCGACGAACGAGATCTTCGGTTGGGCAGCAGTTTTCAGGTTGCGCATGACGAAGCACAGGATGATGAGACCGAGCAGAACGTGGCACAGATGCAGTCCGGTCATCACGAAGTAGAACATGAAGAACAGATTGGTCCCCGGTGTGATGCCGGCGGTGATCTCCGGAATCCACTCGAACATCTTCAGGATCGGGAACACAGCACCCAAGCCCAGCGCGACGGCGAACCGGCGCAGCGCGTCCGCGGAGTTGCCGGCTCGTGCTGCGGTGGTCCCGAGAACCACGAACAACGAACTGGTCAGCAGCACAACGGTATTGATCGCGCCGATGTCCACGTTGAGCCGGGCCTGGCTCTGCAGGAAAAGATCCGGGTTCTGACCGCGGTAGTAGACGTAGCCGATGAAGTAGACACCGAAGATCAGCAGATCGCCGATGACGAAGAACCACATGCTCGGATCGCCAGGGATGTGCCGCCGCACGTCGTGGTCCGGGTTGGGGTCGCTGAGGTTATCGAAGCGTCCTTCGGCGACGTCGGTCATACGGTCGCCCCGGCGCGGGGATCACCTGTGGCGGTGTGCAGGTCGGCGTTGTCGAGTTCGGTGTCGGGTTGTCTCTTGATCGACCGGTAGATGCAGGTGTAGACGACCATCTGCCACGAGACGTACAGCACCACGGTGAACCAGAACGTCATCAGCCCGTTCCATGCGAAGGGGCCCGACTTGTTGATCCAGACCGGCGCGGCCATCAGCTCGGTCATGTACTGCCACACGGTGTAATAGCCCAGCCACTTCGGCAGCACATTGTTCTTGTCGAGAAGGATGGCCAGCCCGAACGCCATCCACATGACACAGAAGCAGCCAAGGGATCCGATGAACGCCAGATAGCCGAAGTCGTAGAGCATCGACAGCACGGCTGGGCTGTAGCCCGGGCGAAAGGCTCCCACGCCGAAGCAGAACATCGGGAACAGCATGCCGACGATGGCGCCGGTGATGGCGCCCATCATCAGCGTGTACCGGAACGCCGGGCTGACCGACATCCGCTTGATCTGCATGAGATACACCGCGTTGGATACCGGCGCGAGTCCGAACGTGAGTGTCAGCAGCACACAGGCGATCAGCAGATTGTGGGACTGCATGAATGCGACGATCTGTGACGCGGGGGCGCTCGGTGATCTCGGCGGCATCATCCAGCTCAACGGCACGAAGACCAGCCCGAACACGTTGAAGAAGAACGGCACACTCCAGAAGGTGATCCACTGGTCGAGCTTGCGGTTCCTGCGTCGTGGTGTCACGCGAGGACTTCTCGCTCGTCGCCCTGCCGATTCACCGCACGCAGGAGCACGACGAACATCACCACGATGTAGGCCGCAAAAGTCAGCAGCCGCAACGTGAATGACAGCGTGCCGTTCCAGGCCAGGGGACCGGTCTTGACCAGAATCGAAAACGCGCTCGGAGCCAGCAGCGCAACGGTGGCGACGTTGAAGTGCGCCGCCCAGCGGGGGAAGATCGGATCGGGGCGCTCGTCGAGGTACACGCTCAGCGCGAAGCACAGGTTCTGCACGATGATGGTGCCGACGGGCGCGATGAAGAAGAACCAGGCCATGTCGTTGAGCAGGCTGACCAGTTCGGGATCGCGGTCAGGTCTGAAAGCCGCCATGCCCCAGCAATAGTCGGCCAGGATGAACGCGGTTGTCCCGACGCCGACGCAGATGATGTAGGCGTAGGTCAGCACCACGCTGGAGGTCGCGACCCGCGAAATCTGGACCGCCGTCACCGCGAAGAGCGGGATCAGGGCACCGGCGATCAGATTGCACAGAATCGCGACGCCGAGCACACCCGTCGCGTTCTCCCGGAAGAACGCCGCAACCTCGTCGGGGGACAAGGTCGGGGACAGCGGCGGGGAGAACACCGGGAACAGTACGTAGGCCAGGGCGAGCAGAGCTGCCGCCGGCGGTGCGGTCCACAGCAGAATGCGCTGGCCTCGTGTGTTCATCGGATTTTTTGTAGCACGTTCGCTGACAGATAACAACGAAATAGGGCGGGTGTTATGGAGGGTTCCTGGTGTTTACCGAGTTTTGGGTGACATCTGTCGGTGAAGCGAACGTGTGCGGCACAATGGAGGCGTGCGAGAGACTGCGACGAGCCGCGAAGCCCAGCGTCGTCGGACGCGTGCGCGTGTGCTCGACGCGGCCATCGTCGAGTTTCAGCGGGCAGGCACCAGTTCGGCCGACATCAATGCCATCGTCGAAGCCGCGGGAGTGGCTCGAAGCACCTTCTATTTCCACTTCCCGACCAAAGAGCATGTCCTGCTCGAGTTGATCCGGCGCGACGAGGACTACCTCGGTGACGAACTCAGTCGATTCCTGGAGACCCGGCATGATTTGGAAGCCGTCCTCGAGGAGATCATCAGGCTCGCCGTCGAGCTCGAGAATCGCTGGGGCGCTGCATTGTTCCGCGATGTCATCAGTCTGTATTTCTCGCCGTCCCTTGCCCAGGACGAGCAGTGGAGCAGACACCCGACGTTCGTATTGCTGGCCGCCGAGATCGAGCGTGCCCGTATCCGCGGCGAACTCTACGACGACGTCGAAGCCTACGACGGCGCCGCGTTCTTCCTCATCGGGCTACATGCAGTGCTCATCAGTGCCCGGGAGAACGGCGCGGGTCGCGACGTGGTCCTCAAGAAATTCGTGAAGAGCACGCTGCGCAGCCTTCGACCCTAGGCGCCTTTGTCAGTCGCGTGCGCTGGGCGGACAGACCGCCGGCTGAAGACCGAGCGAATTCGCCATGGCGTTTTGGTTCTGACATGCATTCACGCCGGAATCGGGTGGGGTGTTGGGGCCTTGGCTGGCTCGGCAGGTGGTGGGCTGTAGGCCGATGGCGATGGGCATGGCGCCTTGGTTCTGGCAGGCGGTCACGCCGGAGTCCGGTGGGGTGTTGGGGCCTTGGCTGGCTCGGCAGGTGGTGGGCTGTAGGCCGATGGCGATGGGCATGGCGCCTTGGTTCTGGCAGGCTGTCACGCCGGAGTCCGGTGGGGTGTTCGGACCCTGGCTCGCGCGACAGGTGGCGGTTGGCAGTCCGAGCGAGGTCGTCATCGCGCCTTGGTTCTGACAGGCCGTCAGCCCGGAATCTGCGGGCGTGGTCCCGGTGGAACTGCTTTCCGACTGGTCCTTGTCCGGCGAGCCGGACCCGTTCTGATCGGCGTTCTGATTGTCCGGCGTGGACGGGCTGCTGGTCGACGATGTCTTCGACGCTCCGCCGCTTGTCGGAGCGGGGGTTGTGCAGGGGGCCGGGTTGTACCCGCCGCGTTGGAAGCAATCGGCGGTTGCCGTGCCAGTTGTCCCGAGGGCTCCGAGACCGGCCGCCGAGGCGGTGAACAACACTGCGGTCAGGCAACGGCCCCACACGTCTCGCATCAGCGCTGGCCCCGAGGCGCAGATCTCACAGTGACGAATTCTAACTGGACCCAGACATAATCGTCACAGTGACGAATTATATTGGGGGCGTGGCCCTTTCGAGGCTCGGGTGCGACCGCACGTTCGCGGATGTCCGGGGTCGGATTGGGGCGCGCGCCGGGGCTCCGTTCATTCATCTACTCGAAGGCGTTGCGGGGGAATGTGATTCGCGAATGCGGAGTCCGAGTCGGGTGGCGGTGTTCCGTCACTGTGACGTAATTGATCTACACGGCTGCGGGGCGGGGGTACCTGGACGGCCACGCCGGTGGACCCGTCATGGGCGATACTGCCGCGAGGGGCTGGGCGGCATCGGCCCGCCGGGCGGCGTTGGCCGGCGTGGGCCGTGCCGGACCGCCAGTCGGACTATGCCGCCCGCCGCAGCATAAACGTCACAGTGACGAATTGGACTTGCCGGGCTGGAGTGCGGGGCCGCACGGAAGCCGGTCCGCCTCAGAGCTTGTGACCGGATACCGCGGCATGGCGGGCGGGCATATGTCTGTCGCCGGGAACTCTGTCGCCGGGAACTCGGTATCACCGGCGATATCAGTTCTCGACGAGCAGTGCCTAGGACAGGGCCGAGTGTGCGACACACGCCGGCGAGCGGAACGTGGGTACGGGTGGGCCGAATTCAGAGTCCGCCCAGGTCCACGTTTTGCCGATAAGCCACATTATGTCAACTTGGATGGTGACCCGGTATGCCCCGGCCGGACGTCCGCTACCCGCGCTGTTCGTGGTCGATTCCGGCTGCTCGGGTGACGAGCAACTCGCTGAGTTCTTCGGCGTAGGCAAGCTGCTTGCGTAATTTTGCAGCGCTTTCCTGCGTCTTGACTTGGAAATCATGCAGTAAGCGCGCGGCGGCGGTGCGTCGATCGGCAGGTGCTCCCGCATCGCCCAGCACGTCGAGTGAGTCCAGGAGGTCTTTCATCTCGGTCAGAGTGAACCCGAGTGGTTTCATCCGGCGGATGACGAGCAGCCGGTCCACGTCGGTGTCGGTGTAGAGGCGGAATCCCCCGACGGAGCGTGCAGAGGGCGTGACCAGACCCACTTCGTCGTAATGACGCACCGTGCTGACGGAAAGCTCAGTGCGGCTGGCGACTTGCCCGATCTGCATGTGTGTGTCGGTCAATGGCTTGCTCCGAGCGTTCCCGAGAGTCGGTCGTGACGGTCGGCGGAATCGGTGTTCAAGCCAACGATATCGACGTGTTTGCCCTTCGCGCGGTATTTGCTTGTCACCGCGTCGAGGGCGGCGACGGTCGAGGCGTCCCAGATGTGGGAGCCGGACATGTCGATGACGATGTTGGTCGGATCGTCGGTGTAGTTGAACTGGTAGACAAGGTCGTTGCTCGAGGCGAAGAACAGTTCACCGGTCACGCGATAGACAGCGGTATCAGGCGCACCATTCGGCTCCTCCTCCTTCACCACGGTCACCAGGTGGGCGACGCGGCGGGCGAAGAGGACCATCGCGGTCAGCGCCCCGACGATCACGCCGTAGGCCAGGTTGTTGGTGGCCACCGTGACGGCCACGGTGGTGAGCATGACCAGAGTCTCGCTGCGCGGCATCCGCCGCAGGGTGGCCGGAGAGATGCTGTGCCAGTCCATGGTTCCGACCGACACCATGATCATGACGGCCACGAGGGCGGCCATCGGGATGGTGCCGACGACGTCGCGCAGGCCGACCACCAGTCCGAGCAAGAACAGGCCCGCGAGGAACGTCGAGATGCGGGTGCGGGCGCCGGCGACCTTGACGTTGATCATCGTCTGGCCGATCATCGCGCAACCACCCATGCCGCCGAACAAGCCGGTCACCACATTGGCGATGCCCTGCCCCCAGCTTTCCCGGGATTTGTCGCTGTGCGTGTCGGTGATGTCGTCGACCAGCTTGGCGGTGAGCAACGACTCCAGCAGCCCGACCAGCGCCACCGCCAGTGCGTAGGGCGCGACGATCGACAAGGTGTCGAGATTGAGCGGGACGTGTGGGATGAACACCGACGGCAGGCTGGTGGGCAGTTTTCCCTGGTCCCCGACGTTGGGGATGTGGATCTTGAACGCCAGCACAGTCGCGGTGAGGATCACGATGGCGATCAGAGGCGCCGGTATGGCGGTCGTCAGCCGCGGCAGGAACACCATGATGATCAGCCCGACCGCGACGAATGGATAGACCAGAACGGGGACGCCGATGAGGTACGGCAGCTGCGACAAGAAGATCAGGATCGCCAAGGCATTGACGAATCCCACCATGACGCTGCGCGGCACGAACCGCATCAATCGCGCCACCCCCAGCAGACCGAGCACGATCTGCAATGCGCCGCCAAGCAATACGGCGACGACGAGGTAGTCCAGGCCGTGCTCTCGGGTCAGCGGCGCGATCACCAAGGCGATACTGCCGGTGGCCGCGGAGATCATGGCAGGACGGCCGCCGGTGATCGCGATCGTCACGGCCATGGTGAACGACGCGAACAGCCCGACACGGGGGTCCACGCCGGCGATGATGGAGAACGAGATGGCCTCGGGAATCAGTGCCAGCGCGACGACCAGACCGGCAAGCACCTCCGTTTTGAGGCGTCTCGGCGATCGCAGCGCCGCCAGCACCGACGAAGAAGGGTCGGTGCTGGCTTCGCGCACGGTGGAGGCAGGCGAAATCGGCTGCGAATTCATGGATCTCATTCGATATCTAGGCACAGTGATGCCAGTCGGACGCGCCCGGTGGGCGGCGCTTCGGACAACTATCGGGACTGAACCCTACTCTCCAGTGAGGGAAGAGTTGGTATCGAGTGGGTGGAATCACAGCGCGGGGCCATCCGCCCGCGCGAGCTCACCCTTTGCAGCTCGCGCCACTCCCCTTGCGGGCGAACCGGTTTCGTGTGCGCACGTAGCGCCTTCCGCTACAGCAGCCAGTCAGCCAGCGGGTGTACGAAGTAGCGCAACGAGAACGCCTCGTACATTGCACCGACGACCAGCAGGGCCAGCGCCGGCAGCGCCAGCCAAGCGAGATCCTGCAGCCCACGAAGATAGCCCTGGCGGCGGCTGTCGGCGCCGACGGTGCGGGGGCTCACCCAGCCCCTGCCGAGCAGATAGACACCCAGCAGCATCAGCAGGTAGGCCTGAAGTTCGACGACCACTGTCAGCGTGTGCGGTATCAGGGCCACCCAACCGATATCGGTCACCGGGACGAGCGTCATCCCCGTCGTCACGGCCCAATAGGCGAACAGCGCGACACCGGCGAACGGCACGATCAATGACGGCGCAACGATGGTCAGCGCGCCCATCCGGAGTGTGTTGACCGCAAGGATCGTCAGTGCGAACAGCCAGGGGTTGGTGATCAGCGACTGGACGAGATCGGCTGTCCCGTCATCCTGTAACCGTCTGTGCTGCGCCTCGCTGAGATGCGGGAAAGCCAGCCCGAGCCCGAAGCCGACGAGAAGCACCCCGTAGACGCCCACATTCGCCACCAGGTAGGCCCTGGCATTGTCGGCGACGATGCGGAACGGGCGCCACTGTCGGATGGTCATACGGTCCTCTCGCCCTGCACTAATACACTGTATTAGTCAAAGGTAACACAGTGTGCTAGTACAGTGAGCTGCGCGGGATCCCCGCCGAAGGAGGACCCCCATGCACGCGAGAGAACGCATTCTCACAGCGGCGGCCGAGATGATCGCCGAAGACGTGACCACCACTCTCAGCGTTCGCGCGGTCGCGGCGCGCGCCGGCGTGAGCACAGGATCGCTGAGATTCCACTTCCCCACCCAGCGCGCGCTCCAGGATGAAGTGCTCACCAGAATTTATGAGCACTTCATCCCCGACGATCCGATCCGCGACTCGTCTCGGCCGGCACGGGACCGGTTGGTCGACTGCCTACGGCAGGTGCTGTCAGCGGCCGGGGTCGGTGACGAAGCCCGAAAGGCTTGGGGTGCTGCGTATCAGCACTTCATCGCACCCGAACCTGACGATAAAATCCGTTCGGCGTATCTCGCGCACGAACGTGCGTCGGCAGGTCGTGTCGAGTACTGGCTGGGCGTGTTGGCCGACGAAGGTGCGCTTCCCCGAGAGGGTTTCGCACAGAAGGTGCGGTTCCTACTCACCGTTCTCAACGGTCTATCTGTACAACGCGCGCTGCCGTCCGCAGAATCGGTTCTGCAGACAGAAACCGAGACGCTCTACACCGCTGTCGACGCGGTGCTGGGGGCTAACTAGCGCGGCCCAGCGTCGACGAGATCGTCGCCAGTGCTTTCACCGCCGCTGTGGCGTCACGCTGATACTGCGCATGCACGACGGCGCCATCAAGTGCCACGCCGAGCGCCTGCGCCGTCCGGGTTCGATTCGCCCCCGGCGGAAGCGTCTTCTTGATCGCCGCGACCACGTCTGCCTTGTGCCGTGCCGTGATGGCGTGAACCTCGGGCAATTCGGCGCCGAGCTCGCTGACGCTGTTCAGGAACGCGCACCCACGGAACGAGTCTGCCGTCAGCCATTCCTCGACCGCAGCTACCACCGGGGGTCGGCGACGATTGCCTGCGTGGCGATCGAGAGCATCGACAAACCAGTCCATCCAACGACGATGTCGCAGTTCCAAATACGCAACGATCAGTGCGTCTTTGCTCGGAAAGTGGCGATAGAAAGTCACTTTGGTGACGCCGGCTTCCGCTATCACCTTGTCGATACCGGTCGCCCGAATTCCCTCGCGGTAGAACAGTCGGTACGCGGTGGCCAGTATCCGATCCCGGGCCGGGAGGGCCGGCAGATCGACGTCCGGATCAAGAGTCTCGGCGATACTCACTCTGCGATTGTAGACAGATCTGTCCACATATGCACCATGCCCATGTAGACAGAGTTGTCTACATGGGTTACGGTTTCGGTCATGTAGACAGCTTCGTCTACATAGGCATCCCACTCGATCAACCCAAGAAAGTGAGAGACGACCATGACGACGGCCCCTGCCACGACGTCCAAGCCTCCAGTTCCACCGTTCACTGATGAACTCGCCGTTCAGAAGGCCCGGCTGGCTGAGAATGCCTGGAATACCTGCGATCCGCAGGTTGTGGCGCAGGGATATTCGGTGGACAGCGTCTGGCGTAACCGGTCCGTGTTCGTGACGGGCCGTGCACAGATCGTCGAGTTCTTGAGCGGAAAGTGGGACCGCGAACACGAATACCGACTCATCAAAGAGCTGTGGGCGCACAGTGACGACCGCATCGCGGTCCGCTTCGCCTACGAGTACCACGATGATTCTGGTCAATGGTTCCGGGCCTACGGCAACGAGAACTGGCTCTTCAATGAGTACGGCCTGATGACACATCGTCACGCCAGCATCAACGATCTACAGATCGACGACAGTGAGCGAAAGTTCTTCTGGGACCGGAACGCGCCCCGGCCGGCAGATCATCCCAGCCTGTCTGACCTCGGCCTCTGACCATTTCGTAGGCTTCACTGCGTGCACAACGTGATCCTGGCCAGTGCCGCGTCAACGGCGGCGCTGACGGTTGGACTGGCGGTCTATGCGGCATTGATCTTCGCCGGCATCGCGGTGGCCATCTACGACGTACGTCGACACCGGCGAGGCCGGGCGATCGCCGCCACGGTGATGGTCGGGATGCTGACCCTCGCCGGGCTGGTGATCGCGATCTTCAGCAGCGTCGCGTGAACGCCCCCAGTGAAATCCCGGCGCCCCCTACGCCGCTCTACAGCCGATCACGCAGCCGGTCGCGATACGAGCGCCCGTCCGGGTCGTAGATCGCGCGGTACAAGGGTTCTGCCCACACGCGGGTTCGCCAACTCAGGCGCTCCGGCCGGTGCGGCCGCAGGCGGCCCGGTGGCCTCTCCCCCTGGCATCCTGACTGGTACCACCCCTCCAGCGCCTCGGCCGCGGCGGTGATGTCACGTATCGCGGTGACCGGGTCGGTCAGATTTCCGTCCTGGCTACCGTCGGCCGGCCGGTCCAAATGCTCACGTAATAGCCGCAGCCTGAGGTCGCGTGCGAACGTTCCTTCGGAATCGATTACAGCACAGGATAATTCGCTGTCATGGGTCCATGACCGCCGATTGAGGTTGTCGCTGCCGACGCAAGCCCAGATGTCGTCGATCACGCAGACCTTCGCATGCACGTACACCGGTGTCCCGCGGTGATTCTCGACATCGAAGATGTGGACGCGCTCGGCACTCGCGGCCTGACATGTCGCAATCGCCTGCCAGCGGCCGACCAGATTCGGCGGCAGGTCCAATCGGCCGTCGACGTCAGGATGGCGCGGAATGACCGCCACCAGATGCAGATCCGGGTTCTCGCGCAGTGCCTGCGCGAACAATGTGGCCACTCGTGCCGACCACAGGTACTGGTCCTCGACGTAGATCAGGCGGCGGGCTCGGGGTACCACCTTGTTGTACGCACGCGCGATGCTTCTCTCTCCGCGGGGTGCGAAGTCGTACCGGAAATGTGCGTCCGGGTAGGTACGCAGAACCTGTACGGCATGGGGTCCGCATTCCGGCGGATCCGGCGGCTGATCCGGCAGCCGTCCCGGCGAAAGGTCGGCGCCGCGTAGCTTGTCCATCACCCATGCCACCGGCGACAACGCGTCGAGCGGCGTGCCGTCGTTCCAGCGCTCCCGAAATGTGGTGTCGAGGGCGCCGACGGCCGGACCGCGGATCTGCAGTTGTACGTCATGCCACGGCGGAGTGCTCCCATAGATATCGGCCATCTGCACCGCCTGGGGGTCGCCGTTGTGCGACTCGTCATCGCGGCGGGAATGGCACAGGTCGATGCCACCGGCGAACGCGATATCCCGTTGCGGCGCTTCAGGATGCCGAATCACGACCAATTTCTGGTGATGCGAGCCGCCGGCCCGCACGCGCTGGTCCAGCAGCACTTCGCCCCCTGCCGCTTCGATGGCCTCGCCCAGGTGCTCGTTCTCCTCCTCGCTGTACTGGAACTTGTCCAGATGCGACCGCCACACCAGCCCCTTGACCACCACCCCCCGTTGCGCGGCCTGACAGAACAATTCGCGGATCGTCGGTCCGCCGTCGCGCAGGAGTTCGTCGGGATCGCCACGCCAGTCGGTGAAGAAGACATAGTCACCCGCCTGCAGCGCCTCCACCTCGGCGGCGAGTCGCTCGAAATAGGTGGCACCGTGAATCAAAGGTTCGACGCGATTACGCTCCGACCACGCCGGTATCCGGGTGGCAGGGTTGCCCCGCTCATCGCGGGTCAGGAACCATTCGGCGGGCGTCACCACGCCCTTCAAGTGCCCGTTCGCAGTTCGGGCTACACCAGGGCCCTACTGTCGTCCCGCGCGTGACAGGATCGATCCGTGAGCGAACGCATCGAGGTTCAACGACTCATCCCCGCGCCTGCCGCAGACATCTTCGCGGTGCTCTGCGATCCGCAAGGGCACGTCGCGATCGACGCCACCGGCATGCTGCAGGACGCCGACGGGTCGTCCGTCCGCGCGGTCGGCGACAGCTTCGTCGTGCACATGGATCGTGAATCGCTCAACGACTATCCGTTGGGCAAGTACGACGTCACCGTGTCGATCACGCAGTTCGAACAGGACACGCTGATCGCCTGGACGATTTTCGGCCAGCTGAAGCCCGATATCGGGCACGTGTACGGCTACCGGCTGGAGCCCGCGGATGGCGGTACGGCGGTCACGTCGTTCTATGACTGGTCCGACATCGACCAGCACTGGCGCGACGCCAAGATCTTCCCGATCGTCGGCGAGCCGGCACTGCGCGCGACACTCGGCATCCTTGAGCGGGCCGTGCGGCGAGGCTATCCGCGGTAGCCGCAACGCACAGCTCACTCATGCGGGCTGTAAAGGGCAGTCCAAGTTCGGCGGCCGACTCTGAACGCATGACTCTCACCGTTCCGGTATCACTGACGCGTCGGCATGCGGTGCCGATCCTGATCGGCCTCACCGCACTGTCGCTGGCGGCATGCGGGTCCTCTCCCACCGCCGCGACCTCCTCCACACAAGCAGCGGGGTCGACGAGCGCGACGGCGCCGGCGACCTCGGGTTCCGCACCGTCGAAAGGCGGTGGCAAGGACCACGTGTCGGGTTTGATCACGTCGGTCAACGGCGGCACGGCCGTGGTCACCGACAAGAACGTCACGTCCAACGTGGGCTTCACCTCGGCGACGAAGGTCTCCGAACTGACCCCGGCCGCGGTCACCGACGTCACCGTCGGCAGCTGTGTTTCTGTGCGTCCGGCCCGCGGCAGCAACCCGGCGCCGGACGGTCCGGTGACGGCGGCGGCGATATCGGTCAGCGCACCGAGAGACGGCCAATGCTTCGCAGGCGCCCGTCAACAGGCCGGTTCCGCGGGTCACGGTGGCGTGCGCGGCACGGTGACCTCGGTCAGTGGCAGCACGCTGGTCGTGACGGCGGCGGGGAGCAACACACCCACCAACGTCACCCTGGCCGGCACCACCACCTACACCAAGCGCGCTGCCGCCGACGTCCAGGCGATCGCGCAAGGAATGTGCGTCACCGCGCGCGGCACCAAGGATGGCGGCGGCACGCTGCAGGCGACCATGATCGGCCTGCGGCCGGCCGACAACGGCAGTTGCCCGGCGATGAACCGATGAGCTGTTCCTGCGCATAGAGCAGGGCCGTGCGACGGTGTTCCGATGACAGTCTTCGTCGTCGACGCACAGGTGGCCATCGACCTCGCGACCGGCGGACAGGCCATTGCGCCGGAACACAGCCTCACCGCCCCAACCCTGCTCCGCTCACAGGCGCTCGCACTTGTCTACAGCTCGGTGCGCCGTGGCGACTACGACGAACGGACCGGGCGGAAGATTCTCGACGATATCCGGGGACTTCGAATCCGCCTTCTCGGTGATCGAGCGCTGCAGGATCGTGCGTGGCGGATCGCCGCCACGCTGAACTGGCCGGACACCTATCGCTCCGAGTACATCGCATTGACGCAGCTGCAAGCAGACGCACTGGCCACCGCCGATGAGGAACTCGAGGCAGCGGCAGGCGCATTCGTCGAAACCGTCTCCCCCGCCGCGATTCTGCGGCCCTAGCGTAACGATCGAAGCTCATCTTGACCTGAAACAGACAACAATCAGCGTGGGAACACCGTTCACGGCAGTCACATCGTTAACATCGCGCGATGCACGATTTGCCCCCGGCCGCAGGCCGTCCGGTCACCCGGCGTGACGCGTTGCGCTTCGCCGGCGCCGTGGCGGGCCTCGGTGCCGCATCGCTGGGCTGGGGCACGCCGGAGGCCGCCGCCGCGGCCCCCACCCTGATCGACTTCGCGGCCAAACAGATCCCCGCCCAGCACATCCGTGCCGCCGGCCACTCCGGGGTGGTCAACTATGTCTCGACCTCACGGCCGGGCTCGTCGTTCGGCGCCAAGCCGATCACCCTGCCCTACGCACAGTCGCTGACCGCCGCGGGTCTGGTGATCGTCAGCAACTACCAGTACGGAAAGCCAGGTGGGACAGCACCGTCGGACTTCCTGCGCGGTTACGCCGGCGGTGTCGCCGACGCACGCACCGCCTGGCAGCTGCACACCGCGGCCGGCGGCGGCCAGAGTGCCCCGGTATTCTTCACCATCGACGAGGACATCAATCGCGACACATGGAATCGCGTTGCACTCCAATGGTTTCGAGGGATCAACTCGGTGCTCGGTGTCCAGCGCACGGGGGTCTACGGCGGTATCGACGTGTGCCAGTGGGCGTTGGCAGACGGCGTCATCGGGCGGTCGAGCACGCCTGGCCGCGCGTGGGCCTGGCAGACCAAGGCGTGGTCCGGCAACCGGGTGCACCCCGCCGCCGTTCTCTACCAGCGCATCGTGAGCACCGCGTCGAACCCCGGCCCTTTGGTCGGCGGCCTGGAAGTCGACGTCAACGACGTCCTGGCCTCCGATGTCGGCCAGTGGAACCTGCATCCGTGACGGCATCTGCGCGCGATCGTCGCGTCACCTAGCCGAAACACGCCCCGGCTAGGTTGGGCCGGACGCCGTCCCGAGAGGAGCCGACGATGAGCGCGCCGACCCGGGCGACATACCGCACCATGGCCGAAGGCACCGCGCAGGACTATGCGCTGATCGAGCGGGCCGAAGCGGCCAACAACGCCGGACTGGTGGACCGGGTGCTGGCCCTGGTGGAAGCCCTGGCCGAGGGACAGCAGGCCTACCCGATCAGCCGCCTCGATCATTCCCTGCAATCGGCGACCCGCGCCTTCGAGGACGGTCGCCCGCCCGACTACGTCGTGGCGGCCCTGCTACACGACATCGGCGACACCTATGCGCCCCATGCGCACGGGGCGTTCGCGTCCGCCGTCATAGCGCCGTACGTCTCCGAACAGGTGGCCTGGATCGTCCGGGTGCACCCCGAATTTCAGCAGTACTACTACGCGCCGCACATGGGCGGCTTCCGGGACGCCCGGGAGCGGTATCGCGGGCACCCGTGGTTCGGCGACGCCGTGGAGTTCTGTGAAAGCTACGACCAGAACTGTTTCGACGCGCAGTTCGAGCACCGGCCGCTTGAGTTCTTCCGGCCCATGGTCGAGGACGTCTTCGCCCGCGAGCCGTGGCTCGCGGCACGCTGATTCAGGCGGCGTCCTGGGCGCTTGCGCAGGATGCGCAGTCGGGGCTGTCGATGTCGAGTTGCCCGCAAGCCGGGCAGATGAACGGAATCATCAGGTTTCCTTCGTCTCGCGGTCCGACGTCGGCTGTCGACGCTGGCGGATTCTTACCCCGCGCCGTCACGCTCGAAACGTCGTCGCCTTGCCGCTACCGCAGGGTGCGTTGGTAGCGGCGCATACCGGCGATCCAGCGCTCGTAGTCGGCGCCTTTCTGCCGGTACATGGTCAGCACCTCGGGGTGTGGCAGCACCAGGAACGTCCCGTCGACGATCGCCTGAACCACGAGGGCTGCCACGGTGTCCGGACTGATCACCTCGCCCGCACTGGTGACCGCAGAGCCGGCCACCCGGATCTCTTCGTCCGGCGAGTCGGACATACCCCGCAGCAGCGGGGTGTCCACCCCCATCGGGCATAGGCAGCTCACACCAATCCCGTTGTCGCCGTATCGAATCGCCAGCCATTCGGCGAACCCGACGGCAGCGTGCTTGGTCACGCTGTAGGGGGCGGCGCCGAGTTGGGTGAGCAGACCGGCGGCCGACGCGCTGACGACGAAGTGCCCACTGCCCCGCGCAACCCATTCCGGCATGACTGCCTTGGCCGCCCGGATGTGCGCACGCAGGTTGATGTCGATGATCCGGTCCCAGGCGGCTTCGTCGTCGCCGAGTCCGGCTTCACCGGTGATACCGGCGTTGGCGACGTAGATGTCGGTCCGCCCGAACGCCCCGCGCGCGGCGTCGAGCAGGGCGGCGATTCCGTCCCGGCTCGAGGCGTCCGCCGCCACCCCGACGCCACCGATCATCGCAGCGGTGTCAGCCGCCGAAGCCGCGTCGATGTCGCCGACCACCACCGAGGCGCCGCCCGCTGCCAGGGCCGCAGCGACAGACCTGCCGATGCCGGAGCCCGCTCCGGTGACCACCGCCACCGCATTGTCGATGTCCACGGGCACATGTCTAGCGCACGGGACGGAGGTTGCGCGTCCAGCCACCCACACGTTGAAAAGCTGAAACGTTGCTGCTGATGCAGCAGCGGGTGTTTAGACCAGCTTCTGACCGGTGGTTTGCCTTTGTACTCCTTTGCACGTCCGCTATTCTGGCTGCGGCTTCACGTTGTCCCGGAGAGTTGTGCCACCGGGCGGTGCAGGAAGGGGCCGCGATGCCCAAGACCGCCCGGGTCGCGATTGGTACCTCGGTGATCTTCGCGACCTTCGTGGTCTGGATTCTCAGCGGGCGATCACACGGTGATGCTGTCAAAGCCGTCGACGACATCGTGTTCGTGCTGCTGACGGTTCCCGCTTCGGTGTTCACGGCCCTGGCGGCGCGAGCAGTGCACGGGAGGCTGCGGGCCGCGTGGGTTGCGATCACGATCGGGATGGTCGGCTGGGCACTCGGCGAGATCCTGTGGACCTATTACGAGCTCGCTCTCGAGGAACCCCCGTTCCCCTCACTGGCCGACGCGGCCTATCTGATCATGCCGGTCGGCTTCGGCGTGGGTCTGCTGCTGTTCCCCGCCGACAGCGGCCAGTCACGGGCCAGGACACTGCTCGACGGGGTGATCGTGGCCGGGTCGCTCTTTCTGGTGAGCTGGGTGACGATCCTGAACCCGATCTACTCAGCCGGCTCGGACGGCGCACCGGCGGTGATCATCTCCCTGGCCTACCCGCTATCGGATGTGGTGGTCCTGACCATCGCGGCGATGGCGTGGCTGCGCGCTGCCGACGATCAGCGCGGGGTGTCGACGCTGTTGACCATCGCGATGGTTGTCATTGCTTTGTCCGACAGCGGCTTTGCCTACCTATCGGCGAAGAACGACTACTCCAGCGGAAACCTTATCGACATCGGATGGGTTGCCGGCCTGATGCTCATCATGGTGGCGGCGACCGCCAGCCGTGACGAGGTTCGCCGGCCCCGCGTACGCGCCAGCCTGGCCGGCTGGGCTCCGGTCTGGTTCCCCTACGCGCCACTTCTCCTGGCCGGCATCGTCGCCGCCGCCGAGCCGGCCACCGTCTTCCAAACCCCGTTGGTAGGGACGGTCGGAACGCTGCTGATGCTCGCGGTTCTGGGCCGCCAGTATCTGGCGGTTCGGGAAAATCGCCGACTGCTCGCCACCGTCGCCGAACAGGCGCTCCGTGATCCGTTGACGGGCCTGGCCAACCGCGCGATGTTCTCCGACCGACTCCAGGAGGCGATGCAGCGCCGCGAGCGGGACAGCGGGGCGGTGGCGCTGATCATCCTGGACCTGAACGATTTCAAGCTTGTCAACGACACACTCGGTCATCCAGCCGGCGATGAATTGCTGAACCGGGCCGGTGAACGAATCCTGGGTTGTGTCCGCAACAGCGACACCGTGGCCCGCCTGGGCGGCGACGAGTTCGTCGTCCTCGTCGACGACGACCAGCTGCACAAGCACGCCGACCTGATCGCCCAGCGGGTGGCCGAGTCCTTCGACAAGCCGTTCGCCATCGATGGCCAGGAATTGTTCATCCGACCCAGCGTCGGGCTGGCCGTCGCGGGCGCCGACGAACCCGAGGTATCCGCCGAAGAACTGGTCAAACGCGCAGACACCGCCATGTATGCGGCCAAGAAGACCCGCACCAACGGTGTGCACCGGTTCACCCCCGATCTGCAGGTGGCCACGTCCCCCGACGACGGCCTGGTCCACCGGTTGCGCAGCACACCGTCCACCGAGGATTCAGCCGCGGCCCAGCTGTTGGGTGAGCTGCGCCAAGCGATCGACTCCGTCGAGCTCACGCTGGCCTATCAGCCCAAGTTCGACCTCCTCACCGGCCACATGGTGGGTGTCGAGGCCCTGGTGCGCTGGCCGCACCATCGGCGCGGGCTGCTTAGTCCCGACGAATTCCTGCCACTCGTTCGCCATCACGGGCTGATGCGCCCGGTCACCGATCTGGTGATCAACACCGCACTCGACGCTGCGCGGGGGTGGCATCAGGCCGCGGTGCATCTGCCGATCGCCGTCAACATGTCGGCACCGCTGCTTGCCGATCCGCATCTGCCCGCCCGCATCCGTCGGGCGCTGGCGGACCGGAACCTGCCCGCCAGTGCGCTGACCGTCGAGATCACCGAAGATCTGGTGCTCGGCAACATCGACGGCACTCGGGAAGTTCTGAACCAGTTGCGCCGCAGTGGAATTCGTATCGCCATCGATGACTTCGGGACTGGCTACTCCACCCTGTCCTATCTGTGCGAGCTGCCGGTCGACGAGGTGAAGCTGGACCGGCGGCTCGTCGTCCAGATTCTGCACGATGCCAGGGTGGCGACCGTGGTCCATGCGGTGATCACGCTCGCTCACGAACTGGGCTTGATCGTCGTCGCCGAGGGTGTCGAAGACGCCGACGTCGCCGCGCGCCTCATCGAGTTCGGCTGCGATGTGGTGCAGGGCTTCTACTTCAGCGTGCCCTTGTCAGCCGACGACGTGTTGCGGATGGTCACCGATGCGCCGGAACCCCTCGGTGCCGGAACCCCTGTGACGTCAGGAACAGAACGGACCTGCGCCCGGCTCGATTTGGGATGATGAAGGCCGAATCGCGGCGTTGGCAAGGGAGGTCGTGATGACACCGGCAGACAACTCCCCCACCGCGCCGGTACTGCTCTACGACGGTGTGTGCGGGGTCTGCAACAGCGCGGTGCGCGCCATTCTTCGACACGACCGGCGCGGGACTCTGCGCTTCGCGGCGTTGGACAGCGACTTCGCTCGCGAGATCATCGCTCGGCACCCCGAGCTGGCCGGTGCGGACACCGCGGTCTTCGTCCGCGACGCCGGACGACCCAGCGAAACCGTATACCTGCGCTCGACGGCATTACTGCAGGTCGCGGCATATCTCGGCGGCTGGTGGCGGTTGACACTGACGGCGTACGCGATCCCGCGGGCCGCGCGCGACTGGCTCTACGAACGGTTCGCCGCCGTGCGTTACCGCATCGGCGGCCGGCATGACACCTGCCCGATCCCGACAGCAGAGGTGCGCAACCGCTTCCTGGACTCGGCCTACGGCTGAGCTGTCGGCACACCCGCTCAGTCGAGGCCGCCGCCCCTTCGCTAGCGTCACAGGGACCTACGAACGGAGGTTCACATGGCCGAGCGCATCCCGATGGTCGACTACCTCGTGCTCGACGACGGTGAACCCCATCTCGTGGCCCATGAATGCACGGCGTGCGGCGCCCGATTCTTCGACCGGCGCAACGCCTGCGCCAACTGTTTCGCCACGGATTTTCGGACCGTCCCCGTCGCAACCGAAGGCACGGTGCGCACGTTCACCATCGTCACCTTCGCCGCACCGGGCGTGCCCGTCCCCTTCGTCGCGTCGGTCATCGACTGCGACGGCACGCAAGTGCGCGCCAATCTCGTCAACGTCGAACCCGATCCCGAACACGTCCACGACGGCATGAAGGTGCGGCTGAGCACCTACTCACTCGGCGCCGACGCAGAAGGAACCGAGGCCATCGGCTTCGGCTTCGAGCCCGTGGCCTGAGTCCCGCCACCACACCGTTCCAAGGAGATGCCATGAGTGCCAGCGACGACATTTTCATCCTCGGTATCCGGATGACCAAATTCGGCAAGCATGCCGATAAGGACACCGTCGACCTGGCCGCGGAAGCCGCGATGGCCGCGCTCGCCGACGCCGGCGTGACCATGGCCGACATCGGCGTGCTGGCCGCCGGCAACCTGATGAACGCCAGCGCCGGCATCGGCCAGCAGCTGCAGAAGCAGATCGGCCAGACCGGGATCCCGGTGTACAACGTGGCCAACGCGTGCGCCACCGGGGCCACCGCGCTGCGCACCGCGATCATGGCGGTCAAGGCCGGCGAGGTTCGCTACGGCATGGCGGTCGGCGTGGAAAAGCTCTCGGGCGCTGGACTTCTCGGCGCAGGCGGTCGCAAAAAGGACGACTCCGACGTCTGGCAGCCGGCCGGGCGCTTCGGCGCCGTCGCACCGATCGACGGGCGCATCGGTACCGAGGCCATGCCCGGAGTGTTCGCCCAGATCGGCACCGAATACGGCCACAAGTACGGCGGCACCAGTTTCGAGCTGTTCGCGAAGATCAGCGAAAAGAACCACGCGCATTCGACATTGAATCCGCTTGCGGCCTACCAGAAGCGCTTCACGCTGGAGCAGATCATGAACGACGTCATGATCGCCTACCCCAACACCCGCCCGATGTGCTCGGCCAACTGTGACGGCGCTGCGGCAGCGATCGTGTGCAACGGGGAAACCCTCAAAACACTGTCGGCAGAACAACGTCGGCGCGCGGTGAAGGTGTCGGCGTCGGTGCTGACCTCCGACCCCTACGAAGAGGGCTGTCAGGTACTTCCGAACGTCAATACCCTGACGCGCAACGCCGCCGCCACCGCCTACGAACAGGCCGGCATCGGGCCCAGCGACCTCGACCTGGTCGAGCTGCACGACTGCTTCGCGACCGCTGAACTGGTCCACTACGACAACCTGATGCTGTGCGAGGAAGGCGGTGCCGCCGACTTCTTCAACTCCGGCGCCACCTGGCGCGACGGCTCGACGCCGGTCAATGTGTCCGGTGGGCTGCAGTCCAAGGGTCATCCGATCGCGGCGACCGGCATCGCCAACATCTGGGAGATCTGCCACCACCTGCGCGGCGAGGCCGGCGATCGTCAGATCGAGAACGCCAAGGTGGGGCTTGCCCACGTCATCGGGCTCGGGTCGGCGTGCGGTGTCCACATCCTGGAGAAGTCCGCGGCCTGAGCGCTGGGCGGAAGCGCGGCAATATAGGTCCAGAATTCTCCGGAAACAAGCCCTGCGACTACTGCATTTGGTGACCGTTCGCCCCGGCAGATTGCAGTAGCGCCACGCGCGCTCATAAGCTTACGTAGCTGTCAATTCTCTGATTAGATCCTGGTGATCTGCTTGTTGATTGACCGGGGGTTGTGAGCAGTGAAGCGTTCTCGGGTGCGTCGACATGCCGCCAAGACCGATGGTCAGCCGTACAAATGGTTTGGCGCCTGCTCCGACTCCGTGACGTTCGGAGTCGGAGCGGTGATAGTCAGCGGATCAGACGTCGCTCACCCCGGCAACACGGTGCCACACCCGACCGACCGACCGACGCGATACGCGCTTGCGCTGCGTTCGGTCGCGCAATTGCTGCAGACACCGAAGAAATCAGTTCCCTTGGCCGAGAAAGTGTTTCGCAGCGCACTTCTCATTCCGGTCTTCGCGGTGCTGTCCCTCATGCTGCGGGCCCGGACGTGGATGGGTCGCATGATTCCATTGCTGGGTCGAACGAGCTTTGGTGCGACGCTGCCATGTCGGGTTCCTGACATCATCGGTACCTACATCTGGGTGTTCCAGGAGTGGGAACCCGATCTGACGCGATTCATCGCGAGCCGACTCGGGCGCGGCGACGTCTTTGTCGACGTGGGAGCGAATATCGGCTACTACACACTGCTGGCGGCGCGCTCCATGGGTTCCGGTGGCGCCACCGTCGCCGTGGAGGCGTCACCGGCGATGTTCGATGACCTGCGGCGCAACGTCTCCGCCGATCAATGCGGTGATCGCGTTCGACTGGTGAACAAAGCGGCGGCGGCGGAACCAGGAACGCTGACGGTGTTTGCCGGTCCGGCCGGCAACGCCGGAATGACGACAACGCTGGCCACTCGTGGTCTGGACATCGAGTCGACTGTCGAGGCCATGCGCCTCGACCAGATGCTGACCAATGCCGAGATCGCGTCGATCCGGCTCATCAAGATCGACGTCGAGGGCGCCGAACCCGACGTTCTGGGCGGGATGGGCGATCTGATCGAATCGCTTCGACCCGACGCCGAGATCGTCGTCGAACTATCGCCGCAGTGGTGGCCCGACCCGGATCTGCGACCGATCGACGTGCTGCGCCCCTTCATCGACGCCGGATTCAACGTCTACGAGATGACGAACAGCTACAGCGCATGGCGTTATCTCTGGCCCAACGACGTGATCAATCCGCCACGGTTGCGCGATGATCTGACTTCGCGAGTGGCGCGGCTGGAAGTGGTGCTGTCCAGATATGACGGTGACTATCTGCCGATCATGCCCGAGGACCCCTAACACCCACGCGCCGCACAGCAATCGGCTACCACGCGGTCAACGGCACCCCGATATCGGACAGCTCTTTCGCCCGCCCGAACAGGTGGCCCTGGGCCAGGCCGCAGCCGGCCAGGAATATGGTCTCCGCCTGGTCGGCGGTTTCGATGCCTTCGGCGATGACGTTGAGACTCAACGCTTCACATAGTCCGATGACCGACCGGTACAGGGTGAGATTGCGCGCCGGGTCGACACCCAGAGCGAGGCCGCGATCCAACTTCACAATCTGTACCGGTAATTCGTGCAGATACGTCAGCGAGTTGTAACCGGCGCCGAAATCGTCCAGAGCGACCCTGATACCGAGATCGTTCAACCGCCTGATGGCCGCCGCTCCCTCGGCCAGGTCGACGATCGGAACGGTCTCGGTGATCTCCAGAACGAGCCGGGCGGGGGGCAGCCCGTGCCGAGCGAGCGTGCGGCTGATGATGCCTTCGAATTCCGCGCTGCCGAGGCGCGCCGCACCGATGTTCACGTGGACGTCCACGTCCAGGTCCGCCGCCGCGATCTGCGCGCAGGCCTGATCCAGGACCAACGAATCCAGTTGTGCCCCCATGCCGTTGGCTTCGGCCAGCGAGACGAACGTCTGCGGAGGGATCTGCATCCCGCTCGGCGTGGTCCACCGCGCCAGCGCCTCCACCGCGACCGGCGTGCCGTGCGGGAGTGCGACGATGGGCTGATATTTCAGTCGGAAGCCCTGCGGGACTCCGCCCTTCGCCTGGCGGAGTGCCGTCGGGAAATCCTCCGACACGCTGAACGGCGGCCGGTAGACCACCGCGGTGTCCTTGCCCATTCGTTTGCCGGTGTACATCGAGATGTCGGCCTGCCGGAGCAGATCGTCCGACGTCGGCGGCAGACCGTGATGCCCCGGGCTGACGAGGCCCATGCTTGCCCGTACCCGGATCGACGTCCCGTGCACCGAGAACGGAGTCCGAAGTGCGAGTCGCAGTTGGTCGGCGACGATCTCCGGTGCTCCGACCTCGCCGGCGATCAGGATGGCGAACTCGTCTCCCCCGATACGAGCGAGTGTGTCGTCGCGTCCCAGGCAGCTGCGCAGGCGGGCGCTGATCGCGCACAGCAACTCGTCACCGGCCGCGTGCCCGAACCGGTCGTTGACCTCCTTGAAGTCGTCGATGTCGACGAAGATCAACACGAACGGCCCATCCCGGATCGCGTCGTCCAGCCGCTGCGCCAGCAGCAATCGGTTGGGCAGATTCGTCAACGCGTCATGATGCGCTTGATGAGCGAGGCGGCGCTTGGCGTCGACGAGCTGCGTTGTCAGCACCCGCTGGATGCGCATCGCAACCAGATAGCGGGTCGCCACCAGCAACGCCAGGGCGAGATAGGTGGACGCGAAGAACATGTCGATGCCGCGGCCGACGAGGACCTGGAACGCAAGGAGGGCAGTACTGCCCATGAAGCCCACATAGGGCAAGGTCAGCTGCGCCCAGTTGGTCGGCAGTTCGTTCTCGGGGCGGGGGCGCGGCGGCAGTTCGAGCAGGCTCCACGCAATCAGCAGCGGCCCGAACACGAATCCGGTGCCGATCCATAGATCCAGGTTCGTCACCTCGACGCTGCGCAGGTAGGCCAACAGCCGATCAGCGGAGACGAGGGTGATCACCGCAGCCGCGATCAACATGTAGTTGGCCCGCCCCAGGCGGTACGGCGGGTACCACATCGCGAGCAGAACAGCGACCATCACCACGACGAGTTCCACGATGGCGATGCCGAAAATGACCGCGGTATTGGTCGATCGCGGTAATGCACTGCTGTCCACAGCCCCTGGCCGGGCCAGGTAGATGAACTGAGCGAACGACAGTGCGCTGATCAGTCCGTCGAGCAGGGTGGTGAAGATCCGTGGCCACGCCGGCGCTCGGCGGGGCAGGTCGTGGTCGCGGCCTGCGCGGATCAGCAGGACCATCGCCGCGCAGAAGAAGAACGCGCCGACGAAATAGCCGGCCACGGTCAACCACGGCGCGGGCGCATTCCGGTCGGCGTGCCCGGTCAGCTGCCACAGGAGTTCGGCCCCCAGGAAGATCGCGACCGCGGCGAGCAGGGTCGTCCGCCACCACCGCGACAGCCCGGTCACTCGCGGGATCACGGCGAGGCCGACCACCAAGGCGGCCACACCCACGATTGCCTCGAGGGTGAATTGGACCCGTAGCGCCGTCGCCACTCCCCACAGGCCGAGCGCATTGAACGCTGCCGCGGCGACGACCGCGGCAGACAGCCCGCAACGCAGGCGGCGACTCACAAGCGACAACGCGCTCCCCTCCAGCCCGCGGCGTCGACCCTCCACAGCGTGGCAGAATGGCGCGACGGCCGGAGCCGTTATCGCGCAACTGGCCACGGTCGGCGTTCGACCGGCAAATCGATCGGGTAGCCCGTATTCATCGCTTTCCGAACCGGCACTTCAACGACAATGAGGTTGATTCGACATGGGTAGTGGACGCCCCAAAGTGCTCATCATCGGAGGCGGTTTCGGTGGCCTGTTCTGCGCCCGTCGGCTCGGGCGCCTCGACGTCGACGTGACGTTGCTCGACCGGGCGGCCTGCCATGTCTTCCAGCCACTGCTCTACCAATGTGCGACAGGGACGCTCAGCATCGGGCAGATCAGCCGGTCCCTGCGCGAGGAGTTGGCCCACCACCGCAACGTCACGACGCTGCTGGGCGAGGCCATCCGGCTCGATGCCGACGCGCGCCGGGTCACGGCCCGCCGTCCTGACGAGACGATGTTCGACATCGACTACGACTACCTGGTGATCGCGGCCGGTATGCGGCAGTCCTACTTCGGCAAGGAGGAATTCGCGGCGTGGGCGCCGGGGATGAAGACCCTCGACGATGCGCTCAGCATCCGGCGCAGAGTTTTCGCGGCATTCGAGATCGCCGAGACGTTGCCGCCGGGCCCCGAGCGCGACGAGTGGCTCACCTTCGCGGTCGCCGGCGCCGGACCTACCGGTGTCGAATTGGCCGGGCAGATCAGAGAACTCGCGACGCGGGCACTGGCCAAAGAGTTTCACAGCATCGAGCCGGAGGAGGCCCGGGTGCTGTTGTTCGACGGCGGAGAGCGCGTACTCAAGAGCTTCGCTCCCGCCCTCACCGAGCGTGCAACGCGCGAACTCGAGAAGCTGGGCGTCGAAATGCACTTCGGTGTCCACGTCACCGATGTGCGCCGCGGCGGAGTGACCGTGAGTTCGAAAAGCGGCGGACCCGACAAGGATTACGCGACGCGCACGGTGCTGTGGACGGCCGGCGTCGAGGCGGTGCCCTTCGCCCGCCACGCGGCCGAGGTGCTGGGCGCCGGCACCGACAGATCGGGCCGCATCACAGTCGACGCCGACCTGTCGGTGGCGGGGCATTCCACCGTTTTCGTCATCGGCGACCTCGCCGGCCGCGACGGACTGCCCGGTGTCGCCGAGAACGCCATGCAGGGCGGTCTGCATGTCGCCGCGTGCATCAAGCGTGACCTCGATGCACGAAGCCGCAAGAGCTTTCGCTACCGCGACCTCGGGTCCGCGGCCTACATCAGCCGCGGCCACGCCCTGCTACAGGCGGGTCCGATCAAGCTCACCGGAATCGCAGGCTGGCTTGGGTGGGGCTTCATCCACATCGCATTCCTCACCGGCGTGCGCAACCGATTCAGCACCGTCGCAACGTGGATGGCGTCCATCGCACGGGCCAACCGCAGTGACCGCACCTTCATTCTGGGTGGGTCCGGCCACCCCGAGGAGCCGTATACGTGGCAGTCGCCGGTGCACCAGGGCCGCGGAGAGGCGACGGCGACCGACCGTCACGATCAGAGCGCCGGCTGAGCATGGCGACAAGCCGACGGCCGGACCCAGTCCTCTCGGACTGGCATCCGGCCGTCGGTGACGGGGGTCAGTTGGCTGCGTCGACCTGCGCGGCGGTCTGCACCAGCGTGGCCGCCGGGGCGGGGCCGCCGAGCTTGCTCACCACGAAGTCAGCAGCCTGATCGGCCATCCCGTTGCTCTTGTAGGAACTGTGGGCGCTGCGGTCCAGCCCGCCCGGGTAGCAGACCGGGTCGCCGGTGGCGCACAGCTGAACGGTCTTTCCCGCGTAGGCACCGCCGATCGCGATCGGGGGTGCGCTGCGGTCGGCCAAGCCCAGGAACCAGTCGTCGGGGGTGCCGAACAGCGCCACCGCGGCAACATGGGATGCGACGGATGCGGGCAGCGGCCCGGAGATGCTGGCGGGCAGCGTGACTCCGGCCGGAACAGTGCTCGACGTGGTGTAGCCGGCCACCGCCGCGCCCTGCGAGTAGCCGCCCAGCACGATCTTGGTCGACGGGCATTCCGTCGCGACCGACTGAATCTTGTTGGCCGCATCGGCGACACCGTCGACCGCCTGTCCGAAGTTCAGCGACGCCGGATAGTTCACGCCGTACGCCTCGACCGTCTTACCCGGCAGCCGCGCGCTCAGCGCGTCGACGAATGCCTGGCCGGTGGCGCCCACGCCGGGTGCCTCGAACGTGCCACGCGCGAAGACGACCTCGACTGCGGCGCACGAGTCCTCGGCGGCGTTGGCGGTGGCGGCGGGACCGGCGAACAGACCGGCGACGACGGCGAACGACGCGAACGCGGCGAGCGCGCCTGTCTTGGTGGCGTTCTTCATGCGGGCCAGTGGTGTGTTCATCAGATCGTCCCCATCCTCGAGCGGCTTCTGCCTGCTACAAGCGGGGATCCCCTACCTGCGATTCCGCCGGTGTCAAGTGATCTATCTCACCGGGACAAAACCGGGACGACCGGGATGGCCTGCGTCGTGCTCGGCGTTGGCAATAGCTCATCGCGGGCCTCATCGCTGGCTCATCGCCGTCCGCGGACTCCGGTGCGATGACCTCTGCGGACCTACGTGTCGTAAGCGCGCAACAGGGCGCGGGTGCGCGCCCGGCCCTCCGGCGACGCATCGAACGTCGCCGCGACGTACTCGTCGACACCGGCCGCCGCCAGTTCGTCGAGGCGCCCCCGCACCGTCTCCTCGTCACCGATGATGGCGGCGTCCTGGGGACCGGCGTAGCCCTCGCGATCGAGCATCGCACGGTACGACGGCAGATGACCGTAGACGGCGAACTGTTCGGCCGCCTGCGCGCGGGCCGCGTCGACGTCGTCGGTGACACTGATCGGCAGCGACGCGGCGACGCGAACCGAGTCGGGTCGACCGGCGCCCTCCGCGGCCTCACGCAGTGCCGGCCCGACATGCTCGGCCAATGTCTTCGGTCCGGTCATCCACGTGCAGGTTCCCGAGGTCCGTCGGCCGGCGATCTTCAACAGTTGGGGACCGAGCGCCGCGATGTAGACCTCGGGCCGGGGCGCCCCGGCGATCATCAGGGCGCCACGGGTGGTCACCGTCTCCCCTGCCGCGTCGGCGGGCTCACCGGCCAGCAGGGGCAGCAGCCCGTCGAGGTATTCGTTGAGCCGGCGTACCGGCTTGTCCCACGGGATTCCCCACATCCCTTCGGTGACCGCCTGATGGGTCATCCCCAGCCCCAGCGTGAATCGGCCGCCCGAGGCGAGACTGAGGGTGAGGGCGCGCTGCGCCATGAGCATCGGATGCACGTTCTGGATCGGCACCACCCCGCTGGCCACTTCGATGGTGTCGACCTCACGCAGGGCGATCGCAAGCACCTCGAAAAGGTCTGGCTCGTAGGGTAATTGGCTCATCCACACCCGCTTGAAGCCTTCGTCGCGCAGCATTGCCAGGTTGGCGATCGTCGCGTCGATCGGTGAGTCGGTTCCCGATCCGCTGAGTTGGGCGAACATGCTTACCTGCATCACCACCACGCTCCTGTCGCGTCACTGTCCGTCGTCGCGCCGGTCCGCTGAGCGACCCGATCCGCACCTCACTCTGCTGCACCCGGGCGCCCCACATCAAGCACACCCGATCCGGCTCGGCCAACCGTGACATCTCAGTGACGAACGCGTCAGTTCGGTACCCCGGGTTGTCGATCTTCCACAAGCTGGTCGGTACATGGTCACCGTCGGTCAGGAAGCGAGGTAAGCCGCTGTGCTGCACCGGATGACCTTGCTGGCTCTGGCAGCACCAGGTCGGATCGTGGCGTGCGCGGTGTTCGTGATGGTCGCGGCGGGCCTGTTCGGGGCCTCGGCGGCAGGCAATCTCAAGGCGGGCGGCTTCGTCGATCCTGATGCGGAATCCGCGCAGGCAACCCGCATTCTGACCGACACGTTCGGCCAGGGCGACATGCAGCTGGTCTTCACCGTCACCGACCCGCAGAACGCCCGAAGCGCGGCCGCTCGCGCCGTCGGGACGGCCATTGCCGATCGCGCGAGCAAGGACCCGTCGGTCACAGCGGTGGCCTCCCCGTGGACGGCGCCGTCCGCCGTGTCCGCGTCGCTGATCAGTACCGACGGCCGTTCCGGGCTGGTTGTGGTGGGTCTTCGTGGCGGCGAGGACGCCGCACCCGGGCACGCGCAGCGTCTGTCGGACGCCGTCGCGGCCAGCCTGGACGGCAAGTACCCGCAGGTCGACGTGCTGGCGGGCGGCTCGGCGATGGTGTTCTCGCAGATCAATTCTCAGACCCAGCGCGACGTGGTGGTCATGGAGTCGATTGCGATACCCCTGACGTTCCTGGTGCTGATCTGGGTGTTCCGCGGCGTGTGGGCCGCGCTGCTGCCGATCTCGGTCGGCACGTTCGCGATCGTGGGCTCGCTGGCGTTACTCCGCGTGATCGCCTCGATCACCGATGTGTCGGTTTTCGCTCTGAGCCTCAGCGCGGCGCTGGGGCTCGCGTTGGCGGTGGACTACACCCTGCTGATCCTCAGCCGCTACCGCGACGAGATCGCCGCCGGTGCGCAACCGGACGCTGCCCTGCTCGCCACGATGGCGACGGCGGGGCGGACTGTTCTGTTCTCCGCGCTCACCGTGGCGATGTCGATGGCCGCGCTTGCGGTGTTTCCGCTGTACTTCCTGAAGTCGTTCGCCTACGCCGGCGTCGCCACGGTGGCGCTGTGTTCCCTCGCCGCCATGGTGATCACGCCGGCGGCGATCGTCCTGTTGGGCAGCCGGCTGACCGCACGGGACGCCGGCGGCAAACACCGTCGCGCCGACGACCGATTCTGGTATCGCACAACGGTATTGATGACGCGACGGGCCGGGATCGTCGCGGTACTGGGCTCGACCGCGTTACTGACGCTGTGCCTGCCGTTCCTGGACGTCCGCTGGGGTCTGCCCGATGAACGAGTGCTGCCGACTTCGGCATCGGCTCATCGGGTGGGTGACATGCTGCGCTCCGACTTCACCGAGAACGCTGAAGGCGCGATCAAGATCGTCGTGCCCGACGCCGCCGGGCTGTCGAGTCAGGACATCGACACCTACGCCTTGGCCGTGTCACAGGTGCGCGGCGTCGCCGAGGTGAGCACCCCGACGGCCGTCTTCGCCGCCGGGGTGCGCGCGGGTCCGCCGGCGGGAATGGCAGCCGTGCGCGACGGCTCGGCCTTCCTGACGGTCAACACCACCGAGCCGGCGTTCTCCCCCGCCGCGGTCGACACACTCCGCGGCGTCGAGGCGGTACCGGGCCCCAGCGGCCGGGACATCTGGTTGACCGGTGCGACGCAGGTCGGCCAGGACAGTGTGGCCGCGATCACCTCGCGGCTGCCCGTGGTGCTGGGCATTATCGCCGCGGTCATGTTCGCGGTGATGTTCGTCTTGACCGGCAGTGTGGTGCTGCCGGTCAAGTCATTGATCCTGACGCTGCTGTCGCTGACAGCGTCGTTCGGGGCGCTGGTCTGGGTGTTTCAGGAAGGCCATCTCGGGGCGCTTGGCACGACGGTCACCGGGACACTGGTCGCCAATATGCCGATCCTGCTGTTCTGCATCGCGTTCGGGCTGTCGATGGACTATGAGGTGTTCATCGTTGCGCGCATCCGTGAGTTCTGGCTGGCCAGCGATCGAACTCGGCTCGCCAATGACGAAGCCGTGGCACAAGGTCTTGCTCACACCGGCCGGGTGGTCACTGCCGCCGCCGCGATCATGACGATCTCGTTCGGCGCGCTGTTCGCGGCCAAGGTGTCCTTCATGCGCATGTTCGGGGTGGGCCTGACCTTGGCGATCGTCCTCGATGCCACGGTGGTGCGGATGATGCTTCTGCCTGCCTTCATGCATCTGCTGGGCCGGCACAACTGGTGGGCACCGGCCCCGATAGCCCGCTGGCATGCCCGGCTCACCGGTCAGGAGACGCCGTTGACGCCCCCGCTGAAAAAAGAACCCATCCATGACGGCGTCGACTCCGAATGATGGATGCCATCGTTTGCCTCAGGAAGGAGTTGGGCCGTTGACCAGCGGTGACAGAGCCGGCACACCAGTGATGACGCACGTCATCGGGCCACCGGGTGCGCAGCACACGTCCGTCAGCCCGCTTTCGCCCGAGTCGACCCGCTTGCTCGATCACGTACGCGCCGCGGCACGCGCCCACGTGGGCGACTTCGTACGGACCGAATGTGTGCCCCGGCTGGCGCACTCGGGGGTCGACATCGCCGGTGAGGTGCTGGCCGACTTCGTGGACGGCGGCAAGTATCTGCGCTCGACGTTCATGTATTTGGGCTGGTTGTCGGGTGCCGGGGCCAGCGAGGCCGCAGTGCGGGCGTCGGCCAGCCTGGAGTTGCTCCACGCATTCGCGCTGATCCAGGATGACGTGATGGACGGTTCGGTGATGCGCCGGGCCAAGCCCTCGGTCCACGTCCGGTTGCGGCAATGGCATCGCGACCGTTCCCTCGCCGGGCCCGCCGACCGTTTCGGCGAATCGGCGGCGACCCTGCTGGCCGACCTGTGCCTGGTGTGGGCCGAGCAGATGCTGCGGCGCAGCGGCGTCGACGCCGACGCCCTGGCCCGGGTATGGCCGCGCTACGACGACATGCGGGTGGAGCTGGCCGTCGGTCAGTTCGCGGACCTGGTGGGCGGTTCCGGCGGCCTGCCGACCTTGGACGCCGTGCTCGACATGCTTCGCCGCAAATCAGGGAACTACACCGTGCGGCGACCCCTGGAACTCGGCGCGGCGATGGCCGGGTGCGAACCCACGGTCCTCGAAGCTCTCTCGGGATACGGCGCGGCGATCGGCGAAGCCTTTCAGCTGCGCGACGACGTGCTTGGCGTCTTCGGATCGCCTGAGGTGACCGGCAAATCGGCGTGCACCGACATGGAGTCCCGCAAAGCGACCAGTGTGCTGGTGGCGGCCCACGAACTGGCTGACCCACGGGTGCGATCGGAGCTCGACGAGCTTCGAGCTCTCCAGGAACTCGACGACGATGCCGTCGAGCGCTGGCGCGCATTGGTGCGAGCCAGCGGCGCCGTGGAGTGGGTCGAGGACCGGATTCTTCAGTTGCGCAGCCGCGCCCTGAATCTGCTTGACGGAGTTCAGATTCCAGGTCAGCCGCGCAGCGCGCTGACCGGCATGGCGCATGCGTGCACGGTGCGGGTGGCCTGATGTACGACGACCGACCGAAGCCGCGGTGAGACGCCCATGATCGGCTCCGAACTCGACGCCGCCGGTGTGCACCAGCCCGCTCTTCGTGAGGCCTACCGGCAGTGCCGCGTGCTCAACGCCCGGCACGGCAAGACCTTCTTCCTGGCCACCCGCCTGCTCGCCCCCTATCAGCGCCCGGCAGTGCACGCGCTGTACGCCTTCGCGCGTCGTGCCGACGACATCCTCGACGATCGCGACGCCGGCCTGAGTCCGGACCAGCGCACCTCGGAGCTCACCGCGCTGTCGAACAAGCTGTTCACCGGGTTGGTCGATCACGAGCCGTGCGACGACGACCCGATCCTGGCGGCCGTCGTCGACACGGCACGGCGATACGCCATCGGTTGGGAGCTGTTCGACGACTTCTTGGCGTCGATGCGGATGGACCTCACCGTCACCGACTATCCGGATCGCAGCGCCCTCGAGCGCTACATGTACGGCTCAGCCGAGGTCATCGGCTTCCAGACGTTGCCGGTTTTGGGCACCGTCGTGCCGCGCGAGGAGGCCGCACCGTACGCCGCCGCTCTGGGAAAAGCCTTCCAGCTGACCAACTTCCTGCGCGATGTCGACGAAGACCTTGCACGCGGCCGGGTGTACCTGCCCGCCGACGAACTGGCCGCGCACGGAGTCGACCGCGACCTGCTGTCCTGGTGTCAGGCGCACCGGCGAACCGATGCACGGGTACGTTCGGCGCTGATGGAACAACATGCGCTCACCCGCGCCGTGTACGCGCAGGCGCAGCCGGGAATCGCCATGCTGGCACCGATTTCGCGGCCCTGCGTCGAGACCGCATTGACCCTGTACGCCAAGATCCTGTCGCGCATCGAAGCGCTGGACTTCGAGATCTTCACCCAGCGGGCCACCGTGGGCACGCCCCAGCGTGTCGTCGTCGCCGCCGGCGGCCTCGGAAGGGCCTGGGCCGCCCGCATCCGCGACAGGAGCCGTTGAATGGGCTGTTGTGTCGCCGCGATCCGGCCTGAGCCGCGATGGCGGTAGTACTGGCCTACACCGCCCCCGCGCTGGGCCACCTCTTCCCGTTCTGCGCGCTGCTGACCGAACTCGCCTCGCGCGGTCACCGGGTGCACGTTCGCACGCTCGCCGCGGGAGTCGAGCTGTGCCGCCAGTTGGGTTTCGAGGCCGATGCCGTTGATCCGCGCATCGAAGCGCTGCAGAGCGCGGGCCCGGCCGCCCGCGGCGTGCTCCGGGCGGCCGGCAACACGGTGCGCGTGCTGGGGCAGTGCGCACAGTACGAAGTCGACGACTTCCGCGACGCGGTCGCCGACGTCGAACCCGATATCTGCCTGATCGACGCCAACAGCTGGGGAGCCCAGTCTGCTGCCGAGACGATGCCGGGCCCGTGGGTGGTGCTCAGTCCGTTCATCCCCTACCTGCGGTCCCCCGGCTCCGCGCCGTTCGGCGCCGGTGTCGCACCGCGTCCCGGCCCGGTCGGCTTCGTGCGCGACTGGGGTATCCAACTGGTCACCAGTGTGGTGTTCGATGTGCCCTTCAGGTCCGAATTATCGCCGGTGCGAAGACGTTTGGGGCTGCCAAAGGTCCGCAGCGCCGGCCAGCTGCTGCGACGGGCCCCGATGCTGCTGATCGCGACCGGGAAACCGTTCGAGTACCGGCACACCGACTGGGGCCCGAATGTGGAGCTCATCGGCCCGGCCGCGTTCGACCCACCACGTACCGGAGACGAATTGTGGCTCGACGACATCGACGCCCCCATCGTGCTGGTGACCACCTCGTCGCTGGCCCAGGCCGACAACGAATTGGTCGGCACCGCCATCGACGCACTGGAAGGACTGCCGGTGCACGTGGTGGCGACGCTGCCCGGCGGCGGGAACGTCGATGTGCGACAACGTCCCGGCGCGACCCTGTCGCGCTTCACCGCGCACTCGGCGATCCTGGACCGGACGGTGTGCGTCATCACCCACGGTGGAATGGGCATCACGCAAAAGGCTTTGGCCCGTGGAATTCCGGTCTGCGTGGTGCCGTTCGGGCGCGACCAGTTCGAGGTGGCGCGCCGGGTCGAGATCGCGCGGTGCGGGACGCGCTTACCCGCCCGCCGGCTCACCTCACGGCGCCTGCGCTCCGCGGTCGAAGAAGCGATGGCCATGGGCGAGGGTGCGGCCGCGGTGGCCGCCGGGTTCGAGGCGACCGGCGGGGTGCGCCGCGGCGCCGACCGGGTGGAGGGCCTGCTGCAGAAATGGCCGCTGCGAACGCCGTGACGCTAGACCAACCCGAGGCGAGTTGCCTGCGCGACCGCGGCCGTCCGGGACGTCGCACCCAGTTTGCGGCGGATGTTCGCGACGTGCCGGTGCACGGTATGCGGGCTCAGCTGGAGCTGCTCGGCGATCTCGCGATCACCGAGACCGTGTGCGACACAACCGAGAATCTCGCGTTCCCGCTCGGACAACAGCACTGATACGCGGTTGGTATCGGGCTCCGCCTGCCGCTCGGGACGCAACCCCTGGCGGCAGGCCCGGATGACGGAATCGACGTCACCGTGCCAGGGAAAGTGCGATTTCCCCTGTAGCGGAACGAATTTCGCGCCGGGGATCGCGGCTGCCACCTCACGTCCGAGCCGGTACGGCACCGCCCGATCATCGCGACGATGCACCACCGTCGCAGGCCGGCTCACGCGCGGAAGATATTCGCGGACGTCGAAACGATAGACCAGGCTCAACAGTTCGGCGGCGGTCTCCGCAGACGCCGACTCACGCTGCAGCCGCGCGAACCGCTCATGCTCCGCCGCCTCGGCACCGCCGAGGAAGATATCGCTGAGCATCCGCGAACCGAGACCCCAGTGCGCGCGCACCGCCGCCACGATCGCATCGCCAACCCCCGGGGCCGTCAGCTCCTCGCCGCGTGGATACGACCCGTACAGCACCAGTCGCTCCACGCGATCCGGGAACGCCGCGGCGAAGGCCGTTGCGGTACAGCTGCCCGACGATCCGCCGATCAGCGACACCCGATCAAGCCCGAGCTCATCGAGCAGGGCGCGCAACCTCGTGACCTCGGCATCGAGACTCAGATCGCCCGGCTGCACCGTGCGGTCCGACATTCCGACCCCGAGCCGGTCATAGCGAATCAGGGTGTACCCGCCCGCGACACCCTCCCAGAACCGGCGGACGCCGGGGTTCTGCCAGTCGAGTTCGAGGTGGCTCACCCACCACGCGGGCGTCACCAGCGGCGGACCGTCGCCGCGCACCTCGTACGCCAGACGTCGATCGCCGACCGGCAGGAAGCGAATCTCGGATTTCTCCAGCATCGCGGTTGAGCGTACGACGCCTTATCGGGGCGGATCGCCCTTCCACGAGAAGCTGTTGACGTACTTGCCGAGATCCTGCGCGAGTTCCAGATTCGCTCCCGACGGCACGCCGGGCCCATTGCCGGGTGCGAACTTGCGGTACGGACCGATCGCCGCACCCACCAACGCGAGATCGTTTTTCACCGCCGCCATCACGACGATCCGCGTGCGAGACACCGCGGCGCCGCCTTGCGGGTAGACGTCGAGCACCTCACCGAAACCGAGCTGGTAACCGACCGTGGTGTTGGGCAGCACGTAGGCCACCGTCGCGTCGGGCTGCTTCTCCTTGAGAAGATCGTCGATGATCTCCTCGGCGGAGCGGCCCTGCGCCGGCACCCCGAACAGCTCCATCACCCCGCCGTCGCCGCCGGTGTACGTCGCCGACACGCCGTCGTTCTGCATGGTGACCTTGTACGCCGTGCCCTCCGCCGGATACGACACCGAGAACGCGCCGTCCGCCGCGACGAAACGCGGGCTGGCTTGTACCGGCACGCCAGTCGGCGGCCGCCCGCAATCGGGTGGACACGCATAACGCACCGACGGGCCACCTGCCACCGCCCAGGCCGCCGTCGAGGCTCCGACCAGTACACCCAGTGTGACGACCAGTGGCACGAGCATCCGCCGCAACGGGGTAAACCGTTGGGGCCCAGCGGTATATGCACCGGGCTCGACGGCGTAACCGGGATACAGTTCCGGCACCTGCGGCACGGTCGGGGCGCTCATGACTCCGCCGTCGCACGCTGGAGTTGTGGGCGGTCTTGTCGGCGCGCGGCCCGGGAGGTCTGCGACGCCGCCTGTGCGGCGACACCGCAGGACGGGCAGAACCTGGTGTCGGGCACCACATGCTGACACCACACACACAGAATCGGAAGCGCCGGATAGGTATCGACGTCCTGATCCCGCAACATGGTCACCTGCAGCGCCAGTCGTAGGGCGATCACCGCCGCGACCGCGAACGCCATGTGCACGGAGAATTGCAGATATGGCGGCAGGCGGTAGGCCTCGGCCAGGCCGACGCAGGCATAGGCCGCGGCGCCGATGATCAATCCGAAGCCGCCGACGGCCACCGTGCGGAGACTACGGCGGCTGACATACCACAGCCACGCTCCGATGAGGGCGCTGAGCGAGAGCCCGGTCAACGGCTCGCCGATTCCCCGCACCCCGGCCTGGAGCAACAGATCCTCGATGGGCAGATCGCCGGTCACCGCGCTGTCCCCGACCTGCGGGATCATCCTGATCACGTTGGTGGCGAGCAGGAACATCACGCCACCCAGCAGACCGATCACGGCGCCGTGCAACGACTCTCGTACCGGAGGCCGCAGCAGCCGAACCACGATCACCGGTAGTTGCATGGCCAGCAGGCCGCCGAAGGGAATGATCACCGCGTCGCGCAGCAGGCGCGTCGTCGGGACCTGGGCGCCCAGTCCGAGGCTGTAGGACTCGGCCACGATGGCGCCGGTCAAGGTCGCCCACGCCACCCCGACCGCGGCACCCAGAACGGCGGTCAGCACCCACACCCAGGCGGGCAGGTCGGCCAGCACCCGCGACTCGATCAGGTAGATCGCGATGAGCGTGGGCGGCGCGAAGATGGCCAGTGCCAGCATCGGCACGTACCACTGCAGCACGCAGAACGCGACGAGTACGGCCAGCAGCAGCCCGAGTGCGAACCGGAATGCCACCCGGGAGCGGCTCGGCAGGTGCGGGAACATCGAGCTGACGATCGAGGGCTGGAGCACGTTCTCGCCCGGCGCGGCAGCGAAGTCGCTCACCCGCAGCGGGCTGGGGCGCTCACCCGCAGCCACCGAGAGGTGCGCGCCGCAGCGCACACAGAAGCGCCCCGCAGGCACGTCATGGGCGCAGCCCGGGCACGGCATCGTCGCGATGCCTGTCTGGCCGGTCATCGCGGAGACCGTTGGACGTCGAGGATGTCGCGCGCCATGTTGTCGACGTCGGGACTGCCCAACCCGGTCACCATGTCGTAGCCCGCCTGCGAGATCGCGACGGCGTTGGTGCCCAGCGTGATGTCGTGGAATGCCGGTCGGGCCGCACCGGCTTTCAGTCGGTAGAGCATCGGATTGAGTTCACCGAGCGGCCGCCCGCCGTTGGCGACCAGGAACTGATTCATCACCGCGGCGATGCCGGCCCAGATCGGTGCGGATTGCGACGTGCCGCCCCCGACCACCAGTTGCTGGTTCTGCACGATGACCGCACCGGTCGAATTGTCGGCCACCGCCGACACATCGGGCGTCAGCCGGCGAACGGTGTTGGTCGTCGTGGTCACACCGGCCTGCCATGGCGGCCGGTCGAAGAGATTGGACACCCCGCCGCCGCTCCCCTGCGTCAACGGACCGTCGCTCCAGGCTTGTTCACCGAGCCACCGATAGTTCTCGTCGGTGGACAGCGTGGTACCACCCACACTGGTCACCTCGGGTAGCGATGCGACGGCATCGAGCCCCACGTCGGCGGGGCCGGGCGGTGCCGACCAGTCATGGCCACGTTTGCATTCCAGGCCGGCCAGATCCCCGCTCGCGTCGAAGACCGTGGTGCCGTGGGCAAGTGCGGTGGAGATCGCACCCCGGATCGGAGCCAGGTCGGCCGCCGTGATCAGCCTGTCGCAGCCCCAACCGATCGACAAGCTCCACACCGCCCCGGGGAACTGCCGGTCCACCGACTGCATCAGTTCGGCGATCTTGACGTAGGTGCTGCCACCGGCGACTGTCGTCCTGGCGTTGACCAGCACCTTGCGTGCGTCAGGCGCAATCGCGTGGGCGACTTGCAAATCCATCGTGGATTCGCCGCTGCGTTGTTCGGGCACCCCGCCGACGACCTCGGGGACCAGCCGCGGCAGTCCATAAGTGGTGGTGAACATGTCCAGGTCGGCCTGATCGAACCCGTCGAATCCGAAGACCGCGATGGTGCCACCTTTGCCGGTGTAACCGGCCTCGGTCAGCGGGCGCACGTTGTAGGTCGTCCGCAACGACGCGGGTGGGAGGCTGTGGTCGGGCACGTCCAACGGCCGGAACGAGGGGCTGTTGGAGTGGTAGGGGGTATAGCTGAGGATGCGCCCCAGTCCAGTCACCTTGTCACGCAACGACGCCGGGACTCCTGGCTGTTGAGGCGAGGCGTAGAACACCTGGCCGGCCTTCCCACGGAAGTCCTGGACGGTCACCTGGAACGCGGCGGCGACACGAGCGGGTGGGCCGCCGATCACCGCCCAGCGCTGGCCGGGCTGCCAGCGCACCGACAGGCCGTTGGCCGCCGCCCACGCGTCGAGCCGGTCGGGGCGTTTCGCGTCAGGCAGCTCCGCGGTCAGCTCGACACTGCGCGCCTGCGAGTCGCCCAGGTTCGTGGCCGCGGCAAGCAACAACGCGAAGGGGCCCGAAATCACTTGCGGGAGCCGTGAGTCCGACTGCGCTTTGAGCACGATCGCCGTGATGGCCACTGCAGCCGCGACGATCAGGACGAGTGGCACCCGCAGTGCGCGCACAGCGACGTGTGCTCCCCTCGACACCCCGCCAAGTTAGCGCATGCGGCAAACGTATGGGGGCCTAACCGGTCAGGCAGCCGAGCTCGTACAGCGCGGCGGGGATCATCGCGTCCGCGGGAGCGGGGGTGGTCGAGGCGTTCGTGCCGCAGACCTTCTGCTTGTCCTGGCTGACCCACCGGCCGCCGAGCTGCTGGAACACCAGCGTGCTCGGGGCACCCATGTCCGGGTTGGCTGTGCTGGACCAGAGGCCGCTGGTCACCGCCCAGCCGCCGGCGCATGTCACCTCGTCGATCCGGTAGATGTTGTCCTTGCTCACGGCGTGGACGGCCGCGGTGGCCGCGTCGGCGAACTCGGCCTTGTCGCAGCCGGCCGCGGCGGCAGTGGTGGTACTCGACGTGCCCGCAGGCGTGGGCGGACGCGACGACGAGCAGCCGGGCAGACCGATCATCGTCACCGCCGCGAACGCGATCACGAGGCCAAGCCGGCGAATGGTGCGGTTCATCATCGGTCTCCCCCACTGCCGAAATGGACTGCCGAAATGGACTGCCGAAAATGGACGGTAGCCACTGAACAATAGCTACCGTCCACCTCGAGATGGGTTGTGCCGCTACGACTGAATCTGTCCGAGGGTGACCTGCACGGTGCGGGACGCGCCCGACGGGTCGTTGTAGGTCAGCGTGACATTGTCGCCGGGCGCCTTGGAATGGATGGCGGCGACGAGCGCCTCCGGGCCGTCGATCACCTTGTTGTCGACCTTGGTGATCACCGCGCCCTTCGACATGCCTGCCGCTGCCGCCGGGCTGCCGTCCGCGACACCGGCGACCAGTGCGCCCCGGGCGCTGTCGTCGGAACTGAGCTGAACGCCCAGCGAGGCACGCTGCACGGTCCCGGTCGAAACCAGTTCGTCGGCAATACGTTTCGCTTGGTCAACCGGAATCGCGAAGCCGAGGCCGATCGATCCGCTCTGGGCTGCCTGCGAATCCTGGCTGCCGCCAAGGGATGCGATCGCGGAGTTGACACCGATCAGCTCACCGTTCATGTCGACCAGCGCGCCACCGGAGTTGCCGGGGTTGATCGCCGCATCGGTCTGGATGGCGCTCATGACCGAGTGCTGGCCGGACTGCTCGTCACCGGTCGCGACAGGACGGTCCAGCGCGCTGATGATGCCCGTCGTCACGGTGCCCTGCAGACCCAGCGGGGAGCCGACCGCGACGACGTTCTGGCCGACCTTCAGATCCTTCGACGATCCGATCGTGATCGGGGTGAGCCCCGAAACGTTCTGAGCCCGAACCACCGCGATGTCGTCGGTCGGGTCGGCGCCGACGACCGTGAACGGCACGGTCCGGCCGTCGGAGAACGTCACGGTCGCGGCCATGCCGCCGCCGCTCTGGCCGAACGGCCGGCCGCCTCCTCCGCCGGGGAGTTGGCCGTCCGGCGCGTCCTCGGCCGGCATCGGCCCGCTACCCGCGGCCTGCGCAGCGGCAGCGACGACGTGATTGTTGGTCAAGATCAGCCCGTCGGAGCTCAGGATGATTCCCGAGCCCTCTTCACTGCCCTGACCAGTGGTGATCTGCAGTTTCACCACGCTGGGCAGTACCTTGTCCGAGACCTGCTCGACCGAACCGACGGGTGCCGAGCCGGTCGGCTGGCCGGCCACCGCGGTGTTCTTCGGCGCCGGGGCTCCGGCCACGAGCTGCCCCTGTTGGGTAGCCGCCGGGTGTCCGGAGTGATCGACCACCGCGACCGCGCCGGCAGCCCCGGCGATCATCGCGACCACGGCCGTTCCGCCGACCAAAACACCCACTCGCGACTTCATCCGTTGCCGAGGATTTTGCTGTGACGTAGATCTCCCACCCCTGGGCTGGGCCCCGTAAGGGGGCGGATACATCTGTGTCGTGTCGGTGTTGCCGTAACCGTATTGATATCCGGCGGAGTGCCACTGTCGTGAATTAGAATGTTCCACAGAATCTTTCGGCTGCCACTGGTAGTGGCCCTCCTGCGGCGAGTGTCCTGACCTGTAGTCCATTGCGTTCAGCTTCGCTTTCTCGTGACAAGGATCATCTGCGCCTCGAGGCGCCTGAAAGCAGTTTGCCTACACCATCTGAGGCTTTGCTGAGAATGAGTTCGGTGTGAGCCAAGACTTTCGGCGGGTCAATCCGCTGTAGCGTGACGAGCGTGAACTTCTCCCGCCTGCCCTCTGTTGTTGCCTTCGGCGCCTGCACTGCCGCGTTTGCCGTGACTCTTGCGGCCTGCGGCTCGGGCACCACCCCGTCGGCGAGCAAGTCCTCGACCGTCCCGGCGGTCTCGGCCACCGTCACCCAGGCGGCCGGCCCGGATGCCACCTGCCCGACCGCTCCGCCGGCCACGCCAGGAACTCCGGAGTGGACGTTGCCCGGCGCGACCGGCAGTGTCGCTGTCACCGGGTCGACGGATACCGCGGCCCCGGTCGTCACGGTGACTGCCCCCTTCAGCGTGAACGCGACCGAGGTGCACACGCTGCAGGCAGGTACCGGACCCGTCGTCGCACCGACGGCCACCGTCTCGGTCTGCTACGAGGGTGTCAACGGCCGCGACGGCAGCGTCTTCGACAGCAGCTACCAGCGTGGCGAACCAGCCCAGTTCTCGCTCGACGGCGTGGTTCCCGGTTTCCAGAAGGCCATCGCGGGCCAGAAGGTCGGATCGACCGTCGCGGTCGCCATGGTGTCCGCCGACGGCTACCCGCAGGGCCAGCCGCGGGCCGGCATCATGCCGGGTGACACGCTGGTCTTCGCCATCAAGATTCTCAGCGCCTCGTAGCCGGACTACGGCATGCAGGTGCTCTGCAGGCCGTTCACCAGCGCGTAGATGTCGTCCTTCTTCTGGTCCGCATAGTCGATCGCGGTCCAGGTGGAGGGCTGCGGCCAGGCGTTGGACACGGTCGGCCCGTAATTCCCATATCCAAGGCCGTAGCCGTACCCCGGGGACACGACGAACAGCGCGCCCACGGCGTCTCGCATGTCGTCGCTGGCCCGGCGCAGGTCCACCAAGGCCGGAGCCAGACCCGGGACGATGCCCGGCCCGTTGACGTCTTCCATGTAGTGCACGCCGTGGCTGATCATCGCGAGCTTCACGTTCGTGTCGCGCTGCTGGGCGGCTCCGCTGGCATAGGGCGAGCTGATCACGATCCGCACTCCGCCGATACCGGCGTTGATGTCGTTGTCGAGGCTCTCGCGGACCTGGTCGAGCACCCCGCAGGGCACCCGGCCGGGATCGGCGGCGACCGGGGGCGCCGCGACGGTCGAGGTGCAGCTAACGAGCGCCGCGATCGCAATGAGTTGGGTTTGCTTCATAGTCCACCTACGTACTGGGGCATCACAGTTGATGCCTGTACATAGCTGGAATTGACGGCGGTGTTACCGCCGTTCAGGAATTAGCCGTGGCTACCTGGCGACGGGCCAGTCCCAGACCGACATGTCGCCGGGCGGGTAATTCATGCAGACGTCGGTGGCCTTGGCGACGACGCCCTTGTTGTTGAAGAACAGCTTGGCCCAGTTGCCCCAGCGGGTCGCGACGAACTCGTAGTAGACGTTGGTCGCGGTGTCCTCGGAGTACTGCCGGCGCGCGACGGGGTCGAGCGAGAAGAACCAGTGGATGCGATCGAAGGCGATCTGCTGCACATCGGCGGGCCGGTTGCTGCGGTCGATCATGTAGCGCTCGAAGTACACCGGGCTGGTGTCGCGTGCCGCGGCCATGTACTGCTCGACATCGCACTGGGTGATGATGATGCGGTGCGGGATCGGGAAGTCGTCACTGGCATCGGCGGCAGCGGGGCCGGCGGTGATGACGCTTGCAGCCGCCGCCGCACTCAGCGCAAGACCTGCCAGCTTCGCGCGACTCATCAAACCAGCCATCGTTCTCCTGCCCTATCCCTAAAACCTTAAGCGCGCTAACTATATAGCGGTCCACATCGCAGTATCCACCCCTGTCCGCGATTGGACGGCGAATGTGACGAGTGAGACTCGCCGCCGGAAACGGACTCAGCCGCCGTTGGTGACCGGGTTGGACGACAACGTGATGAATTGGTCGTTGATCCACACACCCCAGCGGCCGCCCCACATGTGCGTCCACACCACCGGATGGTTGGCCCATACCTCGGCGGGCTTACGGGGCGCCCAGTCCGGAACCGGCTCCCCCACGTTCTGATCCGGCGGCGGCGGGTCCGCGAGCGCGATCGCCGGCGCGGCGCCCATCGTCAGTCCGATCGCGAGTGCCGCAATGCTCAGCGCAGTTTTGATCCCAGCCATGTGCCGACTCCAACGTTCAGACGATATGCGAATACTTAGCAAATATAACCAGCAGACGGCGCGAGTAATCCCCTACCCCGGACCTCCGCGGGTCGCGGGCTAGGGCGTCGGTGCGGGCGTCGGCGTGATCGGGGCCGGCTGACCGGGGGCGTTGAACTCATACCCCGGTGGCGGCGGACCGTTCAGCGAGTAATAGCCCGGCGGTAGCGCCGGAGTTCCGGGCGGCGGCGGCTTACCCGGGCCGTACTCACTCGGGGGCGCCTCCGAACCCGGTGCGGTATACGACTTGTATCCGGGCGGCAGCGGCGGCGGCGCTCCGGCGCCCGGCGGCGGCGCGACCGAGCCGCTGGCCGATGCGGACTCGTCGGGCCCGTAGTACGGGTCGCGGACGTTATGCCACATGTCTTTCAGTGAGCCGAGGACGCCGGGGGTGTTCTGCGAACCGTAGCTCGGGTTGGCGATCTCCGGCACCGAGGGCGGCGCCCCGGGCGGCGGAGGTGCGGGTGCGGGTGGAGCCGCCGGATCGACCGGCATCGCCACGGGCTGACCCGGCGGGACCGCGGCTGGATCCGACGGGACCGGAATGGGCGTCGGCGTCATCGGGTCGGCGGCGGCCGTCGCGGCTCCGGCCAGGGCAGCGCCGACAGTGACGCTCGCGATGGCGACTGCGTGGACAAGTGCCGCGGTGCGGTGCCGTTCAATCATGGATCCGGCGGTCCTCTCGATCTCCCTGCGAAGGGTTGCCCCTTGGCGTAGGGGCATCGTCGCACACATTGGCCGTCGGCGTGCCGGCGGCAAACCGGTGTACTTTCCGACCTATCGCACCGCCGGCACATCCCGTTTCAGCACGCCCCGGTGCCCGAGTCAGACCTGGTTGGTCTCGGTGGTGCCGGTGGCCGATCCCTTGAGGTAGCGGGCGGCAAAGCCGATCGACGCGATCGCCGCCACCACACCGATGACGCCCCACAGGACGATCGGGAACACCAGCGAGCCGAAGATGACGTCGTAGGTCACCGCCAGGTAGATCGACCAGAGCACCCGGTAGATCGACCAGAAGGCCAGCAGCCCCGTGCTGATGGCGATGTAGAGACTGTGCTGGCGCTCGACGCGGTCGATGTGCTGCGCGATGGGACTCGGCACGATCTTCATGGGGTTCTTCCTCTCGTTGTCCGCCGCCTCGGTGGCGTCGATGAGAGAAGTGAAGAACTACCGGACGGCTACCGATCCCAACTCACACCCGGTCGGCCGACGGCTACAGCTCGTCGGAGAAGTCAGCGGTCAGCCAACGGTCCGGCCGGATCGTGAACAACACGTTGGCGTGGCCCGCCATCGATTCGAGGAACTGACGCCCGCCTTGCTCACCGAGGTAGCGCACCGCGGTCTTTTCCAGGACCTCCGGCGGCGTCGGGTCGGTGGTGTCGACCAGGGTTCCCTCGACCACGACGTAGCGGTACGGCGGCTCCTCGTCCTGAACCACCAGCGTCGCCGCGCCGGCCTCGGCGATCAGCCGGGCCTTGCGCGTCGACGGCCCGGTCGAGATCTGGATGTCTCCACCGGGGGCGTACTGGTACCAGATCGGAATGCTGGCCGGCGGCCGGCCGTCGGTGGTGGCGACGGACAGCACCGCCACGTGTTTGGCGGCGAGGAAATCCTGCCGCTCGGACTCGGTCAGTTGTCTGGGCATATAGCGGCCAACTCCCCGATCTGCGGGGCTATTCCTGCGCGCGCAACACCCCTCGACGGGTCATCGGATTGTCGGCGAGGTTCGGTAGGGTCTGCGCGTGACTTCGAGCCCAACCCTCACATCTGTAAATGCCCGTCTTGCTGAAGAACTCGCTGTCGCGGAGGCCCGGGTGGCCGCCGCGGTCCGGCTGCTCGACGAGGGGGCGACCGTTCCGTTCATCGCCCGCTACCGCAAGGAAGTCACCGGCAGCCTCGACGACGGCCAACTCCGCGACCTCGAGGAGCGGCTGCGCTATCTGCGCGAGCTCGACGAACGGCGGGACGCGGTGCTCGCGTCGATCGACGAGCAGGGCAAGCTGACCGACGAGCTGAGGTCCGCGCTGCTGAGCGCCGACACGAAGTCGCGGATCGAGGACATCTACCTGCCGTACAAGCCGAAACGGCGCACCAAAGCCCAGATCGCCCGGGAAGCCGGCCTGGAGCCGCTCGCCGATCGGCTGCTCGCCGACCCGGCCATCGCTCCCGAAGCCGCGGCCGCCGAATTCCTCACCGCCGATGTCGCCGACGCCGCGGCGGCACTCGACGGTGCGCGGCACATCATCGTCGAACGGGCGGCCGAGGACGCCGAGCTGGTGGGTGCGATCCGGGCCAAGTTCTGGGCCGAGGGCGCGGTGCGGACCGCACCGTTTTCCGACGAGGCCGCGAAGACCCCAGCGGCACAGAAGTTTCGGGACTACTTCGACTTCACCGAGCGGCTGGAGGACATGCCGTCGCACCGGGTGCTGGCGGTGCTGCGCGGCGAGAAGGAACAAGCCCTCGCCGTGCGCTTCGACGGCGGCAGCGACGACGCCTACGAGGTGATGGTCGCCGACGCCCTCGGCGTCGATCTGACCGCCACAGCGGCGGCCACCCCATGGCTGGCCACCACGGTCCGGTTGGCCTGGCGCACCCGGCTGATGATCTCCGGTGCGGTCGATGCCCGGATGCGGCTGCGTCAGCGCGCCGAGGAGGACGCGGTCGCCGTCTTCGCCAAGAACCTCAAGGATCTGCTGCTGGCGGCACCTGCCGGTACCCGCACCACCCTCGGGCTCGATCCGGGGTTTCGCACCGGGGTCAAGGTCGCCGTCGTCGACGATACCGGCAAGGTCCTCGAAACCTGTGCGGTCTACCCGCATCAGCCTCAGCGCCAATGGGATTCGGCCAAGGCGACCCTGGCCGCCCTGGTTGCCCGGCACGGCGTCGAGCTGATCGCGATCGGTAACGGCACCGCGTCGCGGGAGACCGATGCACTGGCCACCGAACTCATCGCCGACATTCGCGCGGCGGGAGCCAGCGCACCGGCGAAGGCCATGGTCAGCGAGGCCGGCGCGTCGGTGTATTCGGCGTCGGCCTACGCCGCCCGTGAGCTACCGAGTCTGGACGTGACGGTCCGCGGTGCCGTGTCGATCGCCCGCCGCCTGCAGGATCCGCTGGCCGAACTGGTGAAGATCGAACCGAAGTCGATCGGTGTGGGCCAATACCAGCACGACGTCACCCCCGGGACCCTGGCCCGCAGCCTCGATGCGGTGGTGGAGGACGCGGTGAACGCCGTCGGGGTCGACCTGAACACGGCATCGGTTCCGCTGTTGTCGCGGGTGTCGGGGGTCTCCGAGTCGCTGGCCGAAGCGATCGTGGCCTATCGGGAAAAGACCGGACCGTTCCGCAGCCGCACCGCCTTGCTCGACGTTCCCCGGCTGGGCCCCAAGGCTTTTGAACAGTGCGCCGGCTTCCTGCGAATTCGCGGCGGTGACGATGCCCTCGACGCATCGGGTGTCCACCCGGAGGCTTATCCGGTGGTGCGGCGCATCCTGGACCGTTCGGGCATCACGATGGCCGAACTGATCGGCAACGAACGAGCGTTGCGGACACTGCGGCCCGCCGACTTCGCCGACGACCGCTTCGGCGTGCCCACCGTGACCGACATCCTCGCCGAGTTGGAGAAGCCGGGCCGCGATCCGCGACCGGCCTTCTCCACCGCGACGTTCGCCGCCGGTGTGGAGAAGGTGGCCGATCTCAAGGTCGGCATGGTGCTCGAAGGCGTGGTGACCAATGTCGCGGCGTTCGGTGCCTTCGTCGACGTCGGCGTCCACCAGGACGGTTTGGTGCATGTCTCGGCGATGTCGGACCGATTCGTGTCCGATCCGCATGAGGTGGTGCGCTCGGGCCAGGTGGTGCGGGTGAAGGTCGTCGACGTCGATGTCGATCGCCAACGGATCGGGCTCACCCTGCGCCTGGGCGATACGCCCAAGCGTGATCAGCCCAAGCGCGCAGAGCCGGGCACCCGGCCTGCCCCGAGCCGCGATCGACGCCAGCCCGCCCGCGCCGATCATGGACGGCGCGACGACAAGCGCTCCTCCGGTTCGATGGCGCAGGCGCTGCGCGACGCGGGATTCGGTCGGTAAGCCGGAGCCGGTCCGACCGTGCACGAAATGCCGACGATAAACGTTCACCGTTCCCCGGATTCCCAGTGCACCCGCAGTCGGTATTCAATTCACTACCAGATTCGGACACGTTCCTGGGATTTCTCAGGCGGCATTTATGTATTACACGACGTGCTGTAAGAAAACTCTTCTGAACTGCGCTTATACCCCCACATTAATGACAATTCGCCGCGCTGTGCGATATTTCACCGCACGGGTCTGACATGGAATGCGTAGCCGAATTCACGCGCTGATGCGGCCATGACAGATACCGCTTTTTCCGAATCCCTCAACCCGATCGCGGTCCGCCGGCACGGCGATCCGCGCGTGACCGGCACCGCGGTGGCGTTCACCGAACATCGGTACAACCAGGACGAGGTGTCAGCTCAACTCACCTCGTTCGCCGAACCCGGCTTCGCTCGGTTCGCGGCCAGCAGCGGGGTCGAATACCGCAGTCTGGCACTGCCGTTGGAGCGCTACCCGCGGCTGACCGGTTTCACCGAGGCCAACGCGGCCTACCTCGAGGTGGCCGCGGAGCTCGGTGAGCAGGCCGTGCGGCGGGCGCTCGCCGCCGCTCACGTGCGTCCCGACGAAGTCGACGCGATCGTGACCGTGTCGAGCACGGGCGTGGCGGTGCCGACCATCGATGCCCGGATCGCGTCCGCGGTGGGGTTGCGTCCCGACGTCAAACGCATCCCGCTGTTCGGGCTCGGTTGCGTGGCCGGTGCGGCCGGGCTGGCCCGGGTGCACGATTACCTGCGCGGCTTCCCCGATCAGGTCGCTGTGTTGTTGTCGGTGGAACTGTGTTCGCTGACGCTGCAACGCGACGACACGTCGATCCCCGCACTGATCGGTGTGTGCCTCTTCGGTGACGGCGCGGCGGCCGTCGTCGCCGCCGGAGCCGATCGGGTGCCGGCCGGACTCCCCCTTCATCCGGGCCCGCGGATCCTCGCGACCCGTAGCAGGCTGTTCGCCGACACCGTCGACGTCATGGGCTGGAACGTCAGCTCCAGCGGATTCCAGCTGGTGATGTCACGTGACGTCCCGAAGATGGCCGACGACCATCTGCGCGACGAAGTCGACCGGTTCCTTGCCGACCACGGGTTGACCACCGCCGACATCTCGACGTGGGTGTGTCACCCCGGCGGGCCCAAGGTGCTCGACGCCATGCACAACGCGATCGGCATGCCACCGGAAGCGCTGCGGCACAGCTGGCAGTCGATGCGGGACAACGGCAACATCTCCTCGGCATCGGTGCTCGACGTCCTCGACCGCACCGTCGCCGACGGCCCCACGGCGGGCTCACTGGGACTGATGCTGGCGATGGGGCCCGGCTTCAGCTTCGAGCTGTTGCTGCTGGGCTGGTGAGCGAGATGAGTGTCTACTACCTGTTCATCCTGCTGATCGCCGTCGAGCGGCTCGTCGAGTTGGTGGTGTCCCGTCGCAACGCCCGATGGTCGTTTTCCCAGGGCGGCAGAGAATTTGGGCGGGGACACTATCCCGCGATGGTGACGATGCACACCCTGCTGCTCGCGTCGTGCGTGGCCGAGGTGGCGACTCAGCACCGGCCGTTCCTGCCCTGGCTCGGTTGGCCGATGCTGGCCGTCGTCGTGGCCAGCACAGTGGTGCGCTGGTGGTGTGTGGCTGTGTTGGGCAAGCACTGGAATCCCCGGCTGATCGTGATCAAGGGCGCTCCCCTGGTCAGCAATGGACCGTACCGATGGCTGCATCACCCGAACTACACGGCCGTCGCAGCCGAAGTGGCCGCGCTGCCGCTGGTGCATTCGGCCTGGGTGACCGCGATCGTGTTCAGCATCGCCAACGCTGCGGTACTCACCGTGCGGATTCGTGCCGAGAACACCGCGCTGGGGTATGCCTGAGGCCCGGCCGAAATTGTCTCGGCTGTCAGAGCCGCTGAATCGCAACGCCTTTCGACGGTGAGGCCATTTCAGCTGCCCGCGCGGGCCTCCGGTGCTACGTTGGGTTCTTGTTGACGTTGTGCACCGCCACATCAAGGGGCCTTCGATGAGCACTGCTGCCGAACGTGCCGACCAGCTTGCTTTGGTGGCCCGGCTCAAGTCCGCGTATCCGGAACTGCCGGATGCTCCCACCCCGGATCTCCTCGACCACGCCAGGTTCGTCGCCTACATGAAGCCGGTGCACGATGTCGGCGGCGAACCGGACGCTCCGATGAAGTACGAGAACAAGGATTACGAGTACTGGGAGCACATGACGTACGTCATCTGCGAGGTGCTCGCATGGCGCGGAATCTGGCTCTCGGAGGAACGGCGCAGGATCGGCAACGTCGACGTCCAGCGCGCCGTCTACCTCGGCTTCCCGTACTACGGCCGCTGGCTGCTGTCGGTGGCCCGGGTCCTGATCGAAAAGCACCACATCGGTCTCACCGAACTGACCGAGCGGATGGCGGAGGTCAAGGAGCGCTACGCCGGCGGCCTGGCGGGAAAGACTCTGGCGGCCAAGCCCAAGTTCGAAGGCGACGGATCGCAGGTCAAGCGAAACAGTCACATCGTGCACGCCCAGGGCAAGGGCGATCCGCAGGTCTACGCGGGTAAGGCCGGCGAGCCGAGGTTCAAGGTCGGCGACGCCGTCGTCGTGCGCGAACTTCCGGTGCTGTTCTACACCCGCACCCCCGAGTATGTCCGCGGCGCCACCGGGGTCATCGACGCGGTGGCCTATGAGAGTCCGGCCGCCGAGGACGAGACGTGGGACATCCCCGACGCCAAGCCCGAATGGTTCTACGTCGTCAAATTCAGCATGTCCGAGCTGTGGGACGACTTCAACGGCCCGGACAGCGACAGCTTGCGCACCGAAATCCCCGAGCACTGGCTTGCGCCCGCATAGGAACGGACGGACATGACCGATCACGATCACGACCATGACCACGACCGCACCGTCAAACCGATGGTCGATGAGATCACCGACTTCGAGGTGCTCGAGATCGCGCTGCGCGAATTGTGCATCGAGAAGGGCATTTTCACCGCCGAGGAGCACCGCCGCTTCACCGAGTTCGCCGAGCAGATCGGCCCAACACCGGCGGCTCGCCTGGTGGCCCGCGCGTGGCTGGATCCCGACTTCAAAGCCCTTGCCCTCGCCGAACCGATGACCGCCAGCAAGGAGGTCGGTGTCGACTGGCTCGAGCCGACCGGCTTCGGGACCCCCAGCGACTTCACCGCATTCCAGATCCTCGAAGACACCCCGGCCGTGCACAACGTCATCGTGTGCGCCCTGTGCTCCTGCTATCCGCGGCCCATCCTCGGCAATTCCCCCGAGTGGTACCGCACACCGAACTACCGGCGGCGGCTGGTGCGCTGGCCCCGGCAGGTTCTCGCCGAGTTCGGCCTCTACCTGTCCGACGACATCGAAGTCCGCGTGCAGGATTCCAACCAGAAGCACCGCTTCATGGTCATGCCGATGCGACCCGAGGGCACCGACGGCTGGAGCGAAGACCAGCTGACCGAGATCATCACCCGCGACTGCCTGATCGGCGTCGCGCTGCCGAAGCCTGGGGTGACCACCAACGTCATCACCGACACCCGGCCCGCCATGCATCCGGTCGGCGAATGAAACCCGAGCCGTTACAACAGATCGTCGACCGCAACCAGGTCTGGCCGGTGATGGCGGCCAAATACGGGGTGGAGAACCCGGTGCCGCCGTGGAAGACCAGCCTCGACGGGCTGTGTGACGCACTGGATCACGCGGCCTGCGAGGCCGACGTCCCGACGTTCAAAGAGCGCCGCGACGAGGAGGACGACCTGTCGGCCACCGAGTACTCCGACCTGCCCTACCCCGAGAGCCAGCTGGTCTCATTGGCACACTCACTGCTGTCCCGGGGTGTCATCACCGAAGACGAACTGCAACAACGTCTTTCCGCCGTCCGCGCCCGCCTGGAGGCCTGACACCTGCGGGCATGTCCCCCGATCGGTGGACATCTCATTCATCCGGTGCTGTGGCCGATCGGTGGATATTTCGGGAGGCCACCCCGGGTCATAGTTGCCTGGTGAGCCGTCAAGAAAGCGGCGGCTCCCCGACTCAGAGGATGGCAACGATGAACAGCGGCATGGTCTTGTCGAAGCGCACGGCAGCGGCTTCGAACGCAATCGGTATCCGCCCAGCGTATTTCGTCCAGCACGGAAACGGCATCTTCCGCCCCACCCCGTCGGCGGCGGCCTCCTGGAGCGAGGGTCTGCTCAGCGGTCAGGCGATCGCCGGGCTCGCGGCATCGACGCTGGAACGCAAGTACGGCAGCGTCGGGTACCTGCCCACCCGGCTGACGCTCGACCTGCTCAAACCTGCCCGTGCCGTCCCCACCCATACTCAGACGCGGCTGATCCGGCACGGAAACCGGATGCGGACCGCCGAATGCGACATCATCCAGGACGACTGGATCGTGGCACGCGCAACGTTGTTGCAATACCGACTGTCTCAGACCCCGGATGGGACGGACACCGCGCCCGCACAGTCCGCCGGCTCACCGCGCGACACCGAGGATCACGCCCTCTACGTCGACGACGACGGAACCGGCTGGAGCCCCATGGGCGAGCAGAACACTGCCGGACGCAAGCGCGCGTACTACGGCGGTCTGGACGCCGTGGCCGGTCTGCAGGCCACGCCTTTCGTCCGTGCGGCGGTGGTCGCCGAGGCGGCCGCGAACCTGGTGACCAATCTGGGCACCGGTGAAATCGGCTACATCAACGGGGACCTCACGGTGGCCCTGTCGCGGCTGCCCCGCGGCGTGTTCATCGGCGTGCAAGCCGACACCCACTTCGCCGAGAACGGAGTGTCGGTGGGCAGCGCCACCCTCTTCGACGATGCCGGCGCATTCGGCACCAGCATGGTCACCGCGGTCGCGAATCCCGCGGGCCGCAGGGGCACCCGCCCGCGCGACTGAGCATCGGGCGGCCCCGGCCGAAACTAGAGTGCAGCAATGAGCCTCGTCACCTATCAGCTGGAAGACCACGTCGCGACGATCACCCTCAACCGGCCCGAAGCCCGCAACGCCATCAACGGCCCGCTCCGCCAGGACATCAATGCCGCATGGGATCGGTTCCGGGACGAACAGGACGCCTGGGTGGGGATTCTGACCGCCAACGGCGACGTCTTCTGCGCGGGTGGTGACCTCAAGGACGGTGAGGGCTCGGTGGGCACCTTCGGCGGGACCTTTTGGGAGAAGCCGACGATCAACTCGTTCGAGTCCGGCATGGAACTCTTCAAGCCCACGATCGCCGCCGTGCACGGCCCCTGCGTCGGCTACGGCGTCACCGGAATCCTGTTCTGCGACTTTGTGATCGCATCGACCGAAGCCACGTTCAGCTTCCCCGAGGTGGCCCTCGGCGTGCCGACCATCGTCGGTGCCATTCGGTTGCCGCACCGCGTCGGTTGGGCCAACGCGATGGAGCTGCTTCTCACCGGCAAGCCCATCAGCGCCGAGCGGGCCAAGGAGATCGGGCTGGTGTGGAAGCTCGTCGAACCCCAGGATCTGCAGGCCGAGGCCTAGGCCTGGGCCAGAACCCTGACCGACGCCGCGCCGCTGGCGCAACGAGCCACCAAAGAAGTGGCGTGGCGGACCGCCGACATGGGCTGGATCGAGTCGGTGCGCTTCGGCGAGGTGATGCGCAAGGTGGCGGGGGCGACCGAGGACGTCGGCGAAGGCCTGCAGGCCTGGCGGGAGAAGCGAAAGCCGCAGTGGAAGGGCCGCTGAACCCCCGCTGAACCCTTAAGCCGGCGGGTCGGGCGCCGGCACGTGCAGCCACCGTTCGTAGCTGCCGGCGTAGGTGCCGTCGTGGAGTGCACCGGCCAGCCATTCGTCGGTCGCGGCGGCGATGGGGCTGCCCTTGGGCAGCAGATAGGCCTTGACCTCGGAGGTGAAGGGGTCCGCGGGGTGCTGGGCCACCAGCTCGGGGTGCAGCGACGCCTGGTAGATGGCTTCGATGGCGTCGGTGACCATGACGTCGGCGCCCCCGGCGGCGAGTTGCTCGAAGATGGTGGTGTTGTCCGGCCAGATCGTGAGCTGCGCCTCGGGGAAGTGGGTGCGAGCGAATTGTTCGTTTGTGCCGCCGCTGTTCTCGATGACCCGCACACCGGGCTGGTTGATCTGCTCGATCGTCGCCAGCCGCTCGGCCTCGGCCGCCGGGACCAACGCGGTCTTGCCGCCGGCCAGGTAGGCCCGGGTGACGTCGACGACGCGGCGGCGCTCGGGGGTGTCGGTGATGCCGCCCATCGCGATATCGCATCGGCCCGGTGAGGTGAGGTCCGCGACGAGGGTCGACCATGTGGTGGGCACGAACACCGCGGTGCGTCCGAGATGCTCGGCCAAGTCGGCGGCCATGTCGATGTCGACCCCGCTGTACTGTCCTGTCGCCGGGTCGCGGTAGGTCAGTGGCCGGTAGTCGCCGGTGGTGCAGACCTTCAGGGCGGCCGGGCCGCCAGCCCAGGCGACCGACGGCGCGACGCAGGCGGTGAGCGCCACGGTCATGGCGAGCGCACCAAAGGTCAACGGCCGCATACGATCACCGCACCCGCAGCGCATCGGAGAGGTATTCGGCGCGGCAGGCCCGCCGGGCCAGTTTGCCACTGGTGGTGCGCGGGATGGCGCCCGCGGGCAGCAGCCGCACGTCGGCTGCCTCGATACCGTGGCGCTCGACCACCGCCGACCGGATGGCTGCGATCGCCGTTGCCGGGTCGCTGCGACTGGTGCCAGCCGCCCGTTCGGCGATGACCACCAGCCGCTCGGTGGTGTCTTGCGTTGTCGCACCGGGCATCTGGTTCGCCGGAACGGTGAACGCTGCCACGTACCCGCGCCGGACAAGAGCCGAGGAATCCGCGGCGGTCTTCTCGATATCGTGCGGATACAAGGTGCGGCCGTTGAGCACCAGGATGTCGGCCAGGCGCCCGGCGACGTAGAGTTCGCCGCCGTAATAGAAGCCGAGGTCGCCGGTGCGCAACCAGGTGCCGTCGGCGGGCACCTCGCCGGCGTGGCTGCCCTCGGACCGCCGGTGTGTGAGCTTCGCCCCGAAGACCCGGCGGCTCTCGTTCGGCTGGCCCCAGTAGCCGCGGCCGACGTTGTTGCCGTGCAACCAGATTTCACCGACCCGGCCGTCGGGCAGCTCTGCGCCGGTCGCCGGGTCGACGATGGCCGCCCACAGGCTGCGCGCCACCTGGCCGCACGACACCTGGGTGACCGCATCGGCGTGCTCGCCGGCTGCCTGCGCCTCTCCCTGCGCCAACCGCTCGCGATCCAGGCGAATGACGGTGGGCCGGGCGGTCGGTGCGATGGTCGCGACGAACAGGGTGGCCTCGGCGATGCCGTAGGAGGGTTTGAACGCGGTCGCCGGCAGACCGTACGGTGCGAACGCCTCGGAGAACGTCGTGATGGCGTCGGCGCTCACCGGTTCGGACCCGATGATCATCACCACATTGCTCAGATCGATGTCGTCACCGGCATCGGGGACGCCGCGCGCAGCGGTCCACTCGTAGGCGAAATTCGGTGCGGCGGTGATGACATGGCCGTACCGGGAGGCATCGGAGAGCGCCCGGATCCAGCGTTGCGGCCTGCGGATGAAGGCGGTCGGTGACAGCAGGGTGGAATGTCCGCCGTACACCGTCGGGAAGCCGATCATCGACAAGCCCATGTCGTGGTACAGCGGTAACCAGCTGACGCCGTGGGTATTTCGATCGAGCAGGTCGATGGACAGGATCATCTGGATCAAGTTGGTACCGACGGCCCGGTGGGTGATCTCCACGCCGGCCGGCGGCCGGGTCGAGCCCGACGTGTACTGCAGATGCGACACGTCGTCGACGTCGACAACGGTCTCGACGAAGTCGGCACCGGCGGAATCGGGAATGTCGTCGATGACGAGCAGCCGCGGTTGCCGAGCCGATGGCAGCTTGGCCAGAAATCCGCGCACACTGTCCGCGGCGGCCGCGGTGGTGAGCACCAGGGCGGGCTGCGAATCACCGAGCGCGGTGTCGAGACGTTCGGCGTGGCCGGGCAATTCGGGAGCGAACAGCGGCACCGCGATGGTTCCGGCCTTGATCGCGGCGAAGAAACCGGTGATGTAGTCCAGCCCCTGCGGCGCCAAGATGGCGACCCGGTCGCCGCGGGCAGCGCTGCGCTGTACCTGGGCCGCGATCGCGCGCAGGCGTTCACCGAGTTGTGTCCAGGTCAGCTCGAAGACCGCCGGTTCGGTCGAGCGGCTGTAGTCGAGGTAGCGGTAGGCGATGGTGTCGCCGACGTTGGCGATGTTGCGGTCGATCAACGAGATCAGCGTCACGCCCGCCGGTAAGACGACGTTCCCGTCGTCGTCCAGGCAGTCTTCGATCCGAAGCAGACCCTCTGGTGCGTCGACGTGGCCGCGGTCCATGCCAGGAGTCTAGGACGCTATCGTGAGTGCGATTTTCGACGACGACCCGAGGAGAGCATGTCGAGCTGGATCGCCGAGCTGGTCCAACTCGACCGCAGCGGGCACACTTTTCGAGCGTCAGCGTCCTACGGTGCGGGTCCCCGTCTCTTCGGCGGGTTGATCGCCGCGCAGGCGCTGGCGGCCGCGGGCGCCACCGTGGAACCCGGCCGGCTGCCGCAGTCGCTGCACGCCTACTTCATCAAAGGCGGCCGGATCGGCGTCGACATCCACTTCACCGTCGAGATCACCCGGGACGGCCGTTCTTTCAACACCCGCCGTGTCACCGCAACACAGGACGGCGTCGCGATATTCGAGATGCTGGCGTCGTTCCACCAACCGGAGACGACCACCGACTGGCAGCTGCCGCGGGAACCACGGGTGCCGCTGACGGAGGCGACGATTCTCACTCGGCTGCCGGTCGAGTGGGCCGATCACTTCGACATCCGGCTCGCACCCGGTCCGCAGAGTCGCGTCGAATGGCCCACCCAGCCGTTCTGGTTCCGCACCCGCGAGCCCGTCGAGGACGATCCGCTGCTGCGGGCCTGCGCGTTGACCTTCATCTCTGACCTGGGCATGGTGTCCTCGGCGCGGCCGCCGGGCCCGGAATTTCCCGGTCCGGGCGGTGCCGCCAGCCTCGACCACGCGGTGTGGCTGCACCGGCCGACCGATCCCCACCAGTGGCATCTCTACGACGCCACCGCGATAAGTCACAGCGACGCGCGGGGGTTGGCGCACGGCTCATTTCAGCGTGATGACGGTACCCTGATCGCCAGCGTCGCCCAGGAATCTCTCTGGCGAACCTGAGCCCAGCTTTCAACGTGCCTATGGCGTGCGAATCCGCAGGCCACAGCAAGGCAGGACCCAGCGCACACACAGCCGGAAACAACGGTGTTTAGCAGAGACCGGCTACGGGAACAAACTCGCATTCGACCGCGTTGACGCGACGTCGAATGCGGAAACGAAAGGCACGGATCATGACGGTTGATTACGACGCCCCCCGCCGCACCCAGGCCGAGCCTGAGGAAGAGTCGCTTGAAGACCTGGCGGGGCGGCGCAAGGACACGGCCACGGCCGTAATAGATGTTGATGAGGCGGAGGCGGCGGATTCCTTCGAGCTGCCCGGTGCCGACCTGTCGGACGAAGAGCTCACGGTGCGGGTCGTCCCCAAGCAAGCGGACGAGTTCACCTGCAGCAGCTGCTTTCTGGTGCACCACCGCAGCCGACTGGCGGATGCCGCCAGCCTGGTCTGCACCGACTGCGCCTAGCCGGCGGCCGGCACGGTCCCACCTAGCGGTGGGCGTGCTCGTCGTCGCGCCGTGAATCTGCACGGCGGGTCAACGGCACGCCCCCGCGTGACACTCAGGCGATGACGCGGACCAGGTAGGGCGCCATATCTTTGGCGCGCACCGCGGACACCGCGACGACCGTGTCGGTGACTTCCAGCATCTGGTTGTTGCCCAGGAACATCGCGACGCTCTGGGTGCCGTCGGGCCCGTAGAAGATCAGATCGCCCGGCAACGCCTGGTCAGCGGTGACGTGCTGGCCGACTTTGTACATATCTCCCGAGGAGCGCGGCAGCTTGGCTCCGACCCCGGCGTAGATGTACTGGATCAGGCCCGAAGAGTCGAAGCCGACGACGGCTGCGCTCGGTCCTTTGCCCAGGGTGGGTCCGTTGATGTCGCCGCCGGCCCAGGCGTAGGGCACGCCCCGCTGGGCGAGCCCGCGCTGGATCACCAGGTTGACGTACTGATCCCGGCCCACCGGAGCGGCGGTCGCCGTCGGGGCCACCAGGCCAGGGATGGCGAACAGCATCAGCAGGCTGATCGCCAGGGCGTACACGCGCTTCTTCATCATGGTCTCCACCTTCCGGGCGCCTCTGAGCAAAGCTCCGTCCTCTTCACAGAGGTCACTTCTGTCACTTTCTACCGCACTCAGCTGACAGCCGCTTACCACGCTTGCGCCCTGAACAGGGCTTTTAGCCGATCCGTGACGCAAAGGTGTCCAAAGCGGTGTGCATCCTTGCCCGATCGGTTGCGATCATCCCGCGGACGTCAGCAACGAGCAGGCCCGACGCCAGAACCGCTCAGCGGCGCCGGTCGCGCACTCGATACGTCGACGGCCACGACTTGCGGGACTCGTCACCCGTCAGCGTCATCCCCATCCCGCCGACTTTGACGTCGTAGGCTTCCTTGCCCGCGCCGACCTCGCGGTTGGCATGCTCCTGAGCCAGGTAGTACAGCTCATCGATCGCGGCTTCGCTGTACGCGACAAAGGACGTCTCGCGCACGACGTCGTCGCTGAGAACCATCGTGTCGGGCAGGATGCGTGAGGCGACCGCGGCCAGGCCCAGCAGCGCGAACGGGATCACCCAGTAGCACAGAACGGACAGCGGGTTCGCGGAGTCGAGGATCGTGGCGTCGCCCGAGACGAGCGGCGGGATCACCGAGGAGACCGTCATCCCCGCGAAGGCGGCGATCCAGATCCAGGTCAGCAGCGACGTGATTGTCGTGAACAGCGTGCTGGTGACGATCTCCTCGGAGCGTCCCGCCGCGGCGAATCCCCGCACGAACGGCGTGCCGGCCAGCGCCCCGACCAGCGTGATGACGAAGATGCCCGCAGTGCTCAGCGACAAGATCCACTGCTCCAAGAACCCGTGGCCGGCCACGAACGTCAGCACCGTCAGCACGACGAAGACTGCGACAGAACCGATTTCGAAGGTCAGGCCGGCCACCTTCCTGGTGCGGCTCATCACCAGCCCGATGATCGCGACGGCGAGGGCCACCAGGACGGCCGTCGTGAACGGCGCGTTGCCCACCAGTACCCAATAGACGATCCACGGCGCGAAGCCAACGAGAATGCCCACGGTGGCCCAGTGTATGGGCGAGCGTTGAGCGACTGCTCAGCGGCGTCCGGTGTCGGGTTGGCCGCCGATGGGTACACGGATTCGTGAGTTCAACGAGCCAGCGCCAATTGGGCGAGTCCGACAGCCCTATCGAGGACGAACTCGAGGACGCCTTCAACCGAATGATCGACGAGGGCAGTCAGCGGCTGCATCGAAGCTGGCGTGAAGTTCTGGTCACCGGATTTTTCGGCGGTACCGAGGTCGCGATCGGAGTGCTGGCATACCTGTCAGTGCTGCACGAAACCCACAATCAGCTGCTGGCCGGTGTCGCCTTCGCGATCGGGTTCCTGGCGCTGCTGCTCGGCCGCAGCGAGCTGTTCACCGAAGGCTTCCTCGTCCCCGTCACGACGGTGGCCGCCAAGCGTGCCAGCGTCGGCCAGCTCGCCAAACTGTGGACCGGCACGCTGGTGGCCAACCTGGTCGGCGGGTGGGTGATCATGGCGCTGATCATCGCGGCGTTCCCCAAGCTCAGGAGCCAAACCATCACCTCCGCCGAGCATTTCGTCGGTGAACCACTGTCGGTGCAGACGATGGCGCTGGCAGTGCTGGGCGGCATGGTGATCACGCTGATGACCCGTATGCAGCACGGCACCGACTCGGTCCCCGGCAAGATCGCCGCCGCGGTGGCCGGCGCCTTCGTCCTGGCCGGACTGCAGCTGTTCCACTCGATCCTGGACTCGCTGTTGATCTTTGGCGCCCTGTCGACCGGTGAGGCACCCTTCGGCTACCTCGACTGGCTGGGGTGGTTCTGGTACACGCTCGTCGGCAATATCGTCGGCGGTCTGGTGCTGGTGACGCTACTGCGTCTCCTGCGGAGCAAAGAACGCCTCAAAGACGAGCGCCGCGACGCCGAAGATCCGACGGCGGACTAACCACAGACCGGGTCCGGCGCTAGTCCCCCGCCGCGTTCAGGATCAACATCGCCACCTGCAGCGACGTCCTGGACTCGGCGTCGTCGAGGTCGAGTCCGACGATCCGCTGCAGCGCCTCCAACCGGGCGTAGAGCGTGGGCCGCGACATGTGCAGCGTCCTGGCGAGCTCGGCTTTGTTCCCGCCCGCCGCCAGGTAGTGCCACAGCAGGTCGAACGATTCGTCACCGTGCTTGGCCCGATCCGCCAGCAACCCGGCCAGCTCGGTCTCGGCGAACGCCTGCACACGAGGATCACGACGGATCAGCGAGAGCAGGCCGCGCAAGCGGACATCCGAAGCTCGATGAAACGGCTTGTCCTGCAAGGGCATCGACATCGCCACCTCGGCGACGTGCCCTGCTTCGCGCAGACCGCCCACCGCGTCGACCAGGCGGCTGCTCTCCGGCCCCACCCCGATGGCGCATCCGCTCACCCCGTCCAGGTGGGCGACCGCGCGCCGAGTAGCCGAACACACCTCGGCCAGCACGGTATCGAGCGATCCGGGGACCCGGCTGGTGCGCTGCGGCGCCAACACCACGTCGATCTGCCCGTCGTCACGGGTGGCCGCCAAACCGGTATGGCCGGCCGCCCGCACGGTGTGCATGATCGCGTCCAGGGTGCGGACCCGCCGCTGGGCGGTCGCAACCTGATCGGCGCCCGGGGTCTCCCGCAGCCGCACCGCCATCGGCACATACGTCAGCGCCGGCCGCAGTCCCAGCGCATGCGCACGGGCGGTGGCCTCGGCCTCGTCAGTGATACGGCCGCGGCGCAGGTCGTCGACGAGGCCGCTCTGCGCGCGCAGCTCCAGTGAGCTGCGGTTCTGCTCGACCATCCGGTTCAACGCCAGAGCCTGCGCCGCACGCTCCAACGTCATCACCGACCGGCCGTCGGCCGCGGCCATCTCCGGCGCGATCAGCCGGCCCCACTCCTCGCGGTGCGGGCCCACCGGGCAGGCGGTCCAGGCGTCACCTCCCGCGAGCCGCGAGCGCCGCTCCCAGTCCACCAGCAGTGTCGCCGCCGACAGGTCCCGGCCGTCGAACGCCAGCACCTGACGGTTGAGGTCTTCCAACACCACGGGTGTGTCGAGCATCTGGGCTGCCGCGCTGACGATCTGGTCGATCGATGCCCGGCGCATGCTCAGCGCGGTGAACTCCTCGTGTACCCGTTGGGCGTACTCGACTTCGGCGTACTGATCGGCGACGATCCGGCGATGCACCTCCTCGGTGACATCGATGAAGCGCACGGTCCGGTGCAGCACGATCACCGGGAGGGACAGCGCCGAACCGATGGCGCGCACGGACTCCGGAAGCCGGTCGATGTGCAGTCCGAGCTCGATCACCACGCCCACCGCGCCGGCGTTCGCCAGCCCGGGCAGATACGCGTCCCGGCGCGACGGGTCGGCCAGCGCCTGACCCGTGGTCAGCACCAATTCCCCGCCGGTCAGCAGGCCGGACAGGTCGGCCAGATCGCTGACGTGCACCCAGCGCACCGGCTGGTCCATCGGTCCGGCGCACACCACCTCCGGATCGCCGCGGCGCACCGACGGCAGATCGAGGATGTCGGCAAGGGTTAACTGCATTGACACAGTGTAAGAGAAAAGCGTACTTCGTTGACATATCGTTGGCATCGACCTGGGCGATCACGCACCAGAATCGCAGGTATGACCCTCACAGCGCCCAACACCCGCGTCCGGACCATCGCCCACTGGGCCGACGGGAAGAACTTCGCAGGCAGCAGCGACCGGACGGCCGCGGTGACCAACCCGGCCACCGGCCAGGTGACCGGACAGGTCGCGCTGGCCGACGTCGCCGACGCGCAGGCGGTCATCGCCGCCGCGGCCGCGGCGTTCCCGGCCTGGCGCGACACCTCGCTGGCCAAGCGCACGACGGTGCTCTTCGCCTTCAGGGAGCTGCTCAACGCCCGCAAGGAGGAGCTGGCCGCGATCATCACCGCCGAGCACGGCAAGGTGCTCTCCGACGCCCTCGGCGAGGTCAGCCGCGGCCAGGAGGTCGTCGAATTCGCCTGCGGCATCTCGCATCTGCTCAAGGGCGGGATGACCGAGAACGCCTCGACCAACGTCGACGTCGCCTCGATCCGCCAGCCGCTCGGCCCGGTGGCCGTCATCAGCCCGTTCAACTTCCCCGCGATGGTGCCGATGTGGTTCTTCCCCATCGCGATCGCCGCCGGAAACACCGTGGTGCTCAAGCCTTCTGAGAAGGACCCGTCGGCCGCGCTGTGGATCGCCAACCTGTGGGCCGAGGCCGGTCTGCCTGCCGGGGTGTTCAACGTGCTGCAGGGCGACAAGGTCGCCGTCGACGAGCTGCTGACCAACAAGTCGATCAAGGCGGTGTCGTTCGTCGGTTCCACCCCGATCGCGCAGTACATCTACTCGACCGCGACCCTGCACGGCAAGCGGGTGCAGGCCCTGGGCGGCGCCAAGAACCACGCGGTGATCCTGCCCGACGCCGACCTCGACCTGGCCGCCGACGCGATGGTCAACGCCGGCTTCGGTTCGGCCGGTGAGCGCTGCATGGCGATCTCGGCGGCCGTCGCGGTCGGCCCGATCGCCGATGAGTTGGTCGCCAAGATCGCCGAGCGCACAACGACCTTGAAGATCGGCGACGGCACCCGCAACACCGATATGGGCCCGCTGGTGACCAAGGCCCACCGCGACAAGGTCGCCTCCTACATCGACGCGGGTGAAGCCGACGGCGCGACGATCGTCGTCGACGGCCGCGGCACCCAGGTCGATGGCGAAGCGGACGGCTTCTGGTTGGGCCCCACCCTGATCGACAACGTCACCCCCGAGATGAGCGTCTACACCGACGAGATCTTCGGCCCGGTGCTGTCGGTGGTCCGGGTCGACACCTACGACGAGGCCTTGGAACTGATCAACTCCAACCCGTACGGCAACGGCACGGCGATCTTCACCAACGACGGCGGCGCGGCACGGCGTTTCCAGAACGAGGTCGAAGTCGGCATGGTCGGCATCAACGTGCCGATCCCGGTGCCGACCGCCTACTACAGCTTCGGTGGCTGGAAGAGCTCACTGTTCGGTGACACCCACGCCCACGGCACGGAGGGCGTGCACTTCTTCACCCGTGGCAAAGTGGTGACGACGCGGTGGCTCGATCCCTCCCACGGCGGCATCAACCTCGGCTTCCCCCAGAACCACTGAGCACCACCGAGCTCGAAAGAGGCACGCATGACGACGACCGAATCCCACCTCCTGCCCAACGGTCAGGACCTCGACACCGCGCGGGTCGAAGCCGGCAGGGCCTACGAACTGGACCGTGCGCACGTCTTCCACTCGTGGTCGGCGCAGGCCCAGATCAAGCCGATGACGATCGTCGCGTCGGAGGGCTCCTACGTGTGGGACGGCGAGGGCAACAAGCTGCTCGACTTCTCCTCCCAGCTGGTGTTCACCAATATCGGCCATCAGCACCCCAAGGTCGTCGCCGCGATCGCCGAGCAGGCCGCGAAGCTGTGCACGATCGCCCCGCAGCACGCCAACGCCGCCCGCTCCGAGGCGGCCCGGCTGATCGCCGAGCGCACCCCCGGTGACCTGAACCGGGTGTTCTTCACCAACGGCGGCGCCGATGCCGTCGAGCACGCCGTCCGGATGGCGCGGCTGCACACCGGGCGCTACAAGGTGCTCTCCCGCTACCGCTCGTACCACGGGGGCACCGACACCGCGGTGAACCTCACCGGTGACCCGCGGCGCTACCCGAACGACTACGCCAGTTCCGGTGTCGTGCACTTCAACGGACCGTTCCTGTACCGCTCGTCGTTCTTCGCCGAGACCGAGCAGCAGGAGTCCGAGCGGGCGCTGGACTACCTCGAGCGGCTGATCCAGCACGAGGGCGCGGACTCGATCGCCGCGATCATCCTGGAATCGGTGCCGGGGACCGCCGGCATCATGGTGCCGCCGCCCGGGTACATGGCCGGCGTGCGGGAGATCTGCGATCGCCACGGCATCGTGTTCATCGCCGATGAGGTGATGGCGGGCTTCGGGCGGACCGGAAAGTGGTTCGCAATCCAGAACTTCGACGTGGTGCCGGACCTGATGACGTTCGCCAAGGGTGTGACGTCGGGGTACGTACCGCTGGGTGGCGTGGCCATCAACGACGCGATCTACTCGACGTTCGCCGACCGCGCCTACCCCGGCGGGCTGACCTATTCGGGGCATCCGCTGGCCTGCGGTGCGGCGGTCGCGACGATCAACGCGATGGAAGACGAAGGCATGGTGGCCAACGCCGCCCGGCTCGGCGAGCAGGTGCTCGGCCCGGGTCTGCGCGAGCTGGCGGCTCGCCACCCGTCGGTCGGTGAGGTCCGCGGACTCGGCGTGTTCTGGGCGCTCGAGCTGGTGGCCAACCAGCAGACCCGCGAACCGCTGGCGCCCTACGGCGGGTCGAGCCCGGCCATGAACGCGGTGCTGGCCGCGTGCAAGTCCGGCGGGCTGCTGCCGTTCGCGAACTTCAACCGGATCCACGCGGTGCCGGCCTGCAACATCAGCGACGCCGAGGTGGCCGAGGGACTGGCCATCCTGGACAAGGCGCTCGATGTCGCCGACGGGTACGTGACGGGCTAGGACCCGGCGGCCTAATAGGGAGACGTGTGCTGGGTCAGGACGAACAGGAACAGACCCAGACACATCAGCACGTTGATCGCGATCAGGATCGCGACGAACACGATGGCGCCGCGCACACAACGCTGTTGTGCGCGGCCGACTTTGGATCGCCGCTGCTCGCTGCGGAGCGCCGTCGCGGTCAGCGCGAACGACACGTCGACGAGCTCGTCCTCGGTGGCCACCTGACCCATCGCGATCTGCTGGAGACGCTCGGGCGGGATGCCGACACCGACGCCGGCGAAAGTCCGGCTCAGCCGTTTGAGCTGGCGGGGACTACTCGCTGTCGTCGGCAGCCGCGGATCGGACCAGTCGGTCATAACCGTTGGACATTAGTGCGGCCGGACCTGCGCCGCGCGCGAAACGGCGGGGCGTCACAACCCCGGCTGATCCTCGATGATGCCGAGCCAGATCTGGGCGACGTCGATGGCGACCTTCTCGCTGATGAACGCGTGCTGGGTGCCGGTGTAGATGTCGCGGAACGCGCGCTCGAGGCGGCTGCCCTCGCGGATCGAGGTGGTGCCCGCCGCCAGGTGCGCCCACTCGGCGGCCTCGCGCGCCACGTCGGTGGCGTACACCGCGGCCACTCGCATGTCCGCGCGCAGCCCGGGGGTCAGATCCTCGCCGGCGGCGACCGCGGCCTCGGCGGTGCCGAACGCATCCAGCACCAGCAGCCGCGCTGCCCGCCACGCCGCGACGTGGTGTGCCAGCCCCTTCTGGAAGGTCGGCCGGCTGGCCAGTGAGGCCATGTCGCTCATCCGGAACTTGGTGGCCGCCAGTTCCTCGACGTCGTCGAGCATGCTCTTGGCGACGCCCAGTGCCCACGCCGCGTGGCCGGCCGCGGTCACCGGCATCAGTCCCATCCGGGTCGCCGGCGAGCTGCCCCGGTGCGGCGAGCTGGAGAACAGCGGAAAGGTGCGGCCGGCCGGCACGAACACGTCCTCGAGGCCGTAGTCGTAGGATCCGGTTCCCTTGAGGCCCTGGACATGCCAGCCGTCTGTGAACACGACGTCCGCACGTGGGACGACGGCCACATGCATCTCCGGCAGGCCGCCGGCCCCCATCACCGGCTGGCCGTCCACCATCGGGAAGAACCCTGCGCAGACGTACTCGGCATGGCCGGTGCCCGACCCGAAACTCCACGATCCGGTCACCCGGTAGCCGCCGTCGACCACGACGCCCTGGCCGTTGGGGAAGAACTGGCCACCCATCGTGACGCGGTTGTCGTTCGCGGTGAACACCTCGGCGAAGCCCTCGTCCGACAGATACGCCGCGGCGGCGAACGACGACGGCAGGTTGGCGATCCCGATCCAGCCGAACGAGCCGTCCTGCCAGGCCATCTCGATCCAGGTCTCGATCATCTCGGCGAACGAGGGCTCCACCCCGCCGGCCGCGACGGGATTGAACGACGACATCAGTCCGCTGGCCCACATCTCGTCGATGATCGCCGGGGCGATGGTGCGCAGCCGCTCGGACTCACCGGCCTGCGCCACCACCAGGTCGCGCATGCCGCGGGCCAACCCGAGCGGCTGGGTCTTCGAGTCAATTGTCGACGTCTGAGTCATTTCCGAGCCTTGTCCGATCTGCTGGCGCGGTACACCAACGGTAGTGAACAACTTCGAAAAACTGTATAGCGCGGAACTGCTCGGCGGAAGCGATTACCAGAGGATGTCAGCGGCGGATGTGATTCGTGCGGTGCGACCGGGTGCGGCCTGATGTGACCAGTACAGATTGGTGTGGGCGATCACCTGCTCGGGCGGCGGGGCGCCCCACTCCGAGAGGTCCTCGGTGGTGTGCGCATCGGCGACCAGCGTGACGTCGTAGCCGCGAACGAAGCCGCCATGGATCGTCGAGCGCACGCACTGGTCGGTCTGGGCGCCCACGACCACCAGATGACCGGCAGCCAACTCGGCGAGCGTCGCCTCCAGCGTGGTGCCTTCGAACGAGTCGCCGTAACTCTTGGCGATCAGCGGCTCGGTGTCGGCCGGCGTCAGGTCGGCGACGATCTGCCACTCCTGGCTCCCCTCAGGCAATTCGGCGTCGGAGTGCTGTATCCAGACCACTGGGATGCCGGCACCGCGGGCGCGGTCGACAAGCCCGGCGATCCGCGCGACGGTCGCGTCCCGGTCGTGGGCGTGTTCCACCACACCGTTCTGCACATCGATGACGAGCAGGGCGGTGTTCGGCCGGTTCGTCACTGTGCTCATGGTCGCGATGGTAGGACGCGCGGGCCAATAGTTCACGGGACCGACTCATGGACCTCGCCTCGCTGAAATACGGCGGTGCCAGACTGCTGGCCCGTACGAGATCGAGAAGCGGTCTGGGACCAGGAGAACGCAATGACCGATGTGGTGAGCAGTGCACCCGGTGATGTCGCCGACCGTGACGGGGGCGAGAGTCGTGCGCAGCCGCACGAACACAGCCGCACGGGATTATCGGCCGACGCGCTGCACCGGGCGATCGCCGACCACCTGGCGTACTCCATCGCCCGGCCGCCGAGCGTGCTGACCCCCGAGCATTACTACCGCGCGCTGGCGCTTGCCGTGCGCGACCGCATGCAGCAGCGGTGGATGGCCACCACCCAGGATCTGCTGCACGGGCCGGCCAAGGTGACCTGCTACCTGTCCGCCGAATTCCTGATGGGCCCGCAGCTCGGCAACAACCTGCTCAATCTGCGCATCGAGCGCCAGGCCCGCGAGGCACTCGCCGCACTCGGACAGGATCTCGACGCGATCCTGGAGTGCGAGGAGGAGCCCGGGCTGGGCAACGGCGGCCTCGGCCGGCTGGCCGCCTGCTACCTGGACTCGATGGCCACGCTGCAGCGGCCGTCGATCGGCTACGGAATCCGGTACGAGTTCGGCATTTTCGACCAGGAGATCCAGGACGGCTGGCAGGTCGAGAAGACCGACAACTGGCTGGTGGCCGGAAACCCTTGGGAGATCGACAAACCCGACGCCAGCTATCTGGTCAACTGGGGTGGCCGCACCGAGCAGTACGAGGACGTCGCAGGCAATCACCGGGTGCGCTGGATTCCGCGACGGGTGATCAAGGGGGTCTCCTATGACACCCCGATCCAGGGTTACGGGGTCAACACCTGCAACACGCTGACCCTGTGGAGCGCCCGATCGGTGTCCTCCTTTGCGCTGGACGCGTTCAACACCGGTGACTTCTACAAGGCCGTCGAGGACGAGGTCCTCTCCGAGAAGATCTCGAAAGTCCTCTACCCCAACGACGAACCCGAAGCGGGCAAGCGGCTTCGACTGCAGCAGCAGTACTTCTTCGTCAGCTCGTCGCTGCAGGACATCCTGCGCATCCACACCGAGCGGGCCCGGCTGCCGCTGAGCGCATTGCCCGACAAGTGGGCGATCCAACTCAACGACACCCACCCGTCGATCGCGGTCGCCGAACTCATGCGCCTGCTGATCGACGAACACCACATGGGCTGGGACGAGGCCTGGGACATCACCGTCGCGACCTTCGCCTACACCAATCACACGCTGCTGCCCGAGGCGCTGGAAACCTGGCCGCTGGGCATCTTCGGCGACTCACTCCCCCGGCACCTGGAGATCATCTACGAGATCAACGACCGGTTCCTGCAGGAGGTGCGCGACAAGTTCCCCGGCGACACCGAGCGGGAGCGACGGATGTCGCTGATCGGTGAGGACGGCGGAAAGAGCGTGCGGATGGCGCACCTGGCCACCGTCGGCAGCCACGCTGTCAACGGGGTGGCCGCATTGCACTCCGAGCTACTGAAAGCCAGTGTGCTGAAGGACTTCTACGAGATGTGGCCGGAGCGGTTCGGCAACGTCACCAACGGTGTCACGCCGCGACGCTTCCTGGCGCTGTCCAACCCGGGACTGCGGACGCTGCTCGACGAGACCGTCGGCGACGGCTGGCTGACCGACCTGGACCAGCTGCGCAGGCTGGAGCCCTATGCCGACGACCCGGCGTTCCGTGAACGGTGGCGGGATATGAAGCGCGCCAACAAGAGCCGGCTTGCCGAATATGTACACGCCTCGACCGGCATCGAGCTCGACCCGACCTGGATGTTCGACGTCCAGGTCAAGCGCATCCACGAGTACAAGCGCCAGCACCTCAACGTGCTGCACATCATCACGCTGTACAACCGGCTCAAGCGCAACCCGGGCTTTGCGATCGCCCCGCGGGCATTCATCTTCGGCGGCAAGGCCGCACCCGGATATTTCATCGCCAAGCGGATGATCCGGTTGATCACCGCTGTCGGCGCCACCGTCAACAACGACCCGGACGTCAACCGGTTCATGCGGGTGGTGTTCCTGCCGAACTTCAACGTCAAGAACGCGCACTTGATCTATCCGGCGGCCAACCTGTCCGAGCAGATCTCCACCGCGGGCAAGGAGGCGTCGGGAACCGGCAACATGAAGTTCATGATCAACGGCGCGTTGACCATCGGCACCCTCGATGGTGCCAACGTCGAGATCCGCGAGGAGGCCGGGCCGGAGAACTTCTTCCTGTTCGGTTTGACCGTCGACGAGGTGGAGCAGCTCAAGGCCGACGGCTACCGGCCGACCGCCTTCGTCGAGCGCGATCCGGAACTGGCCGAAGTGCTCGAGCTGATCGTCGACGGCACCTTCACCCACGGTGACACCGAGGTGCTGCGTCCGCTGGTCGACAACCTGCTGCACCATGACCCGTTCCTGGTGCTGGCCGACTACCGCTCCTACGTCGACTGCCAGGCCCGGGTCAGCGCCGCCTGGCAGGACTCGGACACCTGGTCGCGGATGTCGATCCTGAATGCGGCCCGCAGCGGCAAGTTCTCCTCGGACCGCGCGATCGCCGAATACTCCGACGAGATCTGGCATGTCGGCGCGATGCCGGTGAAGCTCTAGGGTTCCAACACCACTTTGATGGCCCCGCTGCGCCGGTCGGCGGCAACCCGGAACGCCTCCGCCGCGTCGGCCAGCGGGAAGCGGTGCGTGACGACGGTCGCCGCGATGACCGGATCGGCGGCCAAAGCCGCTGCCGCATCGACGAATTCACGGCTGTCACGCCCGCGGTCATAGCACATCGAGGCGGTCAGCGTGAGTTCCTTGAGCATCCACGGGATGCCCGGAACAGCCCGGTTGCCATGGGACACACCGACTATCGCGATCCGGCCGCCCGGCACGGCTCGCCGCACACAGTCGGCCACCGCCTCGTCGGTGCCCACCGCCTCCACCACGACGTCGTACTCGCCGTCCGGGCGCCCGGCGCCGAGCCGCTCGCCCGCGTCGATCTGATGCGGGTGGCGGGCGTGCAGGTCGACGTCGAGGCCCATGGCGCGGGCCGCGGCGACGGCCAGCAACCCGACGCTTCCGCCGCCGACGACCAGGACCCGATCGGTGGCGTCGGCGCCGACCTTGCGCAACGCATGCCAGGACACCGCGAGCGGTTCGACCAGGCAGGCGTCGGAGACCGGCAGACCGTCGGGCAGCGGCACGAGGCATTCGGCGGGCACCCGGACCCGGTCGGCGAGGCCACCGTCGAACGCGACCCCGAGCAGCCCGTGCGGTGCGCTTCCCCGGCACCGCTGCGGTGACCCGCCACCGCATTGATCGCAGTGCCCGCAGCCCACTGTCGGTTCGACACAGTAGGTCCGGCCGTCCACCGTGCCCGCAACCTCGTGGCCGATCGTCACCGGCAGGCCGAACGACAACATGCCGAGGTCGCTGCCGCAGATGCTGGCCGACCCGACCTCGAGGATCGGCCAGTCACCCGTGGGCTCCTCGACGTCGACGACGGTGGCTGACCCCTGGATCGAGCGGACGGCGCGCATCATCGCTCGATTGTCCCGACTGTGCGATCAGCCGCCCTCAGCGGCCCGTCGCAGCGGTCACCTCTCGTTCGAGGAGCCGTTCAGCGCTTGCCGTTCCATGAGCGCGGTGCGCGCCCGCTGCTCGGCGGCGTGGGCCGCCTCGGTGAGCGCGGCGTCCTCGTCGGCCGGGTCGGCGGTGAGGAAGCTGCCCCGGCCCGGTGCGCCGCCGGAGCCGAGCTTGTTCATCCGCTTGGGCACCGGGGCGCCCTGGTATTCCAGCACGATCGGGTGGCCGTCGGCGTCGAGCGGCCCGAGCGGCTGATGCAGCTCGACGTACGCGCCGTGCGGCAGCCGCTTGAGGATGCCGGTCTCGACACCGTGCTCGAGCACCTCACGATCGCTGCGCTGCAATGCGATGGCCCAGCGGTAGGTGATGAAGAAGACCAGCGGCGGCAGCACCACCATCCCGATGCGACCGATCCAGGTCGTCGCGTTCAGCGAGATGTGGAACTGATAGGCGATGATGTCGTTCATCGCGCTGTAGGTCAGCACGATGTAGAAGGCGATCGCCATGGCGCCGATGCCCGTTCGCACCGGCGCGTCCCGTGGCCGCTGCAGCAGATTGTGGTGCGCGTCGTCGCCGGTGAACCGCTTCTCGATCCGCGGGTAGACGATGAGCAGCAGGAAGATGACGCCCATCAGGACGGCGACCGCCACCGCCGCCGGGATGGTGTGGTGGCCGATGTAGATCTCCCACGCCGGCCACAACCGGATCAGCCCGTCGGTCCACATCAGGTAGAAGTCCGGCTGACTGCCCGCCGACACCTGCGCGGGCTTGTACGGGCCGAGCTGCCAGATCGGATTGATCTGCAGCAGGCCACCCATCAAGCCGAGGACGCCGACCGTCATCGCGAAGAACGCACCGGACTTCACCGCGAACACCGGCATGACCCGCACGCCGACGACGTTCTTCTCGGTGCGGCCGGGGCCCGGGAACTGGGTGTGCTTCTGGAACCACACCAGCGCCAGATGAAGACCGATGAGCGCCAACATGATTCCGGGGAAGATCAGGATGTGGATGGCGTAGAGCCGCGGGATCAGGACATCGCCCGGGAAGTCGCCACCGAACAGCGCCCAGTGCATCCAGGTGCCGATCACCGGAATCCCCAGCGTGATCGAGGACAGCGCCGCCCGGATTCCGGTGCCCGACAGCAGATCGTCGGGCAGCGAGTAGCCGAAGAACCCTTCGAACATGGCCAGGATCAACAGCAGCGACCCGATCACCCAGTTGGCCTCGCGCGGCCGGCGGAAGGCGCCGGTGAAGAAGATCCGCGCCAGGTGCACCATGATCGCCGCGGCGAAAAGCAGCGCCGCCCAATGGTGTACCTGGCGGACGAACAGGCCGCCGCGCACCTCGAAGGTGATGTCGAGGGTGGAGGCGTACGCCTTCGACATCTCGATGCCGCGCAGTGGTTGGTACACACCGTTGTAGGTGACCTCGGTCATCGACGGGTCGAAGAACAACGTCAGATAAACGCCCGTGAGCAGCAGGACGATGAAGCTGTACAGCGCGATCTCGCCCAGCAGGAACGACCAGTGGGTGGGAAAGACCTTGTTCAACTGCCGTCGGACCGCGGCCGACGGGTGGTAGCGAGAGTCGATCGCATCGCCTTGGGATGCGGCGAGCGTGGCGGCTGATTTCATAGCGATCCTCCGAAGCTGCGCCCGGGCTGAACTGAGCAGGCGTCAGTGGTTCGGAGCCGCAGCGAGCGCGGATGGCCGCACGCACTGTCGGTCATTCTTACGTCAGACTTCTCGACGCTTGCGGTCAGCGGCCACGTCACCGAGGTAGGTTGATCTGCCATCTCAAGGACGAGGAGTGCTGTGGCCGCAGTGACCGAGGAATCGCCGGAGGCTCCCCTGCGCGGCATTCGGCGGATCCCGCTGGAGATCCGCAAGGTCGCCACGGTGCTCGCGATCGCCATCGTGCTGGCGTCGAGCTTTGCCGCGGCCTACACCGTCGCGCTGGGCCGGCCCTCCCCGCGGAACCTGCCCGTCGGCGTCATCGGGTCGACGGCCGACACCGCACCGTTCGAGAAAGCGTTGCGCACCAACCGCAATGAGTTCGACGTCCACGAGTACGCGACCCGGGACGCCGCGGTCGCCGAGATCAATCAGCAACGCATCACCGCCGCCATCGACGCCACGTCGAAACCGCCGCAACTGTTGTTGTCCAGCGCCAGCGATCCGTCGGGGACGCGCGCGCTGATCCAGCTGGACCAGACGCAACCGGGACAGTTCATCCTGCCGATCGTCGATCTGCATCCGTTGCCGCCGTCCGACCCGGCGGGGCTGGCCACCTTCTATCTGGTCATCGCCGCCACGATCCTGGGCTTCATCACGATGTTCCAGCTGCGGGCCAACGTCAAAACGCTGACCTTGCGCCGCTGGCTGCTCAGTATGGCGGTGCTCGCCGTCGTCGGCGGCGCGGCTTTGGCGGTGGTGACCGGCCCGGTGTTGGGCGCGCTGAGCACACCGTTTGCTCAGCTGTGGTTGCTGGTCTCGGTCCAGATCGCGGTCGCCGCGTCGTTCAACTCGACCATGCTGGTGCTGATCCACCGGTGGGCGATCATCCCGACCTGGCTGGTGTTCATCCTGCTGGGCAACACCTCGTCGGGCGGGGCGGTGTCGGCGTCGCTGCTACCCCAGCCGTTCGCGTTCTTCAACCATGCGTTGCCCAGCGGCGCGACGGTGTCGGCGATCCACGCCGCGACCTACTTCCCGCACAACCAGCGGCCGCTGCCATTCATCGTGCTGGGGCTGTGGTTGGTGGTCAGCTTGGCTGCCCTGATCGTGGCGTCCCGGACGCTTCGCCGTTCACCGGCGGAGTGAGGTTCTAGGCTGGGTGGATGATTCAGGCCGGCCGTATCACCTCGATCTGGCGCTATCCGGTGAAGTCGATGCAGGGCGAGCAGGTCACCGAGGCCGAAGTCGGCGACCTGGGCGTGCACGCCGACCGGACGTGGGCGGTGCGTGATGTCGAGTCCGACGCGACCACCAGCGCCAAGCGACTGCCCGGCCTGTTGTGGTTGACGGCGCGCTACGCGCAGCCACCCGGCCCCGATGCCGGGCCGGGTCACGCACCGGAGGTGTTGATCGGCTTCCCGGACGGTACCGAAGTGTCGAGCTCGGATCCGGCTGTGCACCAGACACTCTCGCGGTACCTCGACCATGAGGTGGAACTTCGGCCGCTGCCGCCGATCGACCGTCGCAGTGAATACCGCGCGCCGATGGCCACCAAGACCGACCTGCGCACGATCTTCGGACTCGACGACGACGAGCCACTGCCCGATCTGTCGATGTTCCCGGTGCGCAAGCTTGCGGAGATCAGCCGCTATGCGACGCCGGTCGGCAGCTATGTGGACGCCTATCCCGTGCACATCATCACCGAGCAGAGCCTGGCCACCCTCGGGTCGTTGGCGCCGGACTCCGATTTCGACGTGCGACGGTTCCGCCCGACGCTCGTGGTGGACTCCCCCAGCGCCGCGGCCCACCCGGAATGGGAGTGGTGCGGCGGACGCCTGCACGCACCGCACGCCGAGCTTGCGCCGATGATCCCGACCATTCGCTGCGTGATGCCGTCCCACGAGCAGCCCGAACTCAAGCGGGACAAGGAGATCACCCGCACCATCGCCGCGCACACCCGCCGCTGCTTCGGCGTCTACGGCAATGTCACCCGCGCCGGCCGAATCGCCGAAGGTGATGTGCTGCACCTGAATCCGCCGAACCGGACCGCGCTGAGCGCCACCGCCGGCGGCGGCGCGGCGACAGTGAAGCGGGCCGTCATGCGTGCGGTGTCGGCGGCCATGCCCAGCGGAAAGAAGGGGTGACCATGCGTCACGTTGTCGGAGGTCTCGGCGTGCTGGTCGCGCTGTTCGGAGTGTTGTTCACCCTGCAGGGGTTCGGGGCGGTTCAGGGCAGCCCGATGAGCAACACCACGACGTGGTCGGTGCTCGGGCCGATCGTCGTGTTGGTCGGCGTCGTACTGGCCGTCGCGGCCTGGCGCCCGCGGCGCTGACGCGCGACTCAGAGGAGTTCGCGGGCGGTCCGCAGCCGCTCGCGCCACCACGCGATGCTCTCGACATCGTCGAGGGTGAATTGCGCGATGCGATCCGGGTCTGGCGCCGGGGCCGATGGCGCCACCGGCAGGTACCCGTCGGCGGTGATCAATGTGCGGCCGGCGGGCACGATGTCGCCGGCCAGGGCCGCGGCGGTGCCCAGCCCGCAGGCGAAGGAAAGCTCGGGCAGCACACCGGCCAACGCCAAGCCGCTGGCCAGCCCCATGCTGGTTTGACCGGCGCCGGACACCACAACGGGTAGGTCGCATTTCTCGGCGAACCGCAATGCTCGGCGCACGCCGCCGAGCGGTGCGGCGTCCAGCACCACGATGTCGGCGACCTCGGACATGGTCAGCCCGTCGCTGCTGAGGTCGGAGACGTCGACCGCGACCCGCACGTCGATCCGGCGCCGCAGCGCGGCCAGCTCTCGCGCGGTCGCGCACGGCTGCTGCACGAACTCCAGACCGCCGGCCGCGGTGTCGAGCCCGGGGATCGTCGCGGCGGCGGTGTCGATGTCCCAGCTTCCGTCGACCAGGCAACGGATCGACGCGTCCGGTCCGAGTGCTGAGCGCACCGCCGCGAGCCGGTCGGCATCGTCGGGCAGACCGCTGACCATCACGTCGGCCGCATGACACCCACTGCCGGCGGCGATCGCGGCCGCCTCCTCGGCTCCCACCGCGGGCACCGCGACCGCGACCGGTACGCGGCCGCGCATCGGGTCCGGCCAGCCGACCGTTCCGCCTTCGATGGCCGCGGTCAACCAGCGGGCCGCTACCAGATCACTGCCGGTGCGCGGCGGGCAGAACTCACCCCAGCCCTGCGGGCCTTCGAGCAGCATTCCCTCGCAGCCGCCGAACCCGCGATAGCCCGCACGCGCCGGGATCGCGAAAATCGGTGCGCCGTCGAAGTCGATCATTTCCTTCATGGGCCGCGACTGTCAGGATGCGGATGTCGGCGACCAGTACGCCAGCATCTCCGCGAAGGTGTCGAAGGCCGGGCGGGACATCCCGTAGGTGGCTTCGAAGTGGATGCTCAGCGGGAACCCGAGGTCGGCGACGCCGTCGATGACCCGCTTGTAGAGGTCCACCAGCAGCTGCCGTTTGACCTGCGGCTCACTGTCGGCGAGTGTGCGGACGAAGTCCTGCTCGGCGGCGACAGCGGCATTGCCAGGGTCTTGGATGAGCCAGTTGATCAGCCCCACCCGGGACTCGACCTTCGGCACGAAACCGAACGACAGCAGAATCTCCGGGCGGTAGTCGGTGGTGGCCGCGAACTCGGTCAAAAAGCCGACGATCGCGTCGGAGTAGAGCAGCTGCGTCATCCCGTAGGTGGCGCCCCGGCCGCACTTGAAACCGAACCGGCCGGCCTCCTCGGCCCGGGTCGGAATCAGGATCGCGCCGCGATTGGGGACCAGTTCGGAGAAGATCGTCAGCGCGTCGGTGGGTGCCACACCGGCGCCCTCGCCGTCGTTCATGGTCCGCGGAACACCGACGAACGCCACGCCTTCCATGCCCGCGTCGAGCAGGGCGGTCAGACGGCTGACCAGCGTCGGCTCGTCCATGAAAGCGGTCACCTGGGTGCACAATCCGCGCACACCGGGCAGCTCCGGCGAGATGCGGGACCAGTAGTCGAGCACATCGAGCTTGGGCTTCATCTCGACCGGACGGCCGCTGTCCTCTTCGATCATCCCGGGGATCATCACGTGCCGGATCCGGCCGTCCAGTCCGGTCTCCGCGGACAGCTGCACGACCTTGCGCGCTTCCTCCAGCATCTCGTCCGGCGTGCGGTCGACGTTGGGCGGCACGAGTTCGAGCGCAACGGTGTTGAGGGGCACGAAACTGCTCCTGACGAGACGACTGATTTCCGGGTGCGGTCCGAGGTGGCCGCCGGACGCGATCCGCCGATCACCATACAGAAAGCGCGGTCGCGGCCTTACTTCGCCGCCAAACGCGGTAGCTTTCAGCGATGCAGGGTCCCAGGAGAGCGATCTGGCTGGTCACGCTGGCCGGCGTGGGTGTCGTCGCGTTCCCGGCATGCGGATCCACGGACAGTGCTCCGGCACCCGCTCCGTCGAGTTCGTCGGTGCAGCCCACCAGCAAGGCCACCCTGCCCGGGCCGAACAGCTTCAGCCCGGCCCCGATTGCGCCGCTGAACCCCACTGTCAGTCCCAAAAACGACCCCGCCCAACGCCCCTGAACAGGCCCGCAGGATTCATTTCGGGACAACTCTTGACTGGTTCCAGAAAAGAGACGACTATCAAAACGTGACCTCCGTCTCGGATCTCTCCGACCAGCTGCGGGCAGCGCAGCTGCGGGTCACCCGCCCTCGTCTGGCGGTACTCGACGCAGTGCACACGCACCCGCACGCCGACACCGACACCATCTTCGGAGCCGTCCGCACCGGCCTGCCCGACGTGTCCCGGCAGGCGGTGTACGACGTGCTGCACGCCCTGACCGCGGCCGGCCTGGTGCGGCGCATCCAGCCGTCGGGCTCGGTGGCCCGGTACGAGGCGCGGGTGGGCGACAACCACCACCACGTGGTGTGCCGATCGTGCGGTGTCATCGGCGACGTCGACTGCGCCGTCGGCGAGGCGCCCTGTCTGACGCCGTCTGAGCACAACGGTTTCGTGCTCGACGAAGCCGAGGTCATCTACTGGGGACTATGTCCCGACTGCTCACCGAATGAACCTTCTGCGATCGCATAAGTGATCACAGCCCAATCACCCCAATGAAATATGGAATGGAAAGGCAAAAAGTGTCCGAGAGCGAGAATCCGGTCATCGACGCGCCGGAGCCGAAAGCCCACGGCCCCCGCACCAATCAGGATTGGTGGCCGAATCAGGTCGACGTCACCAAGCTGCACCCGCACTCGCCGTACTCCAACCCGCTCGGCGACGACTTCGATTACGCCACCGAATTCGCCAAGCTCGACCCCGAGGCGCTCAAGGCTGACCTCCTTTCGGTGATCACCACCTCGCAGGACTGGTGGCCCGCCGACTACGGCAGCTACGCCGGCCTGTTCATCCGGATGAGCTGGCACGCCGCGGGCACCTACCGCATCTTCGACGGCCGCGGTGGGGGCGGTCAGGGCATGCAGCGGTTCGCCCCGCTCAACAGCTGGCCCGACAACGCCAACCTGGACAAGGCGCGCCGCCTGCTGTGGCCGGTGAAGAAGAAGTACGGCAACAAGATCTCCTGGGCCGACCTGCTGGTCTTCGCCGGCAATGTGGCGCTGGAGTCAGCCGGCTTCAAGACCTTCGGTTTCGGCTTCGGCCGCCCCGACATCTGGGAGCCCGAAGAGATCCTGTTCGGCGAGGAAGACGAGTGGTTGGGCACCAACAAGCGCTACTCCGATGAGCGCACGCTGGCAGAGCCGTACGGCGCCACCACCATGGGTCTGATCTACGTCAATCCCGAAGGGCCGGAGGGCAATCCGGATCCGCTGAAGGCTGCCATCGATATCAAGGAAACGTTCGGCCGGATGGCGATGAACGTCGAGGAGACCGCGGCGCTGATCGTCGGCGGGCACACGCTGGGCAAGACCCACGGTGCCGGCTCCGACGAGGGCATGGGACCTGAGCCCGAAGGCGCCCCGATCGAGCAGCAGGGTCTGGGCTGGAAGTGCCCGTTCGGTTCGGGCAAGGCCGGCGACACCATCACCAGCGGCCTGGAGGTGGTGTGGACCACGACCCCGACCAAGTGGAGCAACTCGTTCCTGGAGATCCTCTACGGCTACGAGTGGGAGCTGGTCAAGAGCCCGGCGGGGGCGTGGCAGTTCCAGGCCAAGGACGCCGAGGCGATCATCCCCGATCCGTTCGGCGGCCCGAACCGCAAGCCCACGATGCTGGTCACCGACGTCTCGATGCGGGTCGACCCGGAATTCGGTGCGATCACCCGGCGCTGGCTCGACCACCCCGAGGAGCTCAACGAGGCGTTCGCCAAAGCCTGGTACAAGCTGTTGCACCGCGATCTGGGTCCGATCACCCGCTACCTGGGCCCCTGGGTTGCCGAGCCGCAGCTCTGGCAGGATCCGGTGCCGCCGGTACAGGGTGAGCTGATCGACGACTCCGATGCCGCCACGCTGAAGGCCAGGATCCTGGAGTCCGGCCTGACGGTTCAGCAGCTGGTCAAGACGGCATGGGCGTCGGCGTCGAGCTACCGCAACACCGACAAGCGCGGCGGCGCCAACGGCGCCCGGCTGCGGCTGGAGCCGCAGCGCAGCTGGGAGGCCAACGAGCCCGCCGAGCTGGCCAAGGTGCTTCCCGTGCTGGAGAAGATCCAGCAGGAGTTCAACGCCGCGGGTGGCAAGACCGTGTCGCTGGCCGACGTGATCGTGCTCGGCGGCAACGCCGCGATCGAGAAGGCGGCCAAGGAGGCCGGCTATGCGATCGACGTGCACTTCGCACCCGGCCGCACCGACGCCACGCAGGAGCAGACCGACGTCGAGGCGTTCGCGGTTCTCGAGCCGCGCGCCGACGGGTTCCGCAACTATGTGCAGCCCGGCGAGAAGGCTGCCTTGGAGGAGCTGCTGATCGAGAAGGCCTACCTGGTGGGTGTCACCGCTCCGGAGATGACGGTGTTGCTGGGCGGGCTGCGGGTGCTCGGCGCCAACCACGGCGGCACCAAGCACGGCGTGTTCACCGACCGGGTCGGCGTGCTCTCGAACGACTTCTTCACCAACCTGCTCGACATGGGCACGCAGTGGAAGCCGTCGGAGAACTCCGAGAACGTCTACGAGGGCACCGACCGGACCACCGGTGCGCTCAAGTGGACGGCGACCGCCAACGATCTGGTGTTCGGTTCGAACTCGATCCTGCGCGCCCTGGTCGAGGTCTACGCCCAGGACGACAACGCCGGCAAGTTCGTCGAGGACTTCGTCGCGGCATGGGTCAAGGTCATGAATGCCGACCGGTACGACCTGACCTAGATCTGTTGCCGTAAGCGAAACCCCGCGGGCACTGCCCGCGGGGTTTCGTCGTGGTGGTGTGTGGTGTGGCTAGCGACAGCCGCCGGCGCTGACCCAGCGGCCGTTGTAGCCCACGCAGCCGGTCACCGGCGGCGGTGGTGGCGGCGGTGGCGGCGGGTAGTCCTCCGGCAGCGGCGCGTAGTACGACGGCGGCGGCACGTAGGGCGCCATCACGTCGGACAGGTTGGCACATCCACTGACCGTGACCCGGCGGCCCGCGCTGGCGCAGACGTCGGCGTTTGCCTGACCGCTGGGCTGGATCGTCACGATCGCGGCGGGCACTCCGGTGAGCGCCAGGACTGCCGCCCCGGCAGCCCCCCAGGTTCGCATCTGTCGCTTCATCGCGTCCCCTTTGGTTGCATCGAACGTGCTGCGGAGTATATCCACGCGCGACGGACGGATTCGGGCGATCAGCGCCGCTGGTGACGGCTGCGCCGAACCCTGACCACCGCGGCCGCCGCGATCAGCCCCGCCAGCACCACGACCCACGTCCAGGCGCTGGTGCGGTAGACCCAGCCGGCCACCGCACCCTGCAGCCGGCCGGCGGCGGCGATCACCGGGTCGGCCGGATCCCCCTGCGCGCTGAACAACCGGATCTCGTAGAGGCCGTAATAGCTCACGTAAGCCCCCACCGCGATCAGCACGATGCCGCTGATCCGATTGATGTAGGGCAACAACCGGCGCAGCCGGTCCACCAAAGCCGTACTGGTCAGGGCGATTCCGACGGCGAGCACACCGACGACGAGAGCAAGCCCGGCGGCGTAGGCGGCATAGACGAGCACTCCGTCAACAGCAGAACCGGCACGCAGCGTGGCTCCGGTGACCGCGAGGAACGGCCCGATGGTGCACGACAGCGACGCCACCGCGTAGCCCACGCCGTAGCCGAACATCGACCCCAGCCGCGCCGTCGGCGCGCCCCGCCAGCTCGGCCCGGTCGGCCCCCAGGTCAATTCCCGGCCCATGACCAGCCAGATGCCAAGGGCGACAAGGACTATCCCGATCCCAATCGTCGCGTAAGGCAGGTAGCGTTGGACCGCGGTGGCGACCGGGACGGTCAGCAACCCGAACAGGCCGAACACCGCGAGGAAGCCCAGCGCCATCGCCGCGGTGGCCGCCAGCGCACGCCCAACCGCGGCGGTGCGGCCGGGATCGGCGTCCTCCCCACGGACCACCAGTGTCAGGTAGGCCGGCAGCATCGCGAAACCACACGGGTTGAGCGCAGCCACCATCCCCGCGGCCAATGCCAGGCCGGTCAGATTCGCATCCACTTTTTCGAAAGCTCAGGACACCAGCGCCTGCACCCGGTCGCTGAGCTCCTGCTCCGACATCGCCGAGGTGGGGTTGTTGACGAACGTGGACGAGCCATCGGGACGCAGGAACACATACGCGGGCTGCCATGGCACGTTGAACCGCGCCCAGATGGATCCGTCGGCGTCGTTGAGGTTGGTGAAGTTCAGGTTGTACTTCGACACGAAGGCCTGCATCTGCCCAGCATCGGAACGCGCGGCGACGCCGACGAAGGTCACCTTGGGATTGGCCGCGGCGACCTGGCTGACGTTGGGGGCTTCGGCGTTGCAGAACGGGCACCACGGCGTCCAGAACCAGAGGACCGCCGGCTTGCCCTGCAGGCTCACGCCGTTGAACGGTGCGCCGCTCAGCGTCGTGCCGGTGAACGCCAGTTGGTCGTCGGCGCCGGCCGTCGGCGGCGCCGCGACCGCGATGCTCAGCGCCGAGAGCACCACGGCCAGCGCTCGAAGCATGACTTTCATGGCATGACCTCCTGGCCGTCGGGGCGCCTCCATTGTGTAAGCACGATTCCCGGGGGTGAACCGGTTCAACCCCGACGTCACACTTTGTTGACAAAGTTACGTGACGTAACGGAACATAATTCTCGATGACGGCTCCCGATCGCAATGAGGCGGCAGCGCCAGAACCGGTTCGAGGCCGGCCGCGGGACCCGCGCACCGACTCCGCGATCATGGCGGCCACCCGCCGACTACTCACCGACGTCGGCTACGACCAGGTGACCATGGAGTCGATCGCCCGGGCCGCCGGTGTCAGCCGCCCGACCATATATCGCCGTTGGCCGTCCAAGGCCCATGTCGTTTTCGAAGCGGCATTCGGAATCGACGGTGGCACAGCCGAACTGCCGCGGTCGGGCGACTTCGAAACCGATCTGCGGGAATTCGTTCGCGGCGCGGTCGCCTTCTGGCGCGAGCCGGTGGTCGAGGCCGCGACGTTGGGCATCCTCGCCGAACGGCGCCGAGACTCCGAATTGCACATTCGCACACAGCAATTGCTCGACGACAAGATTCGGGCCGAGCTCGCCGCATTGGTTCGGACCGCCGCCACCCAAGGGGTGGTGCGCGCCGACGTCGACACCGACACGTTGTTCAACGTGCTGGTCGGCACCACGTTCTACGGCGCCCTGGTCGACGGGCGGGCCGACACCGACCACCTCGTCGACACCCTGTGCTCTCTGATCATGCATGGCGCCCAAGCACGAGAAAAGGACTGAACATGGCAGACGATGAATTGTCGACCGCTTTCCACGAGTTGCTCGACGAACTCGGCGGGATCGAACGCAAGTTCCTGGCCAGCGATCCACCACTGCCCGAAGCCGACATCCTCGACGGGTATCGGCTCACGTTCAGCCTGCTGCGCGTCGCCGTCGACACCTATGTCTGGGGAGACAAGGACAATCCGCGGTTCGTCGACGTGATCGGCCCCTATCAGCGGTGGGGCGGCGACAACTCGGACGCGTTCTATCAACTCGCGCCGATCGACCCCACCCGCACCTACCGGGTGACCGGCAACCGGGGCGATTCGGTCTACCTGTCGATCACCGTCTACGGCGGACCCGACGACGGCCACTACAGCAACCGCATCGTCGGAACGCTGAACGACCGCTCCCTGCAATTCGACGCCGACGGCAACTTCGACTTCACCATCAGCCCCGACCCGCAAGCGGGTGCGTGGCTCGAGCTGGAGGACGACGCCGTCGTCGCACTGACCCGCGATTACCTGGACAACCCCGAAACAGATCGCCGGGCGCAGTGGAAGATCGAGGCCATCGATCCCCCGGCCCGCAAGCACGACGATCGCGCCGACCTCGTCCGCCGGCTGCGCGCCGCACGAACCTGGCTCGCCGAGCAGTACTCATTCATCCCCACCAAGGTCGAGCCGGCCAACGAGATCGCCGAGCCCTACCCGGTTCCGCAGCAGACCTACGGGTGGGCCGCCGGCGACGCGGCGTACGCGATGGGCGCCTACGAGCTGCAGCCCGGCCAGGCACTGATCATCGACGGCACCTCGCCGGAGTGCGTGTTCTGGAATCTGTGCCTGTGGAATCCGTTCCTGCACACCTACGACTACACCTACGAGCGGGTCACGATCAACGGCGCGCACGTCACCTACGAACCCGACGGGTCCTGGCGAATCGTGGTGAGCGACACCGATCCCGGCCACCCCAACTGGGTGTCGACGGCGGGGCGCACCAAGGGCCTGATCTGGCTGCGCTGGTTCCTGCCCGAGGAAACCCCGAAACGGCCCAGCTGCCGGGTCGTCGACGTCACTCAGGTCGCCGGGGGTCTGGCATGACCGCCGACGTGCAGCGCCCCCAGCCGATCAGGTTGACCGACCTGGCGCAGCCGGTGTTCCCCGAGGCCGCCCAGCCGATCCGGGACGCGCTCGCCGGTTACGGATCCATCCTCGAGCTGACCTCAGAAGCGCTGCTCGACACGGCAACCCAACGCACCGGGCTGACCGGGTGGGGTGACGACAGCTTCCGGGAACGACTGGACGTCTTGACCGCGTCCCTGCGCGATGAGGCCGGGCTCTCCGACGTCGGGGTGGCCGTGGTCTTCGAGCAGCTGGTCGGCAACCTGGTCAACCGGCTGCGGCTGGAAGCACTGATCGCCGAGCACCCCGAGATCGAGGACATCGAGATCGCCCGGCCGATCATCATCTGCGGGCTGCCCCGCACCGGCACTACCCACCTGCACAACCTGATCGCCGCCGACCCGAACATCCGCTACCTGCCCTACTGGGAGAGCCTGGAACCCTTCCCCGCTCCCGGTGAAGAGGACCAGGCACGCCGCGACCGATGCACGGCGGGACTCGACCTGATCGAGACGACGATGCCGGAGTTCAAGCGGATGCACGACATGACCGTCGACCATGCGCACGAGGAGATCCAGCTGCTGGCCAACGACATCTCCGGCATGCTGTTCGAGACCACCTACTATCTGCCGTCGTTCGCCGCGCACTACAAATCCCATGACCAGGGGCCGTCGTACGCCTACCTCAAGCGTCAGCTGCAGGCCATGCAGTGGCTGCGTGGCGGCACCCGCTGGGTGCTGAAGTCGCCGCAACACCTCGAGCAGTTCCCCACCCTGTACGCCACCTTTCCCGACGCGACTTTCGTTGTGACGCATCGGGATCCGGTCGAGGTGACGCGGTCGATGGTCACCATGATCGCCTACGCCTCGCGGATGGCCAGCGCCCAGCCGGATCCGGTGATGATCGCGCGGTACTGGCTCGACCGGGCCGACGACCTGTTCAGCGGCTGCCTGCGCGACCGCGACGTGCTCCCGGCCGATCAGTCGATCGACGTGCGGTTCACCGACTTCATGGCCGACGAGGCCGGCACCCTGGCGGCGATCTACGCGGCGGCCGATCAGCCGTTCGACGACGAGGTGCGAACCGCCATGGCCGAGTTCATCGCCGAGCATCCCCGCGGCCGCCACGGCGAGGTGATCTACGACCTCGCCGATGTGGGACTCGACGGCGACGAGGTCGCCGTGCGGCTGGGCGCCTACCGGGACCGGTTCGTCGGCTGAGGCCTACCCGTCTGCGCCGGCTCGGACGAAAGCATGCAGTTCGGCGTAGGCCGCGACGAGCGCCTCGGTGGTGAACCGCCTGTTGCGGCCACTCGGGTTGGGCAGCACCCACGCGATCGAGCCGGCCACCGGGGCAGATTGCCGGCCCCAGCTCACCGCCGGGGTGCCGAGCACCACCGAAATTGCCGGCTTACCCAGGAACGCCAGCACGCGCGGCGATACCGCACGCATCGTGGACTCGAACGACAACACCGCCTGCTGAATCTCGAGCGTCGACACTTCGCGTGCACTCGACGTCGGCCGCGCTACGACAGCCGTTATGCCACAACCGTATTGCAGAAGTGTGCGCTCCTCGGCTGCCGACAACCGCCGGTCGGTGAACCCTGCCAGGTGGATCACCGACCAGAACCGATTGGTGGGGCTGGAGAAGTTGTGGCCGTCGGCCGCTGCCGTCAGCGCCGGATTGATACCGCAGAAGACGACATCCAGACCGCGGGCAAGGATGTTGGGCTGATACGTCGTCATCAAGAAGGAGTGAACCACGGACCGGAAATCCGCGCCGTCGATGGACAGGCCCGGGTACCGATGCCAGGCTCGAGGTAGACCCCACCCACGATGAACGGAGCACCATGACGAACGCGGCAGCGGCCGGCACCATCACCATCGGCGATCTGACCGTGAACAGGCTCGGCTTCGGATCGATGCGACTCACCGGCCAAGGTGTCTGGGGTCCGCCGAAAGATCACGACGAATCCGTTCGAGTCCTGCGTCGCGCGGTCGAGCTGGGCGTCAACTTCATCGACACCGCCGATTCCTACGGTCCCTACATCGCCGAAGAACTGATCCACGAGGCTCTTCATCCCTACCCGGACGACGTGGTGATCGCCACCAAGGCCGGGCTGCTCCGCACGGGTCCGGACGTCTGGATACCGCTTGGCAATCCCAGCTACCTACGCCAGGAGGTCGAACTCAGCCTGCGCCGGCTCGGCGTCGACACCATCGACTTGCATCAACTGCACCGCATCGATCCGAACTTCCCGCTCGAGGACCAGGTCGGCGAACTCGCGAAATTGCAACAGGAGGGCAAGATCCGGCACATCGGGCTCTCGGAGATCGACGTCGACCAACTCAGGGCCGCCAGGAAGATTGCCCCGATCGTGTCGGTTCAGAACCTCTACAACCTGACCACCCGCACGGCCGAACCTCTGCTGGAGGAGGCCGAAGCCGAATCCATCGCGTTCATCCCGTGGTTCCCGCTTGCCGCCGGTCCGCTGGCCGACACCGACGGTCCGTTGGGTTCCCTGGCCTCAGACCACGGCGCCAACCCGTCCCAGCTCGCGCTGGCCTGGCTGCTGAAGCGCTCCCCGGCGATCGTGCCGATCCCCGGCACCTCACGCGTCGACCACCTGGAATCGAACGTCGCCGCCGCCGAGATCGAACTGACCGAGGAGGAGTTCCGGGCGATCGACGCGGCTACCGCAGCCGGCTAGCACCCACGAGTTCAGCGCCGAACCCGCGACCACCGCGCCAGGCGGGTGCGGTCGACCAGCACGCAACCGTGGACCTCGGCGAGTTGCTGAGCGGCCCTGGTGTACCGGTGATTGGACACCACCATGGTCGCCGTGCAGTCATGGACGGCCGCGCCTGCGACGACCTGCTGGATAGCGGAGCCGTTGACCACCCGGCTCTGCCGCTTGCACTGCACCGCGGTGCGGGTGTCGTCCCGGGTCGCGATCAAATCCACACCGAAATCACCGGTGGCCCTGGTGATTTCGACTGTATAGCCGAGACCTCGCAGCACCGCGGCCACGTACTGCTCGAACTCCACGCCGGTCATGGCGTCGACGGCAGCCTGCCCGGTGGCGCGGTACAGCGCATCGCGCCGGAGATCTCGGCGGTGATCCAGCCAGGCCAGCAGTGCGCGCCACGCACTCACCGCGACCGCCACCGCGCTCAGCGCGGCCAGCACCCACCCCAGGCTGTTGAGCATGCCGACGAACCCCAGCAGCGCGGTGGCGACCACCCACAGTCCCAGCCACTGCAATGCCGTCGTCACCGCGGCCGAGCCCTCGCGCACGCCGTCACCGTAGCGACGGCCGCCGACAGTCCTTTCCGGCGACCGAGCACAGCGGCCAAATCGTGACCAGTTCGCATCGAGTTTGGCGCAGTCACGGCAATACAGTGCTCAGATGCTTGCAATTCTCCGCTTCAATTTCGCCTCTCCAGGAGGAGATCCGGGCGTCCAGGGTGAATTGCTTTCGGCTGCAATGGAGTTGGCGCAGTTCGGTGACCGGCACGGAATCGCCGCGATCAGCGTCGACGAACATCACGTCACCGGCCACGGCTGGAGCTGCAATCCGGTGATGATCGCGGGGATGTTTCTGGCCCGCACGGCCAACATCTTCGCGAGCATCGACTGCGCGCTGGGACCGTTGTGGAACCCCGTGCGCATGGCCGAGGACATCGCGCTCGTCGATGCCATGAGCCGCGGCCGGTTGCACACCACGGTCGGTCTGGGCTACCGGGAAGAGGAGTACCGGGCCCTCGGGGTGGACTTCGGCCGGCGCGGCGAACTCATGGATCAATTGCTGGAGACCATGCTGGCGGCCTGGACCGGAGACACCGGCGTCGTGTCGGGCACCTGGACCACGCCGCACCCTCCGCTCTATGTCGGCGGCGGCGTTCGGGCCACCGTCCGGCGGGCGGTGCGGTTCGGTCTGCCGCTGAGCCTGCCCGACCATCGGCCCGACCTCGCGGAGTACTACTCCGAACTGTGCCGGGAGGCCGGCCTTCAGCCGTTCGTCCTCATGCCGCCCGCGGTCAACCGCGGAATGATCTATCTGCACGAAGATCCCGAGCGGGCGTGGGCCGAACTCGGTAGCCACATTCTGTGGGAGGCGGTCACCTACGGGGCGTGGTCCGACGACCCGTCGCGGTCGTCCATGCACCTGCCGGGTGTGCAGACCTTGGCTGAGGTCCGGGCCTCCGGCAGGTACCGGTTCCTCACTCCCGACCAGCTGATCGACGAGGTCCGGGGATCGGCAAACTACGGCCCGATCGTGATGCATCCGCTGGTTGGCGGTATGCCGGTGGAGGAAGCGTGGAAGTCCGTAACCCTGCTTACGGATGATGTTCTGCCCGCCCTCCGGTAGCCGCCACGTGGCCGGCGTTGCCCGATTTCGGGGGGTGGATCCGAAAGTTGGGTTCTTACCAAGGATTTAGCCACTGCTCCCGGTGACCTTAAATTTGCGGCATAACGTTTGGGTCAAGTTGAGGCGGTCTACACCCGTCACACACGCAACAGGACCGAAATGAGGCACCCATGTCGAGCTTCACGTCGCGATACGGCAACCCCGCTGTCGACTACGAGGGCGCCCACGTTCGAGCACACTCTCGGCACATGGCAACGGTTGTCGCAGTCAGCGGACGGATCGATTCGGTGAACGTCGACCGGGTCACCGAATGCGCCAAGCGGCTGGTCCTCGGCGAGAAGCCGTTCGTTCTGGACCTGTCCGGTGTGAGCTCCTTTACTCCGCAGGCGATCCGGTTGCTATGCGATATCGACGATGTCTGCGCCGTCGCCGGCGTGGAATGGGCCGTGGTCGGCAGCGACGCGGTGAACCGCCGCCTGCGCAGGGACAGCGATGTCGTGTTCCCGGTCGTGGGTTCGGTCGCCGAGGCGGAGCACGAGTTCGACGACGCGGTTCTCAACCGTCGTCGCCTGCTGCTTCCGCTGCTGAGCAAGACCGCCTGACCCTCCGTCACCGGGTGAGCAGCGCCCCGAGGGCGCGCAGATGTTCGTCGGTGGTGCCGCAACACCCGCCGACGATGGCAACCCCGTAACTGCGCCGGATGTCGTCCATGGCGGCGGCGAATTCGGCGGGCGGGTCGCTGTCGACATGGTCCAACGCCACCAACTCGGCGGGGCTCAGCGCCGACCCGTTCGCCTTCACCTCGCTGATCCGGTCGACCGCATCCCCGCTCGCTTCGAGGGCGCGGGCGGCGACCGTCGGATGGATGCACGACAGTGAGAAATAGGTGGGCGCCGCGGCGTCGTCCACCTGCCGGATCGCCTGGTCCAGCGGGGTTCCATCCAAGACTCGGGTGTCCGGACCGAGCACCCACGACACGACGAACGGCAATCCGGTTCGGGCCATCGCCCGGGCCGCACCGACCGCCTCGCCGACCGCGGGGAAGGTGGCCGCGAAGATGAGATCCACCCCGGCCTCGGCCAGGGCGTCGATCTGCGGCCGGTGGTAGTCGACGGCCGCAGATTCCGACGGCGCCTCGGCGGGCCGGTAGGCGTCGCCGGCCGGGCCGAGCACCCCGGCAATCCATACCGGCGGGCCGGTCTGCCCGGCCAGCAGCTGGTGGTGGAAGGCGACCGCGGCGGTGTTGAGCCGCCGGACGGCCGCGGTGTCGCCGAGGCCGGCGCGGCGGGTGTAGTTCAGGCTCGCCCGGAACGTGGGTGTGCCGATCACCAGCGGCACACCGCTCGAGGTCGCCGCCTCGAGATAGCCGCGGTAGATCGCGCGCAAGGCCGCCTCACCCTGCCGGTTGCCGAGCAACCCGGCGACCTGCACATCGGGATCCATCACGATCGGTGTCTCGAACATGACACGGGTCTCGATCGCGCCGTCGGTGAGCACCGGAATCCCGCTCGCGACGGCGTCGGTGAAGCTGGGCATAGCTGACGTTAACGCAGTCCGGACCGGCCTGACCCGGCGCCGGGTTACCCTAGTTGACGTGGGTCGAATAACACATGTGATCGCGATCAGTGCGCTGGCGGTCGCCGCCGGCGTCGTCGGCGGAGGTATCGCAGCCGCCGACCCGACCACCGCCCCGGCGCCGTCGCCGTCGCCGACCGGGCCCGCACCCGGTCCGGTCGACGCGTCAGCCCCGACATCCACGCCCGGTGCGACACCGACGCCGGAACCCGGCGCTGCCCCGGCCGGTGCGCCGAAGTCCACCATCGACAGCGACGGCACCTACAAGGTCGGTGTCGACATTGTGCCGGGCACCTACGCATCGGCAGGACCCGTCGAGGGCGGTGCGTGCTACTGGAAGCGCACCGGCGGACCCGACGGCCAAACCAACGTCGACAACGCGCTGACCAAGAAACCGGCGGTGGTCCAGATCGATCCGGGCGACGCCACATTCAAGACCGACGGCTGCCAGCCGTGGACGCTGACCGATCAGCAGCCGCCGGCTCCGGCGGGACCGTTGCTCTCCCAGCTTCAGCTGCGCCATGCTCTTGACACCCTCAACGGGATGGCGGGGGCGTCCGGCCAGGGGCAGATGCCGCCGTACTGAGCCGTCGGTTATTTCGCGGTGCTGGGCGTCGCCGGAAGGGTCGGCGGGCAGGAGTCGTGATCCTGCAACTCTTCGCCGCCGGCATTTCCGGTGTCGTCGGCGCGGTCAGCCAAGATGACGAAGCCCGGCCGGCCCGCGTCGTCGGTGGCACCGACCACCACCAACGTGTACTCCCCCATATCGTCGCGGGCGCCGTCGATGCCGTCGGCGAGGAGGGTGAACGGGTTGGCGTCGAGATCGGTGCCGTCGACGGTCCTCGCCCAGTAGGTGTGACCGCTCAGCGGAACCGGGACCGGTGCCCACGTCGCGCCGATGGCACCGGCCGCCGCGCGCAGCGCGTCATGGACGTCGGCGCGCAGACAGTCGATGTGGATGTGCAGCTGGTTCTGCGTCCGCGCGGTCGCCGAGTTGATGGCCAGACTCATCCAGTCTCGCGGGATGGTTCCGCCGGCCCGCTGCTCGACGAACGACCGGGACTCCCATGCCGCGCCAAAGTAGTTGGTGGCGTTGGGCGCCACTAGCCCGGGGCTCTCGATACCCGGGATCCGGGCGGTCGGGATCAGCAGATACTGGCGGTCTCCGACAATGTCCTTGAGCACCGCGTAACCGCCGCTCTCTCCGCGGCCGAGGTCGACGCGGGAACACGGGGCCGGGTCGTGATGCAGCTGAACATCGACGACGCACTGGTCGTGGACGATCCGCCACAACGCATTCGGATCGGCGTTGGCCGTCTGCGGCGCGAGCAGGCCCAGCACCAGTGCCGCGGCCAGCGGTGCGCTGCCGCGCATGAGTCGCACGGCGACACCCTACGACGCGGACGCAACCGCGCCGACCGATGCACCGCTTTTCCGTATCTGCGGATAGAACCGCACAGTGACTCCGCAAACGCGGGTGGAATCGACTAGAGTTCGGCCGTGCCGATGCTACGAATCCGAGAGGCCGCCGAGCTCCTCGGCGTCAGCGACGACACCATCCGGCGCTGGATCGACGACGGCGCCCTGCCGACCGGCAGCGACCAGTCCGGCCGCAAGACCGTCGACGGAGCAGCGCTGGCCGCGCACTCCCGCAAGAGCGCCGCCGCGGGCCCGAAGGACCCGCTGTCGGTCGCCAGCTCCGCCCGCAATCGGTTCGCCGGGCTGGTCACCAGAGTGGTCACCGACACGGTGATGGCCCAGGTGGAGATGCAGTGCGGGCCGTTCACCGTCGTCTCGCTGATGAGCAGTGAGTCCGTGCGGGACCTGAACCTCGAACCAGGAAGCGTTGCGGTGGCGGTCATCAAGGCCACCACCGTCATCGTCGAAACGTCAGGACCGAAGTGATCACACGTCTGATGCCGGCACTAGCCGCCGGTCTGCTTCTCATCGCGGGCTGCGGTTCCTCGGCACAGCAACCGTCCACGCCGACTTCGCCGGGCAACCAGAAGATCATCGTCTTCGCCGCCGCGTCGCTGAAGACAACCTTCACCGCGATCGGCGATCAGTTCAGCAAGGACAATCCCGGTGCCTCCGTGGAGTTCTCGTTCGCGGGCTCCTCGGATCTGGTGACCCAGCTGACCCAAGGCGCTCCCGCCGACGTCTTCGCCTCCGCCGACACCAAGAACATGGACAAGGCCCGCCAAGCCGGACTGCTCGCCGGGGCGCCGGTCGATTTCGCCTCCAACACCTTGACCATCGCCGTCGCCCCCGGAAACCCGAAGGGCATCAAGACGTTTCAAGACCTTGCCAAACCGGGCCGCACCGTCGTGGTGTGCGCCCCGCAGGTGCCGTGCGGTTCGGCCACCCAGAGCGTCGAGAACACGACCGGAGTGAAGCTGGCTCCGGTGAGCGAGGAGTCCTCGGTCACCGACGTGCTCAACAAGATCACCAGCGGTCAGGCCGACGCCGGGCTGGTCTATGTCACCGACACCGCGGCCGCGGGCGACAAAGTTCTGGCGGTGTCGTTCCCCGAAGCGGCAGGGGCGGTCAACACCTATCCGATCGCAGCCCTCAAGCAGTCCGGCAATCCCACTCTGACAGCCAAATTCGTGGATCTGGTCACCAGCCCGGCCGGGCAGGCGATCCTGACGAAAGCCGGTTTCGGCAAGCCCTGAGGACATGGCAGGCTCGATGCCGTGAACCTGCCATACCTCGATGCCGACATCCCCCACCTGGCCGACGTGGTGCCGTCGGTGTTGGCCGCGATGGGCGTGGCCGGCTTCGAACCGCGTATCCAGTTGCCCGGACCCGTCGCCGGAGCGTGCGTCCTGCTGATCGACGGACTGGGCGCCGAGTTGCTCGACACCTACGCCGCCGACGCCCCGGTGCTGGCCGGGTTGCGCGGCCGCACTCTGCATGTGGGCTTTCCATCGACCACCGCGGCCGGATTGGCGGCGGTGGGCACCGGCCTGCCGTCGGGCGGTCACGGCATGGTCGGCCTGTCCTTCCGGCTGCCCGAGGTGGGCATCATCAACGCATTGCGGTGGCGTCCGCACCCGTGGGGCGACGACGCACGCGACCGCGCCGTCCCCGAGGAAATCCAGCCGCTGCCAACGAATTTCGAGCGCGCCGCATCAGCGGGCATGGCGGTCAGTGTGATCTCCGGCGCGGAGTTCACCGGCTCCGGGCTCACCCGGGCGGTGTTGCGCGGCGGCCGCTACGTCGGGGTGATCGGAGTCGGTGATCTGGCAGCCGAAGTCCGCGCCACGGTCGCCGGCGGTGGCTTCTGCTACGGCTACCACGCGGATCTCGACCTGATGGGCCACCTCTACGGACCCGGACATCCGGCCTGGCGGATGGAGCTACGGCAGGTCGACCGGCTGGTGGAGTCCGTCGTGGAGGCACTGCCGGCCGGCGGGCTGCTCGCGGTGGTCGCCGATCACGGCATGGTGGCTGTCGACGGCGCGGCCACCGTGGACCTCGACGCCGCCGCCGATCTGCTCGAGGGTGCGGCGGCGATCGGCGGCGAGGCGCGGGCCCGTCATGTCTACGTGCGCGACGGCGCCGGCGCGGACGTCCTGGCCACCTGGAGCGAGACGCTGGCCGAGCACGCCTGGGTGGTCTCGCGCGAGGAGGCGATCACCGCGGGCTGGTTCGGTGACGCAGTCACCGACCGGGTGCGTGCCCGCATCGGCGACGTGGTGGCCGCCACCCGCGACCGCGCCGCGCTGGTGCGACGGACGGCCGAGCCGATGGAGTCGGCACTGATCGGCCAGCACGGTTCGTTGACCGGCGCCGAACAGCGGGTGCCGCTGCTGCTGTCCTACGGCTGAGCGTCGTCGGCGGCCAGCAGTTCGTCGGCGGGCGCGTCCCACCGGTCCAGGTTGACCGCGGCCGACAGCGGTCGGCGCCGCAGCGGCCCGTGCCTGCCCCGCGGCCAGCCGACGACGACGTGGCCGGCGATCAGCCAGTCGTCGGGCACGCCGACCGCCTCGCGCAACAGTTCCGCACCGCCGTACGACGCCCAACCGGTGGGGCAGGCGCCGAGCCCTTGAGCGCGGGCAGCGAGCAGGAAGTTCTGCATCGCCGGGAAGATCGATCCGCCGAGCAGCAGCTCCGAGGCGGTGGGATAGTGCTGCTGGGCGAACAGCACTGAGGTGAATTCCCCTGCGCGGTCGTGCAATTCGTAGGTCGCGCGGTTGTTGCGAGCCTGCCTGCCGGTGTCGTCCGGCGCGGGCCGGCTCATCCCGTACACCGGCTCGATGACCTCGAGTGCGCGGGCGGCCGCTTCGGCGACCACCGCCCGCTGTTCGGGCGAACGCAGCACCACGAATCGCCAGCCCTGGGCATTGGCACCCGACGGCGCCCAGGTCGCGGCCTGCAGGCAGCGGCTCAGCGTCACGTCATCGACCGGCTCGGAGGTGAACCGCCGGATGGTTCTGGCCGTCGACATGACATCCCAGATATCGCTGCTGATTGCCTTCACGGTGAGACGGTCTATCAGACGTCGCGGTCGCCACCGACGGCGGACTGGTGAAGGCGTGCCTTGTGCCGGTACATGTCGATGTCGGCCTTGCGGATGAGGTCCTCGGCGGTGTCGGCGTGCCCCCACGTCCACCCCACCGATGCGGTGAGGTCGAACTCGCTCGAGTCGGCGGCGTAGCGGCCGGTCAGCGCGGAGTGCACGGCCACCGACAGAGCGCGCACCTCCGCGTCCCGCGCGGCCTCCGGAAGCAAAACCACGAACTCGTCACCGCCGAGGCGGTACGCCGAATTAGGTTCCTCGACAGCGTTACCCAGGCGGCGAGCCACCTCGGCGAGGACGACGTCACCGGTGGCGTGCCCGTGCGAGTCGTTGACATGCTTGAAGCCGTCCAGGTCGATGAAGATCATGCCGACCGGCGTTCCCGGCCTGGCGCTCTGGTGTTGTGCGACGCGACTGACCAGAGCTCGGCGGTTGTACAGCCCGGTGAGCTGGTCGGTCACGGCCAGCCGGGCCAGTTCGGCTTCGGCGCTCCGCCGCGCGGTGACGTCCTGGAACTGCGCGATGATCAGGTCTTCGGCACCCGGTAACCGGCCGGGCACCAGGACCGCGCTGCGCTGCATCCAGATCACACTCCCGTCGCGACGGATGTAGCGGCGCTCGGAGGAGACCTGGGTGACGGTGCCGGCCAGCAGCGCTGCCATCTCCTCGTCACCGGCAGCGACGTCGTCGGGGTGGATGAGCTCGCGGTAGTCGCGGCCGACCAGTTCGTCGGCGTCATACCCGGTCAACGCGCACAGCGCCGGGTTGGCGAGCAACAACTCGCCGGTGGTCATCCCGACCGCTTTTCCGTAGGGGGCGTTGGCCATGCTGATCTCGAACAGCCGTCGCGCATCGTCGAGGGTCCGCTCGGCCTGCGCCTCCGCGGTGAGGTCGGTGCCCTGGACATAGAAGCCGTGCACGTCGCCGTCGACGATGTTGGGGATGTAGGCAAGCAGCGTGCGACGGGTGACCCCGCCGAGGCCGACGATCTCACGCTCGAACAGCTGCTCGCGGCCGGCGAGGGCGCCCATGATGTAGGGCAGATTCAGCGCGTAGACGGTCTCGCCCACCACCTCGCGGATATGCCGGCCGTGCACCTGGTGCGGCGCCATCGCGAAGTACTGCAGGTAGGCATCATTGGCAATCCTGTTGCGTAGATTGCGATCCCAATATCCGACGATGCCCGGCAGATGGTTGATGAGTTGCCACAGTTGCCGGAGTTCGTCGTCAGGGCCCGGCTGCTCGGCCGACGCCACCCTTTACCCCTCGATGCGCTTCTGGTGAGTCGTGTCCTGTTGTGTCAAAACACTGACCGACAAATTTATCAGCGTCGCGGCCGGGGGCCGGTACGGGCGTCGCGCGCAGCCCGCTACCGTCTGGACCGTGATCGTTCTGCTTCCGCCGTCGGAGACCAAACGCAGTGGCGGGGACGGACCCCCGCTGCGACTCGACGGTCTGAGCAACCCGGCTTTGACGCCGCTGCGCCAAGACCTGATCGACGAACTCGTCACGCTGGCCGCTGATCCCGAGGCGTGCCGGGCGGCGCTGGGGATCTCCCCCGCCCAGGACGCCGAGATCGACCGCAATGCCGCGCTGCTGACCGCCCCGACGCTGCCGGCCATCGTCCGCTACACCGGTGTGCTCTACGACGCCCTGGATGTGGAGTCGTTGCGCGGCGCCGCGAAGGCGCGAGCCCACGCCCGGCTGGCCGTGGGCTCCGCCCTGTTCGGAGTGCTCCGCGCCGACGATCCGATCCCGGCCTACCGGCTGTCGGCCACCTCCAAACTGCCCGGCAGCGCGACGCTCGCGGCTCGGTGGCGTCCGGTCCTCGAGCCGGTCCTGGCCGAGATGGCCGCCACCGAGCTGATCGTCGACCTGCGGTCCGGCTCGTACGCGGCGCTGGGCCGGCTGCCCGGCGCGGTACGCGTCGACGTCCTCGCCGAACACCCGGATGGCCGCCGAACAGTCGTCACGCATTTCAATAAGGCGCACAAGGGCCGGTTCGCCAGAGCGCTCGCGACGTCGCGAGCCGAACCCGGCGACGCAGCCGCGGTCGCCACCGTGGCCCGCCGCGCCGGGATGCACGTCGAGCGGGCAGGCAACGAGCTGACCGTCGTCGTCGCAGCGTGACCAAATCCGGCCGTTCGCCACGCCGACCGAATTGTCGTCTCCGGAAAAACTGAGAAAACCGGGGGTGGCCAGTGCAGAAAGCGTTCGCTAGGCTCGGAACCCGGCATCGGTAGCGCAACCGCGATTTCGTTGCTGACAAGTCGTGCAGCAGCGGTGCGATCACGAAGGGTGGGGTAATGCGTCTGGCGTTGTCCACCCGATCCGCGAATCAGTACTACACCTTGACCGCTCTGCTCGCGGCCCGCGGCGCGCAGACCTACACCTCTCGGGTGATCGCCGGCAGCGTCTTCACGCTGGGCATGATCACGTTGTCGACCATCGGGAGCTCGGCCGCCATGCGGTGGCCGTTCAGCCAATCCCTGCTGATCGTGGTGTCGGCCCTGTGCTTCGGATCGACGTTCATCTGGCTGCGGCATCGCTGGCCGACCCGGACCGAGTCGGCGGTGCTGGTCGCCGTCGCCGCGGTGTCCATCGCGATCGGATGCATCGTTCCGGTGGTCCCGCTGTACGGGCTGCTGGGCGCCTCGTCGTTCGCACTGATCATCGGGTACGCCGCGCTCTTTCACGGTCCGCGGTTGCTGGCGACGGTCCTCACCATCGCCCTCGGCACCCTGATCTACCTGACGGTGCAGCTGGCCGGAGCCGACCTTCCGCTGGCGCTGGCCGGCGTCGCGTTGATCCTGCTGCTGTACGTGTTCGCGGCCTTCGCCTGCCGGCTGGTGGTGTGGCTTACCGGCGCCGAGGACGGCGCCGACGCGGTCGAACCGCTCACCGGACTGCTCAACCGCGACGCGTTCTATCTGCAGACGTCCACCCTGCTGGCCTCACGCAACCGCGGCGACGACCGCTTTCTGGTGATCGCCGTCGTCAACATCGACAGCTTCGCGGCGATGGTCGCCGTCGCAGGCAACCGCGGTGGCAACCGGGCACGGGTGGCCGCGGGCCAGGCACTGCGTGAGACGGTGCGCCGCGACGCGATCGTCGGACATGTCAGCGAGGCGGAATTCCTTGTCGCGGACTGCTTCACGACACCCGATTCGTCACCGCTGATCGAGCGGATCCGCGGTGCGATCGCGTCGTCGCCGGCCGGGATGACGGCCAGCATCGGTGTGGTGAGCACCCCGCTGCACCCGCTGGTCGAGCACCCGCCCCACGAAATCCTCGACGAGATCGTGGCATTGGCCACCACCGCGATGTACGAGGCGCGGCGCGCCGGCGGCAATCAGGCCCGCTACGTGGTGAGCCCGAACCTCAGCATCTGCGATGGCGACAACGACGGGTACGACACCCCGCTGCTGTGACGGGTCAGTGGGCGGCGTGCCGGACGTCGCTGGGCGCGCCTACCGAATCCGGGTCGACCTCCACGCCGTAGGACGTGATCGATGTGATCTCGGCGCCGGCGAATCGGCAGATGTGGCAACTGGAGACGATCGTGACGCCGTCCTGACGCCGGTATCGGCCCAGCACCTCGACGACGACGGTGTCGTCCTGTTCCACCGTGAGGCACCGGTCCCAGGTGGCCACGGTCGCGGCGAGACCGCCCGCAGTGTCACGGCACGTGGTGGCGACGGCGTCGGCGCCCTCCAGCACCGAGTAGCCGACGATGGTCCACACGACGTCGCGGGCCAGATGCGGAAGAGCGTCGTCGAATCGGTGCTGGGCGAACGCGCGGGCGATCTCGGCTCGGGTCGGTTCGCTCACGGTGTCAACTCCCCCAGACTCCTACGGCAACGCTGTCCCGTCGAGGCTAACCCGGCAGGCTCCGCGGCGGTAATGTCTGGCCAATGAGTTCCGGTCATGACCACAAGCCCACGCGTGACCTGCCTCCGGGGATGGCCGGGCAACTGGATCTGCCCTACGCGGGCCTGGCCTCGTTCGGGCATCGCCCGTTTCTGACCGAGCCGGAGCAGTTGGACAGCTGGCGCCCGGACGTGGCGATCGTCGGCGCCCCGTTCGATATCGCCACCACCAATCGCCCGGGTGCCCGGTTCGGTCCGCGGGCCATCCGGGCCACCGCCTATGAACCCGGCACGTATCACATGGATCTCGGGCTGGAGATCTTCGACTGGCTCGAGGTCGTCGACTTCGGTGACGCGCATTGCCCGCACGGAATGACCGAGGTGTCGCACGCCAACATCCGCGAACGGGTGCACACCGTCGCATCCCGGGGCATCGTGCCGGTGGTCCTGGGCGGCGACCACTCGATCACCTGGCCGTCGGCCACCGCGGTTGCCGACGTGCACGGGTACGGCAACGTCGGGATCGTGCATTTCGATGCCCACGCCGACACCGCCGACATCATCGACGGCAACCTGGCCAGCCATGGCACCCCGATGCGGCGGCTGATCGAGTCCGGGGCCGTTCCCGGAACGCATTTCGTTCAGGTCGGGTTGCGCGGGTACTGGCCGCCCCAGGACACCTTCGAGTGGATGCAGGAACAGGGCATGACCTGGCACACCATGCAGGAGATCTGGGACCACGGCTTCAAGGACGTGATGCGCCGCGCCGTCTCCGAAGCGCTCGACAAGGCCGAAAAGCTCTATGTCTCAGTCGATATCGACGTTCTGGACCCCGCGCACGCGCCCGGCACCGGAACACCTGAGCCGGGCGGGATCACCAGTGCCGATCTGCTGCGCATGGTGCGGCAACTCTGTTACGAGCATGACGTCGTGGGCGTCGACGTGGTGGAGGTCGCCCCCGCCTACGACCACGCCGAACTGACGGTCAATGCGGCCCACCGGGTGGTGTTCGAGGCGCTGGCCGGGATGGCGGCCCGCCGCCGCGACGCGGCCGACGTCAAGCCAGGACCGCCGTCGCCCCTGGCCTAATAGTCGGACTCCGCGGCCAGGGTCTCGGCGAGGAACGCATCAGATCCCGGTTGCGCGAGTCGCTGCCGGGCGAACCGCCGGACCCGTTCGCGCGCGTCGGCGGACTCGGCCACCGCGGCCCCGACGGTGACGACGGTGGCCGACCAGTCCTGGTCCCACCCGCCGGTGGCGGTCAGCGGTGCATTCGCTGTGTCGAGGACGGGGATGCTCGCCCGGCCTGATGCGTCGAGTTCGCCGACTGCGGTGATCTCCCCACAGCGCAGCGCGACGGGGATGGCGGCGGGTGAGCCGGGGCCGATCACCGCGGTGTGCAGCGTCGCGGTCACCGCGTCGCCGTCGGCGGCCACCGCCCAGCTGACGGTGTCCTCGGCGGCGTCGAACACGCCGCCGGGCACCCCCGACCAGGCGATCGACGCCGTGCCACGGGCGATGAGTCCCGGTGGGGCTGGTCCGGTGTCGCCGCCGGCGGCCAGCGCATAATCGTCCTGGCGCGCCGCTGCCGGCAGTTGCTGGACGTTCTCGACGGCATCGCTCAGCTCGGCCCAGCCCGGTGCGTCGACGCCCACCTCCTCGGCCAGCCGGACGGCGTTGCGGACCAGCGCGACCACCCGCGGGTCACCGACGAGCAGGTGCATCGCGAGCGCGCCGGCGTGCGGGCCCAGCAACGCTCCGATGTCGGCGTCCAAGCCGTCGTCGGCGACGAAGTCCTCGGCATCGGCGGTCAGCAGCGCGATCTCGGCATCCAGCAGCGCCGGATCGAGGCCGACGATGCCGTCGCGCACACTGGCCGGCCACCACCGGCGCAGCCAATGTCCCACCGCCAGCCTGCGCAACCCGTCGACGGCGCCGGAACGCACCTCGAAGCCCGAAAGGTCAACTCCGGCATCATGATCCGGCGGCTCAGCGGTGGCGGCAGCCAGCGCATGGTGACCGTCTTCGCCGAGTACCCGCCACAGCCAGTCCGCCCGGCCAGGGTCGGTCAGGGTGATCTGCACGCCGGAGGCCGTCGCGGACTCGTCGACGGTCCAGGCCAGCACCGCGCCGTCGACCTCCAGCACCGCGACCAGTGGCACCGCGGCCACCGCGGGCCCGATCCGCCACAACCCCGAATCTGCTACCAATCTCATTGGGCTACCTGCACTTCCAGCATCGCCTTGATCCGCTGCCGGTGGTCCAGGCTCACCGAACGGGCGACCCCCTCGAGCAGAGCCCGCAGATCGTCGACATCGTCGCAGGGTTCCTGCCACACGTCGCGGCCGTGCAACCGCGCCCAGAGCCGACTCAGGTAGGGCTGGGCGAAGCACGCAAGGTCCTCGACGACCCGGCGCTGACGCGGATGCACCGGGTCGGCGCCGGCCAGCACCCGGCGTGCGTGCAGCACATAGGCCTCCTTGCGCAACCGGGCCTGGATGATCGTCGCCACCTGATAGGTGGTCACGGCCCGTTCGTCGAGCGGGGCCAGCTGGCCGGCCACCTCGATACCCGCCACCAGTGCGGCCTGCTTGTCCTCACCGAGGAAACCCCAAGGGGCGCAAGCCCGGTCGACTTCCTCGGCACACAGCAGCGGCACGTCCGGCAACTCGTCACGGTCCAGCGCGCGGCGCAGGGTGGCCCGCACCCGGTCCACCACGCTGCGGTCGAGCGGCCGGTCGCGCTCCGGCCCCCCGGTCAACGGCGGCGGCGCCAGCGGCACTGCGGCGGTCAGACCGAGGTCGACCAGCGACCACGGCAACGCCGACGGTTGGCTGCGGGCGCGCGCACCGAGGTTGTGCGGCGTCGCGTCGGAGATCAGCGCCGACCACACCCGTTGGCGCGCAACGGCGGCGCGATAGCCCTCGGCGGGACCCAGCACCGTGGTCAGGCCGGCCAGGAACGGTCCGCTGATGCTGTCGTCAGCCCGAACATCGGCCCAGCTGCGGTGCAATTGCGCTGACAGGCGATCGATCACCTGCGGTGCGGCGACATGCGCGTTGAGCACCTCGACGGCGGTGCGGTCACGGTCGTCATGAACGGCGCGCAGCGCCGCCGACGCGACGTCGAGCCCGGTTCCGCCGGGCGCCCCATCGGTGACGGCGAGCTCGAAACACACCGGGAAATAGAGGTCTTGGGCGTTACCGGTGGTGATGCGCAGGCGCCGGCGTTCCTGCTTCATCAACTCGAACCATGCTGCCGCCCAACGCAGTCGGTCCGCGTGGTCGCCGATCACCTCGGCCATCTCGGCCGCCACGTCGGCGTCGACGAACGGTGCGGAGTAGGCGGGGTTGCTGCGCAGCCGCAGCACCAAGGGATCGATGATCCGCTTCACCGTCCTGCGCAGCGGCCCGCCGTCGTCGCCGCTGAGAACCTCGACGCCGGGGCCGATCATCCGCCACGCACGGTCGATCACGGCACGCCGCGGTTGCGATGTGCCGACACCTGCGACCGTGTCCGGGCCGGCGCTCATCGGGACAGAATAAGGCCGGCGCAAAGTTGGGTTCGGTAGCCGGCGGCGATCGGCACGCTGCACGCCATGTCTGATGCACTCCTGGGCGCCATCGCCGTCGTCTCCGCCATCGCACTCGCCTCGATCATCGTCGCCGCCGGCCTGGCCGGACAGCCGCCGCGCAGGCGGCGCCCACGCAGTACCCGCTGCCCGCGCTCGATCGGCGTCGGCACCGTGCAGATGGTGGCGGGATCCGACGATCCGGTGATCGTCATCGAAGTGGAAAGCGTTGCCGGCCAGCGCTTCACCGGCCGGCTGTGCCACGGTGCCGACGACGAGGTGCTGTCCGCCCTGCGCCCCGGGGTGATCGTGCTGGTGTCCTTCGACCCGGCCAGCCGCAAGCAACTCACCCTCGCCGATGACGCGATCGCGGTGCGGGCCACCGCCGACCACACGCTGCTGCGCCACGGCGTGCTGACCCACGAGCAGCTCGATCTGATCCGCCACGGCACCCGCTCGTGCGGTGTGGTGACCGGGATGCGAACCACCGGCCGCGAGCGCGAGGAGCTCCGCGAGGTCGAACTGGATCTGATCGTCACCCGACCGGAGGGCGGGCAGTTCCCGGCGCAGGAGATCACCCTGGTGCCCGAGGCCGCGCTGGCCAAGGTCTCCCCCGGCAGCATCATCGACGCCTACTACCTCCCGGAGAACGAGTCCGCGATCGCGGTGTGCGTGCCCCCGGCCTAAGCGCTCGGCGTGTTCATCGACACCGCAGCTGATCACCGCTGCTCTGTCGCGGCCGCCGCCGCTCACCGGGCACCCCCGACCGCGAAGGTGACCACCGCGGCCCAGTACAACGGGCTCGCGGTGGCATCGCCGTCTCGCCACCGGCGCAGCTGGGTCCGCTGCCAGCGATTCACGCTCAACACCGCGTCGTCGGCCTCGTGCGCGTCGTCGACGGCCATCACCACCTCGGCCATCGGATCCTCGGCACGACCGGTGAACCGCCGGTAGCCCGCAGTCGTCGGCAGCGACCACAGCGTGGCCGTCACCAGCTCGCTGCCGCAGAGAACCATCGCGGCGACCAGTCCGGTCGCTTCGTCGAACTGATAGTCACCGCCGGAACCGCACGCCAGCAGAGCGACCCGCGGCGGCACCGGTAGCTGGGCGGCCATCAGGTCCGAGGCCAGTAGCGGGCGGTGATCCCCGACCGGTTCGGCCGCGCCCTCCGCCGCGGCCGTGCAGGCCAGGTGCAGGGCGGCGCGGTCGGCGTAGCCGTGCGCCCGGTCGGCGGCACTGGCGTGACCGACGAACAGCAGCCGGCTCGGAGCCCGCTGCAGCTGTGCGGCCAGCCAGCCCCGGTCGGCGTCGCTGCGACGGAACAACTCCACCGGGGCGGCGACCTCGGGCAGCACCCGGCGGTGCGCGAGCAGCTCACCGAAATGTCGGGACAGCGCGCCCTCGCTCGACGGCCGGCCCAGCACAGAGCCCAGGGCGGAATCGGGTCGCTGGCCCGGTACGCGGGGATCAACCACGAGAAGTGCCGGCGCTTCCTTTCTTTCCTGCCACCGAGTCGGTGTGCGTGGGGCGTGCATGATGTTGGGCGGCACCGCCATCACCACGTCGACCATCTCCATCAGCCGGACACCCTCGGTGACGGAGTCGATATCGGCGAGCTGCCACGGGATGCGGGCCGCGGTGGTCCCTTTGAAGGTGACCGCCTCCTTGCGGGCGGCAATCAGTTCTTCGGGACTCGGCCCGATCAGCGGAACCGCCAGTGCCGCCCACGGAATGCGGGCCAGCCGGGCGCTCGGTGAGACGAACAGCATCGGGCGCGGATCGGCGACGGAGGTTGCTTCCCGGGTGGCTTCCCCGATCAGTTGCCACGCCGGCTCGGATATCAGCAGCACACCGAGGACGTAGGCGAGCGTCAACTCGCCCTTCGGCGTGGCGAACGGGCCGCGGGTCAACGCCCGGTCGAGCGCGTCGGCCAGGCCCTCGTCGCCCTCGGGATCGGGCAGCGCCCCGCGTAATTCCTCCAGCGCGGCGAGCACGATCGGCTCGTGCACCACCCAGGTCACGGTGCGCTCGGGCCTGCCGACGATGCGCAGGCTCGCATACGTCGCCACGCCGACATCGGCGTACCGAAGCACCAGGGTCGTGGTCATGGCCACGTCGACCAGACGGGGCCGTCGGAGGTGACGGCCTGGCCGTAGCGGTTCTGCGCAAGCAGCCGGTAGCGCGCCAGGATCGGTGAGCCGTCGGGATCCATCTGCAGCGGCGGCAGCGCTCCCAGCGTCGTCTGGGTCAAGGCGTCGACGGAGTAGCCGCCGGCGGCCAACGCCTCCTCGTCGACGGTCTCGACGGGAACCGTCACCGTGGCAGGCGCCTCCCATCCGCCGCCTTCACCGCGCGGCTCACTGGCGAACGTTCCTCGTGCACAGTGGTATTCGATGAGCTCACTGAGCAGTTCGTCGTTCTCCCACTCCCAGGCCACCGAGAAGGCGCCGGCCAGCATGCGCGCCGAGACCTGGGAGGCCCATCGCCAGCGTGCGTCGGCATCCGTCATGGCGTAGCGCACCGAATCGACGGCGAGCGCGGCCGGGATCTTGAGTTCGGCGGCCTTCTCCAGCTTGCCGAGCGCGCTGCGGTGGCGCTCGCTTCCCGAGTCGAACCGGGTGACCCCCTGCGACGCCACCTGCCGCTCCTTGGTGACCTGCCAGCTGTCCGAGGGATCGCCGATTCCGTCGAAGTTGAGGTCGGCCAGGGCGTCGGCCCGCCAGATCGAGCCGAGGTGATCGTCGAGCCGCGCATACTGCAACCAACTCGATCGCGGCCAGCCGTCGAGGAACCGCCGCGCCTCCGCCACCTGCTCGACAGCCTCGTCGAACCGGCCGCGGAACACCGAAATCCAGCTGCGCTGCAACAGAATACGATGGACGAACAACGGGCGGCCCAATTCCCGCCACTGCGTCTCGGCGTGACCCCAAGATTCGTCGGCCTCGTTGAGCCAGCCGACACCGAGCCGGGTGAGCCCGAAGTACAGCCAGCAGCGGGCGACGTCGTGGGCGCGGGAATGCGCGGCGATCACCGGATAGGCCGACCCGACCAGACGTTCGGTGGATTCGTGGTCACCGCGCATCCACATGGCTGCGGCCGTCTCGAGTTCGGCTCTGGCCCAATACAATCCCCACTCGCGGCGCTGGGCGCGGGCACCAGCCCGATGCAGCCACTGCTCCCCTTCGTCGAGTCGGCCGGTCTCCACGCAGAACCGGCCATACGCCAGCCCGGCGGCGACCAGCAGCTGATCGGCATCGTCGGTGCCGCCGGCCAACCCGTCGACGACCGGAATGATCTCCTGCCACAGGTGCGCTGCCGGCACGTGCAGGTCGTCGTCGCACAGCGCCGTCGCGCACAGCACCCCGGCCAATGTGGCGAGGTGCCGCTGTTCGGGTTCCAGATCGGCGAACCGCTGCGCGGCGTCGTCGTCGCGCAGTCCGCCGAGTTCGGCCGCGGCGTCCTCGTGCTCACCGGCGGCCGCGGCCAGACCGGTGCGCAGGAAGCGTGCCCGCAGGGTGTAGCGGGCGACCATGCGGTCGCTGTCGGCTCCTCGGTCGGGGTACGCGGCGAGGCAGTCGGTCATCCGCTTGAGGCATTCGCGAGTGCCGTCGTAAGCCGTTCGGGTGAGATAGATTTCGCCGAGTTGGGCGAAGGCTTCGAGCGCGAGGTCGTCGCGGTCCTCGCTCTCGATCTGCGGCATCAGCGACAGCAGGAGGTCTTTGGCCTTCTCCTCCTGAGCGGCGAGGGCGAGTTGGCGAGCCCGCTGCAGATCGCCGGTGATGGACACGGCTGGATCATAGGTCTGCCACGGCCGCCGATACAGGTAACGGCGAGACGGCGGACGTGCTCGGCACGTCCGCCTCCCGCCGCCCGAACGGTTGGTCACGTCACGTGCAGGTGACGGAGATTTCGAACTTCTTGCTGATCATGCCGGCCATCGGGTTCTTCATGTCGGCGCCGGCCGCCTCCCCGGTGATGGTGTAGGTGTTGCCGTCCACCTTCACATCCGCAGAACCGGTCTTCATGCCCATGTTGTCGCTCACCGCGAGTGCGTTGCCGTCGACGACCATCCCGAGGGACTGCACGGTCGGCGGCTGGCCGTCTTTCATGACCACGCCGAGCCCCTGCTGACCGCCCACCGCGCCGCTGGCGATGTTGATCGTGCCGCCCTGCTTGACGCACGTCACGGAGTTCAGGTCGAGGCCCTGGAGGTCATTGCCCTCGACCTTCACCGACGTCTTCCCGCTGGAGGCCACCGAAACACTGGTGGGCGCGGCGCCGGTCGCCGAGCTGGAGCCCTTGCTGCTGCTGTTGTTGTCGGAGCAAGCCATGAGCAGCATGCTGCAGCCGAGCACGCCGACACCGACCGCGAGAATTCGCTTCACCTGAGTTCCCTTCGTTCGCGCGGCGCCTCGGTGGCACCGTCACGAGAGGAGTACAGCTGCGGCTCGCGGCTACCGATCCCAAACTTCTCGCGCCGAGATCGACGTTGTGCAGGCTCCTCGTCGAACTTTCGCGGCGAATCGTCGGTTTGGGCGAAGGGACCTCAGGTCTGGGCGAGTTGCTTGGCGTCGTAGAGCCGCGCCCACTCGGCCCGCGGGCGGATGGACACGTCGACGTCGGCCCCCTTGGCGCGCAGCCCCTTGACCGTCGCGTCCTCGCGCGTGGTGCGGGCGAACGGATCCCAGCTGAAGAACCGGCAGGAATTCTCCCAGGTGATCTTGTTGATGTCGGAATCCGAAGCGCCCGCGGCGTTCAGCTCGGCGAGCACCTGCTCGGGTGCGTCCGGCCAGAAGCAGTCCGAATGCGGGTAGTCGCACTCCCAGGCGATGATGTCGATCCCGATCTCGTGGCGCAGCTTCAGCGACGTCTTGTCGGTGACGTAGCAGGCCAGCGAGTGGTCCCGGAACACCTCGCTGGGCAATTGAGAACCGAAGTCGCGGCGAAGCCACTTCTGGTTGGTGTAGTGCCGGTCGCTGCGATCCAGATAGAACGGGATCCACCCGATACCGCCCTCGGAGAACGCGAACTTCAGGTCCGGGTAGTTACGCATCGCCGGCCCCCACAGCAGGTCTTGGGCACACATCGCCGACACCTGGGTGGCCAGGATGATCATGTTGTCGATCGGAGCGTTGGGCGCCATGCTGATCGCCCCGAATCCGGTGCCGATGTGCAGGCACATCACCACGTTCTCCTCCGACAGCGTCCGGAAGACCGGACCCCAGTAGTCCTCGTCGTGGTAGCTGGGCAGGCCCTCCAGGTGCGGCAACTCGGGCATGGTGACAGCCCGGCAGCCCTTGGCCGCGACGCGGCGGATCTCGTTGCACATCCCCTCCGGCGTCCACGTCGGCAGGATCGCGATCGGGATGAAGCGGTCCGGATACGAGCCGGCCCACTCGTCGATGTGCCAGTCGTTGTAGGCCGACACCATCACCAGCGTGACGTCTTCGCGGGTCATGTTGAGGTGCCGGGCCGAGAAGCCGGTGAAGGTCGGGAAGCACATCGAGGCGAGGATGCCGTTGCGGTTCATGTCGCGTACCCGCTCGTGGACGTCGTAGACGCCCGGGCGCATCTCGGCGAAGCCGGCCGGGTCGCGGCCCCACTCCTCGGCCGGCCACGACACGACGGCGTTGAGCCCGCTGACCCCCTGGGGGCGGCCCTGGTACATCCACTGATCCACACCCTTGTCGTCGGTGACGACGATCGGGGCCTCGGGCTTGTACTTGTCCGGAACGTGGTTGAGGAACATGTCGGGCGGCTCCACGACGTGGTCGTCAATGCTCACCAGGATCAGGTCGTCGACATTCATGGCCTCAGTTGTACCCTCGATAATCGTGACCGTCTCCGCACATTCGGCCAGACAGTTGACCGGAACGGCCAAAATCAGGCCGGCGCCTGAACCGGCCACTATCGGCCAAGTCGAGCTGCGCCGCGGCGGACGGGTGCTGGCCGGCAGCTACCTCTACGAGGGCGAACTGCTGGTCACCGGCTGGCATTTCCACGACGTGCATCAGATCGAATACGCGATCGGCGGCGTGGTCGAGGTCGAGACCGCATCGGCGCACTATCTGCTGCCGCCCCAACAGGCCGCCTGGATTCCGGCCGGGCTGGAACATCAGGCGACGATGAACCCCGCCGTCAAGACCCTCGCGGTGATGTTCGACCCGGAACTCATCCCGACCGCCGGCGACCGCGCCCGGATCCTGGCGGTATCCCCGTTGATCCGGGAGATGATGCTCTACGCCCTGCGCTGGCCCATCTACCGAAGCCCAGGCACCGCCGAGGACGACCCGGTGTCCGACGGGTTCTTTCGCACGCTGGCCAACCTGGTCGCCGAGGCACTGGATCACGAAGCGCCGCTGAGCCTTCCGAGCTCCGACGACCCGGTGGTCGCCGCCGCGATGGCCTACACCAAGGAGCATCTGCAGTCGGTGACGCTGGCCGAGGTGTGCCGGGCGGTTGCGGTGTCGGAGCGGACCCTGCGCAGACAGTTCCAGAGCGAGGCCGAGATATCTTGGCGCACTTATCTTTTGCACGCCCGGATGCTGCGCGCGATGGCCCTGCTGGCCGCCCCCGGCCAGAGCGTCCAGCAGACCGCGACCGCAGTGGGCTTCGACAGCGTCGGGTCGTTCACCCGGGCCTTCAGTCAGTTCTGCGGAGAGACGCCGTCGTCATACCGACGACGGGTCACCAGCGCCGGTATGTGAGGTGGGCGCGCGCCGCTCGTGCCAGCGCAGGCGCAGCAAAAGCAGGCCGCGGTGCGCTTCGAACCCCAGCGACAACGGATGCCGCCAGGAGCCCGATCGTGTCCGCCGTGTTTGTGCCACATCACCACTGTGCCAGCCGACCGACGCCGGCCGCCGTGCCACACGCCTGAGTGTGCCGCTTGTCACCTGAAGTTCGTTGTCTGTCAAGAATCCTCGCCGGCACCGGTGATCGCGGCGACCAGCGGTTCGAGTTCGCCGCCGACGGCCTCGCGGACCTCGCGGCCGGCCCGCTTGACCGACTCGTTGACGTCGCCCCGGGCATCGGTCGCGGTGGCCCGCAGTTCGTCGATGTTGCGGCCGAGCACCGCCCGTACATCGTCACCCTGGGTTGCGGCGGCCGCGACGGCGAATGCGCCGTCGAGAGCCGAACCTGCGACCGTGCCCTGCGCGGAGGCCACCGAACCGGCGACCTCACCGGCGTAGCCGAGGACAGCCACCGGCAACGTCGCCTGATGACCGACATAACTGACGACCGCGGCACGCAACCGGCCACGAGCGTCGTCGACGACATCCTGGACGCCGGTGCCGGCGCGCTCCCAGGCCGCGGCGATGGTCTCGCCGTCTTGAATAGCGCCCGCGAATGCAGCAGGGGCATGCGCGATCGCGGTGGTGACATCGGTTGCAGCATCGAGCAATTGGCTGCTCAGTGCCTGGCCCGCGGCGATCTGACGCTCGAGGACGTGGCGGATGACGATGGTGGACCGCTCGTGTGGCTGCTCGTCGGCGGCCGGGACGGCGGCGGTGTCGGGCTCGATCGTGGTCTCAGACATGCAGCCAGTCAACTCGTCCGGGCCGACCGGACGATATCGGCGAAGTGACAGACCGGACTCGGGCAGGCAAAGAGACGGGGCCGCTCGACTGCTGGCGGCTGCCAGCATGCCACCAGCTGTCACCCAGTTAGTTGCCAGTAAGTCGTCTTATTCTCAGTTTCCGCGTCCCGGCGCCTGTGACGCTGCTTTGTCGAGGATCTGCCGTGGAGGAACACAGATGACCAAGCTCGTTCGGCTCGGACTCGGAGCAATCACGCTCGGTGCGATGTCACTCACGCTCGGATCCGGTGTCGCGCTGGCCGATGACTACGCCGGCCAGTCCTACTCCGACGCGTCCAAGGCGATCGGCGATGCCGGGCAGAAGGCGGTCATCGCGACATCCGTCGGAGACTCGACCAACCAGGGCGACTGCGTGGTGACGCGGTCACAGAAAGCCGACTGGCTCAAGGGCGACAACTTCTCCCCCGTCACCGACACCGTGCTGCTGTACCTGAACTGCAACGCGAAGCTCGCCACCGCGGGCAAGCCCGGCAACTCGCTGGCGAGCCCGGAGGGCCAGGCGGAGAAGGCGGCCGAAGAGGAGCAGGCAGCCAAGGACGCCGCCGCCCAGCAGAGCCAGTCGAGTGAACTGGCCACCCCCGGCGGCGACTGACAGTTCCGCGCGCCAACTTGCCGCTGCCGGTCCTGGCGGCGAGGATCCGTGACAATGGATCCCACATTCGCCGCTGAGCTCGCCGACCTCGATGCCGTCGGGCAGGCCGCACTGGCCGCTTCCGGAGACGTGTCCGCCGCCGAGCTTCTCGACGCGGCGATCCTGCGGCTCGACGCCGCCCGCGGGCTCAACGCCGTCATCACCGACCTGTTCGACCGCGGGCGCGACCAGGCCGTCGCCCTCGACGAGAGCGGCGCGCTGCGCGACGGGACCGCCGGCGCGGTGGCCGGAGTTCCCTTCCTGCTCAAGGATCTTGGGGCCTCGCTGGCCGGTGCCCGCGAGGCGATGGGCTCGCGGGCATTGCGCGACCACATCGCACCGGAGACCGCGTGGATCGTGCAGCGCTATCTGGCCGCCGGACTGGTGGTGTTCGGCAAGACCAACACCCCGGAGTGGGGCAATCACTGCACCACCGAACCGTCGTTGTTCGGCCGCACCGCCAATCCGTGGTCGCCGGATATCACCCCCGGTGGTTCCAGTGGCGGGTCGGCATCGGCGGTGGCCGCCGGTGTCGTGCCGGCCGCCTCGGGCGGGGATGGCACCGGCTCGATCCGGGTGCCTGCGTCGTGCTGTGGCCTGGTCGGTCTCAAACCCCGACGTGCCCGCACCTCGTTCGCACCGTCCGGCCAGTTGTTGGAGGGACTGGCCGTCGAACACGCGCTCACGCGCACGGTCCGCGACAGCGCCGCGCTCCTCGACGCGGTCACCGGTGGCGCCCCCGGCGATCCGTACAACGCCTCGCCGCCCGCCCAGCCTTTTCTGCGCGCCATCGATGAGCCGCCGCCGCGCCAGCGGATCCTGATCGCCACGCACTCCCCTTTTCCGGCGCCGCCGACCGACCCGCGCGTCGCGGCTGCCGTCGAATCTGCCGGGCGCGCACTGGAAGCGGCCGGCCATCACATCGAACCGGGCGCACCGTCGTTCGACCCCGATGTCGTCGCCGACGCGATCGCCGTGCTGCACAACGTCAGCAATGTTCAGCTCTACAACTTCGCGAAATCCCATCTGGGCCGCGATCCCCGCGAGGACGAGTTCGAGCCCAGCAGCTGGGTGATGATGCGCGAGGGGTTCAGCACCGCCGGTGTGGACTATGCCGACGCGATCGAGGCCATCCACGCTCAGACCCGGCGGTTCGCAGCGGGGATGGGTGCCCACGACGTGTTGCTGGTACCGACGTTGCTGGCACCACCGCCGCACTACGGCATCCTGGATCAGCCGCGCGGCACCACCAGGGCGTTCTTCGACGTGGAATTCGCGCATACCGGGTGGACCACAATGGCCAATGTGACTGGCTGGGCCGCGATCTCGTTACCGCTGGCGACCACCGAGGACGGACTGCCCGTGGGCGTTCAGCTGATGGCTCCCGACGAGACCGTGCTGCTGCAGCTGGCGGCCCAGCTCGAGCAGGCGATGCCCTGGGCGCAGCGGCATCCGGCGGGGTGGCTGGGTACGCCCGCGATCTGAGAGTCTTTGCTGCGCGAGCTCGCCGTTACGCCGATCGGTGCAGCGGCCGCGGTGCCGCGTGAGACACTGTGCCCATGGTTGTCGCTATCGCGCGTCCCAAACTGGAGGGCAACGTCGCCGTCTCCGAGGACCGCCAGATCGGTTTTGCTGAGTTCGGCTGCGCGCAGGGCCGTGCCGTGTTCTGGCTGCACGGCACGCCGGGGGCTCGTCGTCAGATCCCGGTGGAAGCGCGAGTGTTCGCCGAGCAGAACGACATTCGGCTGATCGGTGTGGACCGGCCGGGGATCGGCTCCTCCACGCCGTACCAGTACGAGAACGTGCTGGCGTTCGCCAAAGACCTGGCGATCATCGCCGACACCCTCGGTGTCGACAAGATGGCCGTCGTCGGGCTGTCCGGGGGCGGCCCGTACACGCTGGGCTGCGCGACGGCGATGCCGGACCGCATCGTGGCCGCCGGTGTGCTCGGCGGGGTGGCCCCGACCGTCGGGCCGGAGGCGATCGCCGGCGGACTGATGAAACTCGGCACGTTCGCGGCCCCGATCATCGAGGTCGCGGGGGCTCCGCTGCGCCTGGCCGCGGTCAGCTTGATCCGGTTGATCCGCCCGGTGGCCGAACCGGCCCTGTACATCTACGCCGGCATCTCCCCCGAAGGTGACCGCAAGATGCTCGTCCGCCCGGAATTCAAGGCGATGTTCCTCGACGACCTGCTCAACGGCAGCCGCAAACAGCTGGCGGCGCCGCTCGCCGACATCGTGGTGTTCGCCCGGGACTGGGGTTTCCGGCTAGACGAGGTCAAGGTCCCGGTCCGCTGGTGGCACGGCGACCGCGACCACATCGTGCCGTTCGCCCACGGCCAGCACGTGGTGTCCCAGCTGCCCGACGCCGAGCTCTACACGCTCCCCGGGGAAAGCCACCTGGCCGGCCTGGGACGGGCCGAAGACATTCTGCGCACCATGCTCGAGTTGTGGGACCGCGACGAGAAGGCGTGATCACTCCCGCCCGGTGACGAAAGCCCGCGCCGCGCCTGCGATCAGCGCGACACGAGCCGTCGTGCTCACGCGCCGAGTTGGCTCTTGATCAACGCGTCCTGCTTCTGACCGAAGTCGATCACCAGATCGTTGGGTGCCGGGTCGGCGACGGGCCCGGAGAACTCCAGCGACGACGCGGCATTGCCCTCGGTGAAGTACAGGACACTCAGCGATCGGGTGCCGTCCGGTGACGTTCCGGTGATCAGCTGTCCGCCCTGCCCGACCGGCGCGGCCACCGACTTCTGGTTGGCGACGGGGGTGGCGGCCTGCGCGGAACTGATCGCACCGGCAGCCGCGGCCGGATCGGCCAGCACCCACACGGTGTCGGTGATCGTGCGGCCGTCGCGGTGGGTGTACACCGTCATGGCGCCGGGCTGGCCGCCGGGATTCAGAGTCGGCGGGGCCGCCGTATACGCCAGCGAGTCGGTCACCACATTCGGGTCGATCAGCAGGACGGTGTAATCACCGGGGTCGGCGGATGCCAGGCCGGTGCCCAGCGTCATACCCGCCGATAACAGGGCGGCGGCGAGGCCGCCAATATAACGAGAGTTCATATTCGAATACTTCCGTTCAGAAAGGAATGCAGGCCGAGTAATTACGAGCAGTCGATCAGCAGGGGTAGCAGCCCCAGCCGCGCCAGCCGTCGCGCCAGAAAAAGCCTGCGCCACAACCCATATTTCCGGTACCACCCTGACAATCCAGCGCGGTGATGATCGGTGAATGTCCCGGACCGGACGGCGTGGCATTGTTCGTCGATGCCGCATTGGCGGTGACCGCGCCGGCCAGTGAACCGGCGATCATTCCTGCCGTCGCAACTCCCAAGATGAATTTTCGCATGAAGTCCCCCCATTAGGGTCTCGCTGAATTGGACCGTTTCACGGTACGTCAGCAATTACGCCGATACAGGTAATTTCGACGGGTCCGACAATCGGCGTTAATGGCTGGGCTGACTCGTTCTCATGCCCAATGCCCCTGCCGGCATGGGCCAGAAGTCCCTGTCGCCGAATGCAACGAACAGCGAAGCTGACTCAAGCAATGGGCTCACCGGTGTATTGACGGATAAGTCAGCGCGCCGCCGTCGAAAGGTGAAGTAATGAATGACGTCCTCGCCGAACGCAATTACGCCTGGCGGATGATTCGCGCCGCACGGATCTCGCACGCCGACGGCGCGAACGTGGATGCCGTCGAGAACCGCCGCATCGACATCGAACTACTGCTCAACGACGCCCTCGACGCCGGCTTGGGCCGCACCGAGATCATCGTCGAACTCGCCGACCTCGCGGCGCGCATGTATGCGCTGTGCAACCCCGACGAGCTTGTCGTCGCCGACGCGGAAGGCTGTCTGGCTTAGGACAATCCGAGCAGCGCTCGCCGCAGCATGTGCATCGCCACGGTGGTGGACCGCTCCCGGATGTCGGCGCGTTCGCCGGGGAGCCGGACCGACCGGCTCACCGTCGTTCCGTCGCCCAGCATCACGCAGAACCAGACCGTGCCCACTGGTTTGTCCTCGGTTCCACCGCCCGGTCCGGCGATGCCGGTGATCGCGACGGCGGTGTCGGCGCCGAATCGGCGCAACGCGCCCGCCGCCATCGCCTCGGCCACCTCCTGGGATACCGCGCCACACCGCTCGATGAGGGCGGGCTCGACGCCGAGCACATCGGCTTTGGCCTCATTCGCATAGGCCACCACTGCGCCGGCGACATAGGCCGACGAGCCGGCCCGTTCGGTCAGGCGCGCCGTCAGCAATCCGCCGGTGCAGGACTCCGCTGTCGCGATACGCCGCCCCGACAGCAGCCGAGCGACCTGATCGTCGACCAGCGAACCGTCTTCGGAGAACAGCGTGTCCCCGTGCCTGCTGCGCACCAGGTCCATCAGCCGCGCGTAGGCCGGCGCGCTCTGCGGCTCGTAACGCGTGACCATCTCCACCTCGCCGCGGCGCAGACAGGTGGTGATCTCCAGATCACCGAAACCCGGCAGGCTTTCGGCTTCTCGCAGCGTCTCGGCCAGTCCCGACTCGGCCAGCCCGAACATCCGGACCGTGTCCTGGCGGTAGACGGTCCGCCCGGCGATGGCTTGCTGGAAGGCGTCATCGGCGACCGCGGCGGGCCACATCGCCTGAAGTTCGCGCGGCGGACCGGGCAGCACCAGGACCGTCGGCGACCCGGGGACCACGACGCCGGGTGCCGTGCCGACCGGGTCGAGGATGTGGGCACCCACCGGCACCATCGCCTGTTTGCGGTTGGCCGCGAGCACCGCGTCGAAGTCGACGCCGGTGAATCGGGCCATCAGATGCTGGAGGATGGCCGCGATCTTGGCTTCCAGCTCGGTGTCGAGGGCCAGCTCGCGGCCGCAAAACCGCGCCACCACTTCCACCGTCATGTCGTCGGCCGTCGGGCCCAGCCCCCCGGACGTGACGATCAGGTCGACACCTTCGGCGGCGAGGAACCGCAGCTGCGCCTCGATGTCGGCGGGACGGTCACCGCAGATCGTGATGTGGGCCAGTTCGACGCCCAACTCCAACAGCCGGTCGGCCACCCACGGGCCGTTGCGATCCGCGACGCGTCCGGTGAGGACTTCGGTGCCGGTGACCACGATTCCCGCGCGCACGCTCATACCGAGCGAGATTACGCAGGCGCGCTGCAGATCAGGCCACGGGATCGGGCGTCAGCCCGGTGGCCTCGCCCAACGCATGCAGCCAGGCCTGGGCGTCGTTGACGTAGAACCCAGGCTCAGCGCGGGGCGGCGCCGGGAGCCCGGACCACCAGCGGCACGGCGGGGAATGCCGCCGCCATCTCCGAGCGGCATTTGCGAAGGGCGGCGGTGCCATAACCCTTCTTGCGGTGATCGGGGTGAATCCAGATCCGCACGTTGACCTCACCGCCGAGCAGCTCACCGAACACCAGGCCGACTTTCTCGTCGCCGTCGAGAGCGACAAACCAGGCCGCCTCCTCGGCCGTCAACCGGCTTCGTGCCGAACGGATCTCGTCGTCCACCAAACCGGCGGGCGCGCCCGAACCGTCACCGGCCGCACCGATTTCCTGGGTGCGGGTGGCGAAGATGTCGCGATCGGATTCGTCGGCGAACGGGCGCAGCTGCAGACTCTCGTCGGTGCTGGCCGGCCGCTCACCGAGGGTGAAGGACAGCTGGCTGTTCAGATCTCGCAATTCGGCGGCGATCCGGTCGCGCGAGTCTCGGGTCACCTGCTCGAAGGACAGTCCCAGCACGGCCTCGGTGCCCCGGCGCGACGTGCCGAGCAGTTCGGCGATGGCGGTGATCGCGGAATCCCGGTTGTCGGAGGCGACGATGGCGTCGATCACTTCGTGGCGGCGCTCCAGCGCGGTGAGCAGAGCATCGGCGATCTCGCGGCGGGCCGCAACGCGGTCTTGGTCGGTCATGGCCCCAGCGTAGATCCGCCCGCCGCACTTCGGCGGCGCTGCGCCGAACTCCGGCGACTAACCTCGACCGGGGGTCGGGCGTGCGCTGTTGCACACGAACCAGATACGGCGTTTGCTCCACTGCTCTGCCAAGATGAACGCGCGGCTGATGAACGGTTGCGCGGGGGTGTCCTGTCGCGGATCTCGAGTTGAGGAGTTTGGGGACGGTGGCCAAGACCCTCGGCACGCTCTCCGTCCTGCTGCTCCTGTTGATGTGCGCCGGCGACCTGCGCGTGTTCAACGGCCCGCAGCCGCGACCCGCCCAGGACATCGAGCTGTCCGACGGCTGGCGCCTCACCTCGGCGCAGGGCGTGGGCGCTGACGGCGCCGCCATCTCGGCCACCACATACGACGCCGCCGCCTGGCACCCGGTGCGCCGGATGCCGGCCACCGTCCTGCAGACCCTCCAGGAAGACGGCGTCTACCCGAATCTGTACTACGGCAAGAACCTGCTCCAGAACGTGCCGCAAGACCTCTACGAGCAGGACTGGTGGTATCGCACGACCTTCAACGCGCCGGCCGACTACCCCACCTACGTGCTGGACTTCCCCGGCATCAACTACCGCGCCGAGGTGTGGCTCAACGGCCGCCGCGTCGCGGACAACAGGCACGTCGTCGGCATGTACAACGACCACGAACTCGACGTGACGCGGTGGATCAGGCAGGGCCAGCCGAACACCCTCGCCGTCAAGGTCACCCCGGAACGAGCCATTCAGGACGTCAACGGCGTCGAGCTCGCGGACAGCTGGTACGACTGGATCAACTGGCGCTACCTGGGCTATCAGGGCCCGGACAAGAACCCGGCCAACGGCAACTCGTTTGTACCCGACCGGAATGCCGGCATCTGGAAACCGGTGTACCTCAAGACATCCGGGCAGGTGTCGATCGGCGACGCCACGGTCAACACCCAACTCCCGCTACCGGACACCGACAGTGCCAGGCTGACGGTGTACGCCCCGCTGAAGAACTATTCGACCGAGAAGGTCCGCGGCATTCTGCGCGCCACGATCACCCGCGACGGCAAGGCGCCCCTGCACGTCGACGAGCCGGTCACGCTGATGCCCGGCGAGGAGCGTGAGATCACGCTGAGCCCTGAGAAGTTCGCCGCGCTGACCGTCGAGCACCCGGACCTGTGGTGGCCGTACACGATGGGCCGGCCCGACTTGTACGACCTGAAGCTGGAGTTCGTGCAGAACGGTCAGGCGACCGAGGAGGCCACCAAGAAGTTCGGTATCCGCACCATCACCCAGGGCCGCGACTCCGACGACTCGTTCGCCGAGCTGGGTACCGGCGGCAACTTCTACCTTCAGGTGAACGGCAAGAACTTCCTGGTCCGGGGCGCCACCTACACGCCCGACCTGCTCTACAAGTACGACCCGGCGCGCGACGCCGCGATCCTGGGCTACGTCAAAGACCTCGGCCTGAACATGCTGCGGCTGGAGTCCAAGATCTCGTCACAGCGCTTCGTCGAGCAGGCCGACGAACTCGGCATCCCGCTGATGTACGGCTGGATGTGCTGCAACCAGTGGGAGAAGTGGCAGCAGTGGGACGACGAGGATCGTCGCGTCTCGCAGGACAGCATGCGCTCGCAGATCGAGATGCTGCGCTCGCACGCCTCGGTGTTCGTGTGGGCCAACGGCAGCGACGGCCGCCCGCCCGCCGACGTGCTGACCGAGTACCACCAGATCCTGTCCGATCTGCATTGGCAGAACGCCACCGTCGACACGGTGTCGTCGCTGAACCGGGACGCCGACGGCAAGCAGCTGTGGGACGGCATCCAGATGGCCGGGCCCTACACCTGGCGTCCGCCGTCGTACTGGTTCGCCGGCCAGTACGGCGCGGCCCGCGGCTCGTCGGCCGAACAGGGCGACAACGAGCACATCCCACCGTTCGCGAGCCTGCAGAAGTTCATCCCGCCCGACAAGCTCTGGCCGATCAACGACACCTGGTTCTTCCACGCCGGGTCGGATCCGCAGAACTCGCGGCTGGCCAACGTCCAGCGTGTCATCAACCGCCGCTACGGCCCGTCCACCAACGCGCGGATGTTCGCCGACAAGGCTCAGCTGGCCCACTACGAGGCGACCCGCGCGCAGTTCGAATCGTTCGCGGCCAACGGCTGGGACGGGCACAAGATGACGATCTACTGGATGCTCAACAGCCACTGGCCGTCGTTCTTCGGCAACATCTTCGACTACTACCTGCGCCCCGGCGGCGCATACTACGGCGCCAAGAAGGGCCTGCAGCCGCTGTCGGTGGTGTTCGACTCCTACGCCACCGGTAACCACCGCCAGGCCAAGGTGACCGTCGTCAACCAAACCCCGGACACCCACGAGAACCTGCGCGTCCGGGTCCGCATCTACAGCCTCAACGGCGCGCTGCGTGACGATCGGGCCGCCGATGGCATCGCCGTCGACCCGGGCGGCGCGGTGCAGGCGATGACGCTGCCGCCCGGGCCGGCCGACTCCCCGGTGTTCTTCGTCCGCTGCGAGTTGCTCGACGCCGACGGCAACGTCGTCGCCAACAATGTGTACTGGCAGTCCCGGCAGGCCGACGACGTCGGTCCGCCGGCCAACGATGCGGCGTTCAACTCCAACCAGGTGAGCTGGGCCGACATGACCGCGCTGAACACGATGCCGAAGGTGCCGCTGGAGGTCAGTGCCACCGGCGGCGACGACGCCGGCCGTGACGTCACCATCAGCCTGCACAACCCGACCCCGCAGATCGCGTTCTTCGAACGCGCCGAACTGCTCTCCGGTCCGCTCGCCGACGAGATCCTGCCCATCCAGTACGACGACAACTACGTGACGGTGTTCCCGGGCGAGACCGTCCAGATCAAGGGCCGGGTTCCCGGGTCGGGACCCGCCCCGGCGTGGGTCAGGGTCACCGGGTACAACAGCACACCGGTGGTCGTGCAGGTTCGCTGACACTCGCGACGTCGCTGACGTCGGCCTACTCGCGCGTGCCCTAGATTCGGTGATGCGCCGCCGGACAACCAGTGAAGGAATGGATATTGCTGCAGCACGCGCTCGTCGTGGCAGCCGCCCTTGCCGGTGCGGTGTTCGCGGCCATCGGCATCGTGGTCCGTCAGCGGGCCACCATGGACGTCCCGCGCGATCAGGGTGTCAGCACCGTGATGTTGTCGACGCTGTTGCGCCGCCGGCTGTGGTGGGCCGGCACCGCGTCGGCGGTGACGGGGTATGCGTTCCAGGCGATCGCACTGGCCTACGGCTCGCTGCTGCTGGTCGCCCCGCTCATGGTGTCCGCGTTGCTGTTCGCGCTGCCGATGAGTGCGCGGCTGGCGCACCGCCGGGTAACCCGCGGCGAGTGGGGTTGGGCCATGCTGCTCACGCTCGCGTTGGGGGTGTTCGTGTCGTTGGCCCGGACCAAGCCCGGCGACTACGACGGCGCGACGTTGCCTGCCGTGGTGGTGGCCGGGATCAGCCTGCTGTTCGTGGCCGGCTGTCTGCTGGTGGCGCTGCGACTGTCGGACTGGCGGCGGGCGATCCTGCTGGCGGTCGGTGTCGGTGTGCTGTTCGGCGTGGTGGCTGTGCTGACGAAGCTCGTGATGCACGCCGTGCGCGAGGGCGACATGGGGCGGCTGTTCACCTCACCGGTGCTGTACGTGGTGATCGTCGTCGGAGTGGTGGCCACTCTGCTGCAGCAGTCGGCCTTCCACGCCGGGTCGCTTCGCGCCTCGGTCCCGGCGATGCTGGTGCTCGAACCGGTGATCGCCGTGCTGATCGGGGAGGTGGTGTTGGGCGAGCACCTCGCGGTCACCAAGCCGGTCGCGGTCGTGCTGGCTATCGCCGTCGGCGCCATGGCCGCGGCCACGATCGCCCTCGGACGCGATGAGGGCGCCTGGGAAGAGGAGCTCGAAGCAGCGGCCAGGACCCGCCAGGACGGTTAGCTCGCCCAGGGACCGATGCCGCCGACGGTGTCGATCCGGATCCGGGTCAGGTATCCCGGTGGGGCGTCGTCAGGCGGGAACACCACGTTGTCGTCGGTGACCATCACCGCGGCGAGATCCCGCAGGACCTCGGGCGCGCCGCCTTCCACGATGCGCGCGGTGCCGGTGACCGACAGATACGGCCGCATGACGGCACCCGGCTCGGTCGAGACGATGGTGAGCGCCACCCGGCCGTCACGACGTACGTTGCGGACCTTCTTGTGCTCGGACAGGTGAGCTGTCACCAGCTCGTCGCCGTCCTCACCGGTCTGCACCGCCACCCACACCAGCGACACCTGGGGGCTGCCGTCCGGATTCAGGGTGACCAGCGTGGCGTCGGCGCCGGAGCCGATCAGAGCGCGCGCCGCATCGTTGAGCTTCATGTGGCGTGCAACACCGTACGGACCGAGGCATTCCCGGATCGGCATGATGGTGTGGTGACACTGTCAGCGGATCCGCTCGCGCAGATCGCCGGGAGCCCACCGGGTCCGGCCGTCGGCGCGTTCTTCGACCTGGACGGCACCCTGGTGGCCGGTTTCACCGCGACCGCGCACGCCAGCGACCGGGTCCGCCGCGGACAGGCCCGGATCGGCGAGGTGCTCGGCGTGATCGAGGCTTCGCTGCGCTACAAGCTGGGCCGCATGCAGTTCGAGCGGCTGCTGGTGCGCGCAGCGGGGTATCTGCGCGGCGAGTCACTGGCCGAACTCGACGCGATCGGCGAACGGCTCTACACCGAGCAGGTGGCGGCGCGGGTGTACCCGCTGATGCGCGAGATCGTCGCTGCGCATCAGGAACGCGGGCACACCGTCGTGCTCAGCTCGTCGGCGCTGACCATCCATGCGGAGCCGGTGGCACGCGCGCTGGGGATCGACGACGTCATCTGCAACACCTTCGAGCTGGACGACGCCGGCCGCCTGACCGGGAACATCGCCAAGCCGGTCGTCTGGGGACGCCAGAAAGCCGCTGCGGTGCAACGGTTTTGCGAAGCCAACGAGGTCGACCTGGCCGGCAGCTACTTCTACGCCGACGGCGACGAGGACGCCGCATTGATGCGGCTGGTCGGCCATCCCCGTCCGGTCAATCCTCGGCCGGGGCTGGCCGCGAAGGCCGCGGCGAGTGACTGGCCGGTGCTCCGGCTGTCGATCCCCGGTCGCCGCAGCGGGGCGGCCGATGCGATCGGCCACTTCCCCGCGCTGGGGCGGGCCGCCCTCGGCGCGGCGTTCGGCTCCCTGGCGATGCGGACCCGCCGCAACGCCAGAGACTAGGGCATCGCGCGGTGCGGGACGTCGGTGATCAGACCGCCGTCGACGACATATTCCGAACCCGTCGAGAACGACGACTCGTCACTGGCGAGGAAGACGATGAAGGTGGCCACTTCCTCGGGCTGGCCCGGACGGCCCAGCGGGGCGCTGACCATGTCCTCGGGAAGGTGCTTGGTCATCGGGGTGCGGATGAAGCCCGGGTGCACCGAGTTGACCCGGATGTTGTCCGACGCCAGTTCCAGCGCAGCGGATTTCGTCAGGCCGCGCAGGCCCCACTTGGACGCCACATAGCTGTGCACCCACGCGGCGCCACGCATGCCCTCGATGGACGACACGTTGATGATCGAGCCGCCACCGGACTCCTTCATCGACGGCAGGACGGCTTGGATACCCAGCAGCGCGCCGGTCAGGTTGACGTCGAGGACCTTCTTCCATCGCTCCACGTCGAGCGACTTCAGTGGCGCGACCTGGACGATGCCCGCGTTGTTCACCAGCACGTTGACCTTGCCGAAATCGGCAATCGCGAGCTCGACCGCGGCCTTCCACTGATCGGCTTCGGTGACGTCGAGGTGCACGTAGCGGGCGGCGTCGCCGAGTTCGTCGGCGAGTTCCTTGCCCTTGTCGTCGAGGATGTCCCCGATCACGACCTTGGCGCCTTCGGCGACCAGCATCCGCGCGTCAGCGGCGCCCATCCCCTGTGCGCCACCAGTGATGATGGCTACTTTGTCGTCTACGCGTCCCATGAGCCGACAGGCTACCGGTAGCTCTCGCCGCGAGGTAGAACCTGTTCCAGTTTCGCCCCCGAATGCGCATACTGAACGCACCGCAGACCCCAGCATGAGGAGAACTTATGGCCATCCGCGTTGCCCACATCGGCACCGGAAACGTCGGTCGGATCGCCCTGTCCGAACTGATCGAGAACCCGGGCTTCGAGCTCACCGGGCTGTGCGTGTCCGCAGACGAGAAGGTGGGCAAGGACGCGGGCGAACTGGCCGGCCTCGATGTGAAGACCGGAATCCTGGCCACCAAAGATCTCGACGCAGTGCTGGCGTCCGAACCCGAGTGCGCCGTGTACTGCGCCATGGGCGACACCCGGATGCCCGAAGCCATGGAGGACGTCCGCAAGATCCTCGCCGCAGGCATCAACGTCGTCGGATCATCGCCCGGGTTGCTGCAGTACCCCTGGGGCGTGATGCCCGACAAGTACATCCAGAGAGTGGAAGACGCGGCCCGACAAGGCAATTCAAGCCTGTTCATCAGCGGTGTCGACCCGGGCTTCGTCAACGATCTGATCCCGCTCGCGCTGGCCAGCACCTGTCAGCGCATCGAGCAGGTGCGATGCATGGAGATCCACGACTACGCGTCCTACGACGGCGCAGAAGTCATGCACTACATGGGTTTTGCCCGCTCCATGGACGAGATCCCGATGCTACTGCAGCCCGGAGTGCTCAGCATCGCCTGGGGCACGGCGATCCGGCAGCTGGCCGCCGGCCTGGGCATCGAGGTCGACGAGATCACCGAGTCGTACCAACGCGAACCCGCGCCAGAGGATTTCGACATCGCGGTCGGTCATGTCGCCAAGGGCACCCTGGCCGTCCTGCAGTTCGAGATCCGCGGAATGGTCAACGGCCACCCCGCGATCGTCATCGAGCACATCACCCGGTTGCGCCCCGATCTGCGTCCGGATCTGCCACAGCCCGCAGCTGGCGGCGGCTCGTACCGCATCGAAATCACCGGTGAGCCGTCGTACGCGGTGGACATCGTCCCGAGCAGCAGTTACGGCGACCACAACCAGGCCGCGATCGCCGGCGCCGCAGGCCGCATCGTCAACGCGATTCCCGCGGTGATCGCGGCGCCGCCGGGTATCCGCACCACGCTCAACCTGCCATTGATCTCAGAGGTGGAGTTGTTCGCCAAGCCCTGACAGGTGCGCGCCGCGGCGCGTTTGGCCGGGTGGCCACCGGGGTAGACCCCGCACCGATTCGACGGATGCGTAAGGAGACGGACATGTCGGTGCGCCGCGTGGTTCTTCTGGTGGGTGCGGTGCTGCTGATCGCCGGGGTCATCGCGATGCTGGTACCGGTGTCGACCCCGGACGGCAACGGCGGCAGCATCGGCTGCGGCAACGCCATCTCGGAAGATCTGTCGGCGGCACGCGCCGCCAACGACAAGAACGTCATCGCCAATGTCCCGATCCTGAATCAGCTCGTCCCGCACACCGACTTCGTGGCGCAGTGCCAATCGTCGGTGTCCTCGCGGCGGACGTGGTCGATTCCGCTGGCCGTGATCGGCCTGCTGGTCGCGGGCGGCTCGCTGCTGGTCGGCCGTCGAGGAGTCGGCTCGACGAGCTAGCCGCAGCGGCACCAGACCTAGGGCCGATAGCCCGGAACGATCAGCGTGCCCGGGTAATTCACGTAGTACGACAAGCAGATCGGGCTGTGCCGGCAGGCAATGATCGCGCCGGCGTCGGGCGCCGCGCCGATGGTGTGATTGCCCCGGGCCGGCAGACCGCAGTTCACCACATACGGGTTGAGCGGCACGACGCCGTTGGTGCAATCGGGACCTGAGTTCGCGGAGGCCACGCCCACGGGCGCGAGCGCCGCGGTCAGGGCGGTGGCGATTCCGAGCAGCGCCACGCGCCGCAATCGAAGTGATGAGACAACCATGGCTGCACCCTCTCGCCGACTGTGAGCCGACACTGCCAACGGTACTCCGCCGCAAGCCGTCGTCAGGGGCTCTCGCTGGGGTGATTGCGCCGATAGGCATTCGTTCGCGCATCGATGGTGGATACCTGCAACTCGCACGTCCGGCGCGTACTAAACTAGAACACGTTTCAGTCTGTCTACGCCCCACGCTTGAAGGAGCCGGTCCATGCGCACTCCCCTCTGCGACGACCTCGATATCGAATATCCGATCTTCGCGTTCACCCACTGCCGCGACGTGGTCGTGGCCGTCAGCAAGGCCGGCGGCTTCGGTGTGCTCGGCGCCGTCGGGTTCTCCCCCGAACAGCTCGAGATCGAGCTCAAGTGGATCGATGAGAACATCGGCGACCATCACTACGGCGTCGACATCGTGATCCCCAACAAGTACGAAGGCATGGACTCGACGGACCTGTCCCCCGAGGTTCTGAAGAAGACGCTGAACGACCTTGTGCCGCAGGAGCACATCGACTTCGCCAAGAAGGTTCTCGCCGACCACGGTGTTCCCGTCGAGAACAGCGACGACGACGCCATGGGGCTGCTGGGGTGGACCGAGGCGACCGCGACGCCGCAGGTCGAGGTGGCGCTCAAGCATCCGAAGTGCACGCTGATCGCCAACGCGCTCGGCACCCCGCCGGCCGAGATGATCAAGCACATCCACGCCGAGGGCCGCAAGGTCGCCGCGCTGTGCGGGTCGCCGTCGCAGGCGAAGAAGCACGCCGAGGCCGGCGTGGACATCATCATCGCCCAGGGCGGCGAGGCCGGCGGACACTGCGGTGAGATCGGCTCGATCGTGCTGTGGCCGCAGGTCGTCAAGGCGGTGGCACCGGTGCCGGTGCTGGCCGCCGGCGGTATCGGCAGCGGCCAGCAGATCGCCGCGGCGCTGGCGCTGGGCGCCCAGGGCGCGTGGACCGGTTCGCAGTGGGTGATGGTCGAGGAGTCCGAGCACACCGAGGTGCAGCACGCCGCGTATGCCAAGGCCGAGAGCCGCGACACCGTGCGCAGCCGCTCGTTCACCGGCAAGCCCGCCCGCATGCTGCGCAACGACTGGACCGAGGCGTGGGAGAAGGACGGCAACCCCAAGCCACTCGGAATGCCGTTGCAGTACATGGTTTCCGGCATGGCCGTTGCCGCGACGCACAAGTACCCCAATGAGAGCGTCAACGTCGCGTTCAACCCGATCGGACAGGTCGTCGGCCAGTTCACCAAGGTCGAGAAGACCGCCACGGTGATCGAGCGCTGGGTGCAGGAGTACCTGGAGGCCACCACCCGTCTCGACGAGCTGAACGAAGCGGCGTCCGTCTGACCGCATCCACAACGCAATCAGGGCGAGAATCTTCGTGAATTCTCGCCCTGATTGCGTTCTCGCCGGCTAGCTGGCCGGGTAGAAGTCGTTCCCGTTGCCCCAATCGCCGGAATGCATCGAACCGGGCTGCCAGCCCTGAGCTCCCAGGCAGAGCATGGGCAGGCCGTCGGGCGACTGGGCCGCGGCCTGCGAGCCCGGGCACGGCGATCCGACGGCCTGCACGCCGTAGATCTTGGGTGAGAGCACCCAGAAGCCCACACCCTCCGGTGGGCGGTCCATGCCGATCGGCGACTGGCCGGGGATCCAGCGGCAGAGCAACGGCTCGCCACCGGGGCCGCGGCCGAACGCGAACCGGTCCCACTGGTAGCACGGCGCGCTCAGGTAGGCCTCGTAGCTCATGCCCGGCGGATCGCCCGGGAACGGCCCGTGGGGTTCATCGGCGGCGGCATTCGGTGCCACGGCCAGCGCCGCTGCAGCGACGGCTGCTGCGATGACGAATTCGCGGAGCATCTATCCACCCTCTAGGTCTCTTCCCGCAGGGCCCCTTGCCCCCCGGCAACCCTCTCGCGTGAGCCTAACTGCTGTTGCGGGTGTGTCTGCGGTGAACTCGGAAAGGCGCGTGAGTCCCGGTGGCAGCGCACCGGTAGCAGACTTTGCTCTCGCCGACTGCTCGGCACGCACCGAAGCTTGCTAAGCTGCCGGGCGATTACGTCGTCGGGGGTGAAGATGACGACGGGAGAAACCAGTGGGTGAAGCGCGCGGCGCCAGATCGGTTGCTGCCGCCGGTCGAGATGTCCTGTTCGGGCCAAGAATCGTGCTGACGGTCCGATCCTGGGACGCTGGCGACCGGTGGCGGCTTGCGGTTTCCGGCACCAGCTGTTCGAACCATCAGCAACAATCGCCGAGTAACGGCAGTTACGGTTCGTGCGTCGGAACAGGCGTCGAAACGCTCAAGGAGTTGCGCTGATGGCAGAGGCCCAGTTCCGGGTCGCGGTGGGTTCCGATTCGGAGTCGCCACAGGTGGTTGCCACCGGTGAGATCGACCTGGCCAATGTCGGGCAGTTCCAGGACGTGGTGGCCAAGGCCGCCACCGGATCTGCCGCGTTGACCGTCGACCTGTCGGACGTCACCTACTGCGACAGCGCGGCGGTGCGTGCCCTGTTTGCCGTGGCCGCCACGGCCGAGCTCACGATGATCATCGCGGCCGAAGGCCCGATCAAGACGTTGCTCGGCATCTCCGGCCTCGACCGGGTGGCCACCGTCATCACCAAGGAGTGAATCGCACACCATGCCCGTCCCCGAGTTCCACCGGCGCGACCTGTCCCAGCAGGAATTGTTCGACCGGATTCTCGAACGCGTTCATCTCGACCTGCCCCATGCGGTCGGGTTGGCGATCACCGTGCACGATCGGCGCCTCGACGAGGACGAGGTGACGGTCCTGGCGGCCCGCGGCTACGGGGGCGAGATCGTCGAGGCGCAGCTGGCCGGGCTGGGCGGTCCGGTGATTGATGCCTTCGTCCACCAGATGCCGGTGCTGAGCCTGGATTTGTGGTCCGACGAGCGCTGGCCGGAGCTGAGCCTGCAGGCCATGGACGGCCGGGTGCCCGAGCACGGCGCGGCCTGGCGTGAGGTTCGTGGTGCGGTGTCGGTGCCCGGGGTGTGGAAAGCCGACAGCACGGTCGTGTTGTCCTGCGCGCTGGACCGGCCGTCGACGGCCACCACGGTGACCACCCTGATCGGCTACGAGCAGCTGGTCTCCGCGGCCATGGTGGCGGCCGGTGCCGAGGACGAGACGGCCACCGCCGACATGCTCGCGGTATTGCAGTCGCGCGGAGCCATCGAGCAGGCCAAAGGCGCGATCATGGGGCGGTTGATGTGCGACGCCGACACCGCGTGGGCGACTCTGCGCCGGGCCAGCCATGAATCGAATGTGAAGCTGCGCTCACTGGCGGTGGCCTTGGTGGAGCACATCAGCGGTGCACCGGCCGAGCAGCCCGCGGCCGGTTCGCCGATCGTGCCCACCGACCAGGCCCGCCAGGCGGCCGGCTTGTTGTGGGCGGTGCTCACCCACGAGTCGACCCCGGCCGAACCGGCGAGCTGAACGGCGTGACGGGCATCTCCTGCGATTGGTCCGGAGAAACGCCGCTGCACAGCGCGGAAAACGCCCTCCGAGGTGGTTCGCTTAGGCCATGTCAGCTCACGAACCTCACACCACCCCGCCGTCGCGCTGGTTGCCCTGGCTGGGAGTCGGCGGAGCACTGACGGCGGTCGGACTGGCGGTCGCGGTGACCGCGGCGTCCGGCTCGTCTGACACGCTGCCCGTCGCCCAGGCCGCACCGACGACGCTGTCGACCACGGCCAGCACGACGGCGACGACCTCACCATCGGCCGCGACAACCTCGAGCGCTGCGGCGTCGTTCACGGCCGACTCCCGGGGCTATGTCGACACCGGCGCACGGTGCGACGAGAACCAGACTCTGATGGCCTACGGCCGCACGTCGAAATCTCTGGTGGTGATCTGCGTGAACGCCGACGGCGGACTGGAGTACCGCGGCGTTCGCCTGTCGGACAACGCTCCCCTGCACCTACCGATCACGCGTAGCTCCGACGGGACGCTGGTCGCGGTCAATGACGGTGTCACGTATGCCGTTTCGCCCACCCAAATCCTGGTGTCCTCGGGTGACGATGTCATCTACAAGGACTCGTGGATCGAGTTCAAGGAGGCCAGCTTCTCGCCGACCGGCACCTCGGGCACCGCGAGCAGTTCGGCGAGCGCGACGACGACGGTCAGCACCACCACCGTCACGGTGACGACATCGGTGACCCCGACGACGACGAAGCCCGCCGGCTGACGCTCAGGTGTTGCGTCCGCCGTTGACGCCGAGGATCTGTCCGGTGATGTAGCCGGCTTCTTCGGAGATCAGGAACGCGCATGCCGCGGCGATGTCTTCCGGTTTGCCCATCCGGCGCACCGGGGTGGCGTCGATGGTGGCCTGGATGTCACCCATGTTTCCGCGGGCTTCGGCCTTGCGCAGCATCGGGGTGTCGATGAAGCCGGGCGGCACCGCGTTGACCGTGATGCCGGCCGGACCATACTCCAGCGCAAGGCTTTTCGTCAGACCGTTGACGCCGGACTTCGCCGCGACGTAGGCCGACATATAGGGCACACCAGAGTGGGTGCTCGACGAGGAGATGTTGACGATGCGGCCCCAGCCGGCCTCGACCATGTCCGGCAGGACGGCCTGGATGGTGTGGAAGACACCGTGCAGGTTGATGTCGATGATGTTCTGCCACTGCTCGAAGGACAGGTCGAGGAAGCGCCGGAAGCTGTCCTTGCCTGCGGCGTTCACCAGGATCGTGACCGGCCCGAGGGTGGAGTGGATCTCGGCGAGCGCAGCATCGATCTGCGCGCGGTCGGTGACGTCCGCGACGTAGGAGTGTTCGGCCTCGGAGGGATTGAGGTCGATGATCGCCACGGTGTGACCGTCGGCGCGCAACCGGTCCGCCACTGCCGCACCGATTCCCGAACCGCCACCGGTCACCACCGCCGTTTTCGAGGTGGACATAGGTTTCCCCTTTCCGGCGGGCTGACCGCCTGATGAACGAAAGATGCTGGAAAATCAGGATGTTCGGCGCGGCGCACGCAAGCCGAGTGCACGCCGGCCCGCCTCGACGAGCTGGGCGTGCAGCCACTCGTCGTCGGCTGCACGTTTCGGATCGGCCGATCCGGCGATTCCGGCGAAGACGAACTGCGCCCGCAGATACCCGCCCGGGCCGGGGTGGACATCGGCGAGCAGCGCCATCTGGCGCGAGATCATGTGCGTCCAGTCGCGGTTGGCTTTCAGCACGGTGTGCACGCTCGGGTCAGACGCCAGGACCGAGACCAGCATCGGGTTCTGCACCGCCAGTCGGGCGTAGCCGTTGAGCATGCGTTCGGCCCGGGCCTGCACGCCGCGTTGCTTCTCCGCGTCGTCGACCACCGCGGACAGCTTGCCGATGATCGGCTCGAGGATCGCGGTCAACAACTGCTCGCGGGTCCGAAAGTGGTGGTAGATCGCGGCTTTGGTGAAGCCGAGCTCGTCGGCGATCATCTGCAGCGAGGTCCCGGCGAAGCTGTGCCGAATGAACAGCGCGATGGCCGCATCGATCAGCCGCTGCCGGGTATCGGGGGCGGCCGTGGAGTCGGGGGTGGCTGCGGCGACTGCGCTCATCGTCGACTCCCTTCGCAATGCAACTTTACGATCGGCTAGTAAACTACCATACGATCGGCTAGCATCCTCCTTGCCGATCGTATAGGCCATACCGTGACGTGAAGGGATTCCTCAGTGACCGACGTAGACGCCGTCAACTTCTTCACGGATCGCGGTCTGGTCGCTGATCCGTATCCGTATCTGGAGGCGCTCCAAGCACGTTGCCCGGTCTCGAAGGAGCCGCACCACGGCGTGTGGATGGTCACCGGATGGGAAGAAGCCACCGAAGTCGCCGGCGACGCTGACCGTTTCTCGTCCTGCATCGCGGTGACCGGCCCCTTCCCCGGTTTCCCGGTTCCCGTCGAGGGTCGTGACGACGTCCCGGAACTCATCGCCCGGCACCGCGACGAACTGCCCTTCTACGACCAGTTGCCCGCGCTCGATCCGCCCGTGCACACCGATCACCGCGCCCTGCTGATGCGGCTGATCACACCCAAGCGCCTCAAGGAGAACGAAGAGGCGATGGGAGCGATGGTCGACCGCGCGCTCGACGACTACCTGGTCGGCAGCGGCGGTGAGCTGATTGCCGGCTTCGCCCAGCCGTTCACGCTGATGATCATCGCCGACCTGCTGGGCGTCCCCGACGCCGACCGCGACGAGTTCGTCAGGGAAATGGCCAGCGGCGCGCACCACGGCGGCGGCATCGGCAGCGTCAAGGGCGAGAGCCTGGCCAAGTCCCCCTTGGAGTATCTCTACGACAAGTTCAGCGCCTATATCGAAGACCGGCGCGCCAACCCGCGCGGCGACGTGCTGTCCGAGATGGCCGCGGCCACCTTCCCGAACGGCTCGGTGCCCGATCCCGGCGACGTGGCCCGGGTGGCGGCCAACCTCTACTCGGCAGGCCAGGAGACCACTGTCCGGCTGCTCAGCGCCGCCCTGCAGATCCTCGGCGACAACCCGGAATTCCAGGCGCAGCTGCGGGCGGACCGTTCCACGATCAGCAACTTCATCGAAGAAGCGCTGCGCTTCGAGAGCCCGGTCAAGGGCGACTTCCGGCTCTCCAAGGAACCGGTCACCCTCGGTGGGGTGGATGTCCCGTCGGGCTCCACACTGATGGTGGTCCAGGCCGCCGCCAATCGCGACCCGCGCCGCTTCACCGACCCGAACACCTTCGACCCATCTCGGTCAAATGCCCGGCAGCACATCGCATTCGGGCGGGGCATCCACACCTGCCCGGGCGCTCCGCTGGCCCGGGCCGAGGCGCGCGTGGCGCTGACGCGTCTGCTGGATCGCACCACCGACATCCGTATCAGTGAAGAACACCACGGACCCGCCGATGCACGGCGGTATTCCTATGTGCCCACCTACATCCTGCGTGGGCTCACCGAACTGCATCTGGAGTTTGATCTCGTATGAAAGCCCACATCGACGACGGGCGCTGCCGGGGCCATGGCGTGTGCACCACCGTCTGTCCGGAGGTGTTCGCGATGACCGACGACGGGTATGCCGAGGCGATCGTCGACGAGGTGCCCGCCGGGCTCGAGGACAGCGCCCGTGAGGCCGCCGGCGCCTGCCCGGAGAACGCCGTCATCCTCGATCAGTAGTTCACGATCGAGCGCCAATAGTCTTCGGGTATTTCGGTATTCGCGCGCAGCATCAGCGCGAGGCCGGTGGCCATCGCCACGCCGAGCAGTCCGAGCCAGAGCCCGAACAGACCGACCGCGGTCCAGATCGCGACGGTCAGCGCGGGCCAGGGTGACACCAGGGTGAGCAGCGGGGCGAAGAAGAAGCCGGCGCCGACGAACCATGCCGAGCCGGCACGATCGGACCTGAGCACGAAACCAAGCCAGCGCGGAACCGGATGCGGATCACTGTGCCGTGTCATGCGCTTCACGCTCCCGCACCGAGGTAGGCGGCGCAATTACCTGCGAGGTAATGGCGTAGCCCCGACGACTGGGAGATGCTGGCGGAATGGGCAGCACAGCGTTCGGGGACCTGTTGCGCGACTGGCGGCGCCGGCGCCGACTCAGTCAACTCGATCTGGCCCTGGAAGCCGACGTCTCGGCCCGGCACGTCAGCTTTGTCGAGAGTGGACGCTCCACGCCGAGTCGCGCCATGGTGCTCAGGTTGGCGGACGCCCTGGCCGTCCCGGCCCGCGAGCAGAATCACCTGCTGCTGGCCGCCGGGCTGGCCCCGGCGTATGCCGAGCGGGGCTTCGACGATCCCGCGATGGCGGCCGTCCGCGCCGGAGTCGACCGGGTGCTCACCGCCTACGACCCCTACCCCTGTCTGGCGGTGAACCGCAATTGGGATGTGCTGCAAATCAATTCCGGAACCGCAGTGCTGCTGGACGGGGTCGCGCCGCATCTCCTGGAAACCCCGAACGCCCTGCGCATCGCACTGCATCCCGACGGACTGGCGCCGCGCATCCGCAATCTGTCGCAGTGGCGGCATCACCTGCTCAGCCGATTGCGCCGCGAGGCCGGCGCCGGACGCTCCGCCGGCCTGCTGGCAGAGCTCGAGTCCTACCCGGGCGGCGAGGACGCGTCGACCGATCTCGGCGGCGTCGCGGTCCCGCTGGAGGTCGACCGTCTCGACGGGCTGCCGCTGACGTTCCTCTCGATGGTGACGACATTCGGAACGGCGCTCGACCTGACCGCTGCGGAGCTGAGCCTCGAGGCTTTCCTGCCTGCCGACCAGGCCACCGCCGAGGCGCTGCGACCGACATCGGCCCAGCGATAGAACACGTTCTAGTTGCGAGTTTCCTCAACCCGCACCCGAGGCCTCCGTGCGTGGTGTAGGCATGGATCACCGGGCACTAGATCACGTCGTATGGAGGTGCGCTTTTTATGCCCAGTCCGAACCTGCCCCCCGGCTTCGACTTCACCGACCCCGACCTGAACAACGAGCGGTTACCCGTCGAAGAACTCGCTGAGCTGCGCCGCGTCGCACCGATCTGGTGGAACGAACAGCCACGAGGTGTCGGCGGTTTCGAGGACGACGGCTACTGGGTCGTCAGCAAGCACAAGGACGTCAAAGAGATCTCCCGGCGCAGCGACGTGTTCTCCAGCCTGGAGAACACCGCCCTGCCGCGCTATCCGGACAACGCGGCCGTGTCGCACAAGGACACCGGCCAGTTCATCCTGCTGAACATGGACGCGCCGCGGCACACCCATCTGCGCCAGATCGTCTCCCGCGCATTCACCCCGCGGGCCGTCGAGACGTTGCGGGCGAACCTGCACGAACGCGCCCAGGCGATCGCCAAAGCCGCTGCCGCGCAGGGTTCGGGCGACTTCGTCGAACAGGTCTCCTGCGAGCTGCCACTGCAGGCCATCGCCGACCTCATGGGCGTACCGCAGGACGAACGCAAGAAGCTCTTCGACTGGTCCAACCAGATGGTCGGTGAAGCAGACCCCGAGTTCCATCGCAACGACCCGCAGGGCGCCGCCGGCGAGCTGATCATGTACGGGATGCAGATGGCAGCCGACCGGACGGCCAACCCCGGCGATGATCTGGTGACCAAGCTGGTGCAGGCCGACGTCGACGGGCACAAGCTCTCCGACGACGAGTTCGGGTTCTTCGTGATTCTGCTGGCCGTGGCGGGCAACGAGACCACCCGCAACTCGATCACCCACGGCATGACGGCGTTCGCCGATTTCCCCGACCAGTGGGAGCTGTACAAGGCGCAGCGTCCCGTGACGGCGGTCGACGAGATCGTCCGATGGGCGACCCCGGTCACGTCGTTCCAGCGCACAGCTCTGGACGACGTCGAGCTCTCGGGTGTGCAGATCAAGAAGGGTCAGCGGGTGGTGATGTCCTACCGCTCGGCCAATTTCGACGAAGAAGTCTTCGACGATCCGTTCACGTTCAACATCCTTCGCGACCCCAATCCGCATGTCGGCTTCGGCGGTACCGGCGCGCACTACTGCCTCGGGGCCAATCTGGCCAGGATGACGATCGATCTGATGTTCAACGCGATCGCCGACCACATGCCGGATCTGACGCCGTTGTCGAAGCCGGAGCGGCTGCGGTCCGGCTGGCTCAACGGCATCAAGCACTGGCAGGTCGACTACACCGGGGCCGGCGCAAGCAAGTAGCTTGTGACACAGGCCGATACAGTCGAGGCGTGACGGATACCTCCTGGAAACTGACCGCCGCCGAGGGTGAACTGCAGATATTCACCGGAGTCGGGGGGCCTGCCGCCAAGATGGGGCATCGCCTGACCATCACCTTCGCGTCCTGGCAGGCGCAGGTCCAGTGGCGCGGGGACGCCCCGGTCACAGCCCGACTGGTCGTCGATGTCGACTCGTTGCAGGTCGTCAGGGGTGAGGGTGGCGTGACACCGCTGACCGGACCGGAGAAGGGTGTCGTTCGCTCGAACGCGCTGAAGTCGCTGGACGCCAAGAAATTTCCGCAGATCACCTTCGACGCCGAGAACATTGGCACGACTGCGGGCGGCTACCACCTGGACGGCAGCGTCACGATCCACGGCACGACGCACCCGCAATCGGTCGATCTGGCCGTCGAGGAGCACGACGGGATGTGGGTGATGTCCACCGAGCTGCCGGTGGTTCAGACCGAATTCGGGGTCAAGCCGTACTCGCTGTTCATGGGGACGCTGAAGGTGGCCGACGAGGTGGCACTCACGTTCACCGCGCGCCACCCGAAGTAGCGCCGAAATCGACGTTGTGCTGGGCTCCACCCGCACTTCTCCTGCCAATCGTCGGTTTGGGCGGTCCCGGGCGCACTGGTCTGACCACTTGACCTCTGGCCGCTAGGCGGGCATGCTGGCGGCATGGCACTGCAGCCGGTGAGCCGGCGTTCCGTACCCGAGGATGTCTTCGAGCAGATCCTCGCCGACGTCCTCAGCGGCGAGATGCAACCGGGCGAACCGCTTCCCAGCGAGCGCCGGCTGGCCGAGGTGCTCGGAGTATCCCGGCCCGCCGTGCGCGAGGCGCTCAAGCGGGTCGCCGCCGCGGGCCTCGTCGAGGTCCGCCAGGGTGACGCAACCACGGTCCGCGACTTCCGCAGGCACGCCGGTCTCGACCTGCTCCCCCAATTGCTGCTGCGCGGTGGGCAACTCGACGTATCGGTGGCGCGCAGCATCCTCGAGGCCCGCCTGCACAACGGGCCCAAGGTGGCCGAACTGGCTGCGCGGCGCCACCCGGACGGGCTGGCCGAGCTGCTCGAACAATCGATCGTCGCGCTCGAATCCGCCGACGACCCACTCGAGCAACAGCGACACGCGCTGGCGTTCTGGGACCACATCGTCGACGGCGCCGACTCCATCGCATTTCGGTTGATGTTCAACACGTTACGGGCCGCGTACGAGCCGGCACTGCCCGCGCTGGCCACCCTGATGGCCGCCGAGGTCGGGCAGACGCAGGCCTACCGCACCGTCGCCCGCGCCATCGCGGCGGGCCGACCGGACGAGGCGGCCACTGCCGCCCGCGAACTGCTGGAACCGGCCACCGCCGCTCTGGGGACCGCCCTGACCGCACTGGAGGAACCACAGTGAATGCACCGACCAACGCCCGCCGCAGTCTCACCCTGGCCGATGCGGGCCGTGAATTCTGGCGGCATCCCACCCCGTGGTTGTTCCTCGTGGCGCTGACCGGGGCCGTGATCGCCCGCGTCGCGGTCGGCGACTGGCGGCTCGGCGATGCGGTGGTTCCGTTCGCGATCGCCGCGGCATTCCCGTTCCTGGAGTGGACGATTCACGTCTTCGTCCTGCACTGGCGGCCACGCCGCATCGGTCGGTTCACTCTCGACCCGCTGCTTGCGCGCAAGCATCGCGAGCATCACATCGCCCCGCGCGACGTGGACCTGGTGTTCATCCCGCTGCCGTCGGCCATCGGCGCCGTGGTCTCCGCGGTGGCGATCGCGCTGTGGCTGTTCCCCCGCACCGGGATGGGACTGACGTTCCTGGTGGTGATGCTGACCTGCGGGCTGCTCTACGAATGGTGCCACTACCTGGTGCACACCGATTACAAGCCGAAAACCGCTGCCTATCGGGTGATCTGGCGCGACCACCGATTGCACCACTTCAAGAACGAGCACTACTGGTTCGGGGTGACCACACCGGGCACCGCCGACCGGGTGCTGCGCACCTATCCCGATGCGGCCTCGGTACCGACCTCGCCGACAGCCAGGAACCTGCACGCGATCGATGCGGAAAGCCCTGCGGCAGTTAAGCGTTGATGACGACCGGGTCCCCGACGTGGACCTGGTTGAAATACCACGAGGCGTTGTCCGGGCTCAGGTTGATGCAGCCGTGGCTGACATTCGCGTAGCCCTGCGAACCGACCGACCACGGCGCGGAGTGCACGTACACCCCGCCCCAGGTGACGCGGACGGCGTCGCTCACGGTGAGCTTGTAGCCCTCCGGGTCGTTCAGCGGAATGCCGATGGTGCGGGAATCCATCACGACCGTGGACTGCTTCTCCAGCACGTTGAAGCTACCCACCGGGGTCGGGTGCTTGGGCTTGCCCATCGAGGCCGGCATCTGACGTGCCACCTGGCCGTCGATGCTGACGGTGAACGTGTGCGCCGAGATGTCGGCGACGCCGAGCACGATCGCCCCGGTACCGAAAGTCCGCGGAATCCCGCCGGCCATCATCGTGATCTCGGAGTGTGCAGGCCAGTACTGGTCTGGCACGAACTGAACCGTCTTGTCGTCGAGCCAGTCGAACCGGCCCGCCACCGAGGCCGGTGTGGTCACGCTGATCGTCTGCTGAGCCGCCCAGCGGTCCGTGATCGGCTTGGTGAACGTCACGGTGATCGGCATGGCCACTCCGACGATCTGGCCGTTGGTGGGCTGAACGGACGCAACTGTCGCGCCGTCGATGGAGGGCGCGACGGCAGCTGTGCTGGTTTGCACCGACGCCGCCAGTGACAGCACCGCGATCCCTGCGACGGCGATTGCGCGTCGAACTGCTTTGGCCATGGCTCGGAGTCCTCACGTGGGCGAACAGCAAAGTGAAAGTGTAGATGTTCCGCTCGGCGGCGCCGGCCAAACATGTGGTGACATGCCGAAACTGCGCCCGAGGGCGACGGAACGCGTGCAATGGTCACACGTCAGCGAAGGCCGGGCGGCTATCCCCCGTGGACGCGCTCCCAGATGCGCTGCCGCAACGTCTGCTTCGGCTGGTTCACCGGTGGCACGGTGGCCACGACCGGCGGCGCCGCGGCGGGTTCGACCGGTGGGAGTGCCTCCGGGTTGGCGTCCACCCCAACGGGCGGCGCCTCGGGCGGCGGTGCAGGCACATTCATCGTCATCGCGACCACCGGGGCGCTGTCGAAGACAGGCTCGCTGGTGGGTTGCGGCGCCTGAGCTGGGCGTGACCCGTCGTCGGCGCTCGTGAGCGACTCAGGCGCAGACTCGGGCGCCTCAGGCGCGGACTCCGGGGCCTCCGGCGCGGTGACCGGGCGGAGCGCGGGCGTCTCGGCGGTGTTGACCACGTCGCGGTGCACGGGGCGCGCCTCGTGGTCAGGCAGCAGTTCGAGGCCGACGGCCACCGACGCGGACACCACGAACGCCACCACACCGCCGGCCAGCAGAGCCGTCGCACCGCGCAGCGCCACCGATTCGCGGCGGCGGGCCGGCGGCGGCACCGGGATGTCGAACAGGTTGTCGTCGAGCACGCCGATGCCGTTCACGGAGGCCAGGGCCGCACCGCGAGCCAGCGCCAGTTCGGCCTCGGCGGGGGCGAAGACCGGGATGCCGAGCATCTGCTCGAGACTGCGGGCGATCGGCTCCAAACCGTCGCCCGAGCCCAACAGGACCAGGCCGTCGGGCTCCCATTCGCTGGCGCCCAGCAGCTGGGACAACCAGTCGATCAGGTCCTCGTCGGTTTCCAGGGCGTAGCTGACCGCGGTCTGCACGGTGCCCTCGTCCGCATCGACGATCAACGCGACGATGGCCTCGGGCTCCACGACGCAGACCGCGGTGACGTCGGAACCGATGACGTGGCCGATTCCCCGTGCGAACGCCTCGGTGGCCTCGGGCAGGCGGATCGGGATCACGTTCGCGAAGCCGCAGTCGGCCAGCGAGTCGAGCAACAGCGAGGCCTCGACGGAGGCGTCGTCGCTCCACGTCACCCCGATGGACTGCAGGCGTTGATCGCCCACAATGGCCTGTGTGCGCGACAGTGCCTCGGCAACGAACTCCGAGGTGGTCACGGGGCTGAACCCGCCGCGGCGCACCTCGAAGGCATCATGGCCCTTCGTGGCGCCTTCGGCTCCGTCGCCTTCGACCAGGACGAGGCCGACGGTGGTCGGGGTCATCGACAGTCCCAGGACGGTCTCCAACTTCAAGCACTCCTCTCCGGTGCAGACTTCGCCGGCCTCACAGAGCACGCGCAGAGGCACCGATGGCCTGATGGGCGCACTTCGAAGGAAGCGCCGGAAGCGAACCGGGACAGCGTGGTCGTCTTCGATCTCCGTGGAGCCTACCCGCGCCCGGCGTATACCGGCGAATGAGTGCTGTTTGGTCCCGCTACGGCGACGATGCGATAACGGTGGGCTCGACGATGTCGACGAGGAGTGCGGAGCCGGTCAGGACTGGTGTACCGGCAGCGCGGCGACCAGCGGGGTGTCCACCCCGACCGGGCCGAGTTCGCAGGCCCCGCCCGGATTGCCGATCGGGGCGTCGCGGCCCGGCAGGACCTCGGTGAAGAAGGCCGCGTTGTCCGCGAGGAACTTCTTCTCCTCGTCAGGCAGGTCCGATTCGAAGTAGATCGCGTCGACCTCGCACAGGATCCGGCATGCGCCGCATTCCACGCATTCGACGGGATTGATGTACATGGTCCGGTCACCCTCGTAAATGCAGTCGACCGGGCATTCCTGCATGCAGGCCTTGTGCTTGACGTCGACACACGCACTGCTGATCACGTAGGTCATGCACAGATTCTATGTGTGACCCGCCGTACCAGGTACGGGTTGAAGGCCCCGGATTCAGGGACCAAAGTCCCTAGTCCGACTGCGCGGGCGGCGCGGGAATGCCCGAAATCCGCCCAGTTCAGCGGCGTACCGCGGCGGTGACGTCCGCCCATCCGGTGGCATCTCGGCGGTGATCGGTGGTGTTTCGGCATTCCCCGTAGATCTGCATCGTGGCGCGGTTGCTGCGGTCATCGGTGCGGAAGTAGATGACGGTGACCCCGTCCCGGGTGAACGTCCGCCCGCCGGGGTGGCGATTCGGCGGCATCGCCTCGGCCCAGCCTGCGGTCCGCATGGCCGTTGCAATCGCATCGAAGTACTTCGGCGTCTCCAGGACCCCCGGCACATCGAAGTTGAGGTAGATCGCACCCTGGTACGGCGGCTCGTCAGCGTTCGTGCACGACATGAGCAGATAGCTGGCGCTGACGTTCGTGAGCTTGCCGGTGCCGGCGATCTCGCGCGCAGGCTCGAGCACCTGCGCCCTGGCCTGACCGTCGGTCAGCGGCTGGGCCACCGGATCGACCGCCGCGCCACGCAGATCCCGAAAGTGGTGCAGCGCAACGAAACTCAAACCCAGTATCAGACTGACCGACAGCGCCGCGGCGATGAGTAGCACTGCGGGCCGAGAGCGAAGGGCGGTCGCGGCAGGCATGTCATCACGATAGTGACACCGAGCAAAGGACCTATGGCCCTATGAGGTGTGGGCCTTCGGCCCGCGACGGTGGACCGATCGGACCCGTAGCGTCACAGCCGACATCGTGATGCTGGCGCACGCCGGGGGATGCGTCGCGGTGATGCCCGATCACCCTGGGGGTGAAGCCGGGGGCTGGCGGCAGCGTCAGCCCTTGGCCAGGGTGAACTGGCAGATGTCGGTGTAACCCTCGCGGAACAGCTCAGCGCAGCCGGTCAGGTACTTCATGTACCGGTCGTACACCTCGCGGGACTGCAGGGCTACCGCTTCTTCCTCGTTCTTTTCCAGTGCCGCGGCCCAGATCTCCAGAGTCCGGGCGTAGTGCAACCGCAGTGGATGGACGCGGTTGACGATGAAACCGGCGCGGATCGCATGCTCCTGAACATCGGTCACCTTGGGCAGGCGGCCACCGGGGAAGATCTCATCCATGATGAATTTGAAGAACTTCAGGTGCCGCATGGTGATCGGCATACCGCGCGCCGCGAAATCTTCATCGCTCGGCAAGACGATGGAGTGCAGCAGCATCACGCCGTCAGTGGGCAGCGCGTCATACGCCATTTTGAAGAAGGCGTCGTAGCGGTCATAGCCGAAGTGTTCGAAGGCGCCGATGGACACGATGCGGTCGACCGGTTCGTCGAACTGCTCCCAGCCCTCCAGCAGAACTCGCTTGGACCGGGGGCTGGTGGACTCGTCGAAGAGCTGCTGGACATGGAGCGCCTGATTCTTGCTCAGGGTCAGTCCTACGACGTTGACGTCGTAGGACTCCAAGGCCCGCATCATCGTCGCGCCCCAGCCGCAGCCGATGTCGAGCACCGTCATGCCGGGCTGCAGCCCGAGCTTGCCCAGCGACAAATCGATCTTCGCGGTCTGCGCCTCTTCCAGGGACATGTCGTCGCGTTCGAAGTACGCACAGCTGTAGGTCTGCGTGCGGTCCAGGAACAGCCGATAGAAATCGTCGGACAGGTCGTAGTGGTGCTGCACGTCGTCGAAGTGCGGCTCCATGTGCGGCGTTTTCCCGGGTGTATTCACAGCTTGATGTCCTGTCCTTGCGTCTGCACTCCGGTCCACCCCCGCGAGACCAGTCGCACTCCCCTCGTGACGTGTCCCGGGTAGCCTACGCGACCGCGCCGGTGCTCCCCACTTGAGCAAACTGGCAGGGAGCTGGGTGTCCGCTGTTACGAGGATCCGTCCGTATCCTCGTTTTTGCCGTATAGGGGCTGTCCTTCCTCGTCAAGCCAGTCGTTGACCGCGGTGCCGGTCACGGTGTTGTCCGATCCTGGCAACACCGCGGTGGGACGATCCTCGTAAGCCGTCATCATTTCTTTAGCTTTTGCCTTCGCGTTTTCGTCCGGCACCGGCTTGTCACCGTGCGGCTGCCGTTCGTCGGTTCTTTCGGAGCGTTCTGGAGTGCTCACGATCGGATTCCTTCTCGTTCGATGCCGGGGACGTGATGCTGGAACCCGACTGCCCACAAATGTGATCCACCAAACGGCGGCACGGCGCTCAGCAACGGCGCGAACGGCCAAAAGGCCACCCGGATGTCACATACGTAGCTTTTCGGGCAAAGTTGACTCATGGACGCAAAGCCATTTCGTCACGGGCGCCGGCTGTCGACAGTGCTGGCCGCCCTTCTGCTGGTGCCCGGCCTGCTCACCGCGCCGGCCCACGCCGCCCCGACACACCTCGGGCCGGCTCCCCTTGCGCCGCTGGATCAGTCCACCGTGCTGGGCCAGGTCACTCCCGGTCTGGTCGACATCAACACGACCCTGAACTACCAGAGCGCGGTCGGTGCCGGCACCGGCATCGTCCTCGACCCCAGCGGCGAGGTGCTGACCAACAACCACGTCATCGAGGGTGCCACCGGCATCACCGCGACCAGCCTGGCCAACGGTCGCACCTATCCCGTCGACGTCATCGGCTACGACCGCGCCAACGACATCGCGCTGGTGCGGCTGCGCGGTGCCGGTGATCTGCCGATCGCCTCGGTGGGCACCTCGTCGGGGCTGGCGGTGGGTGACCCCATCGCCGCGATCGGCAATGCCGGCGGCGCCGGCGGCGCGCCGAGCTTCTCCCCGGGCAACATCACCCAGCTGGGTGCGTCGGTTCGCGCCTCCGATGAATCCGGCGGTGGCTCACGTGAACTCACCGATCTGATCCGGGTGGCCGCCGATGTCCGGCCCGGCGATTCAGGTGGCCCGCTGGTCAACGCCGCCGGCCAGGTGGTCGGCGTGACCGTCGCGGCCACCCTGACCTATCGGATGGGCAACGTGCGTGGCGGCGAGGGCTTCGCCATCCCGATCGACCGCGCGCTCGGCGTCGCCGGGGCGATCCGCTCCGGCGGCGGTCCCGGTATCCATATCGGGGACACCGCGTTCATCGGCGTCGGAATAGCCGATCCCGGCCCCGGCGCTCCGCCCGGAGCCGTTGTGCGCCAGGTACTTCCGGACACCGCGGCTCGCGGAGCCGGGCTTGCGCCGGGTGACATCATCACCGCCGCGGACGGAATCGCGATCAACACGGCCACCGACCTCTCGAACTTCATGGACACCCGTCGCCCTGGTGACACCATCACGTTGAGCTGGATCGACCGGGAGGGCGCTCCGCGCAGCGCGCCCATCATTCTCGGCTCCGGGCCTGTCGGCTGATCTCAGCGGGACAGCTCGGCCCGCACCTGCATGAACCGCAACAGGCCCGCCCGGCCTGTCACCGGTTCGTACGCGGCGACGAGGTCGTCGACGAACGCGGCGCGGTCGGATTCGGGTAACCGGTCGGTCCACGCTGTCGAGCCCACGGTGCACCAGGCCGTGAACTGCTCGACGGTGCCGAAGTCCCATTCGCGGTCGAGCACCGTCATCGAGGCCACCCGCAACCCGGAGCCCTCCGCCAGCTCGCGCAGCTCCACCGGATCGGGATGGATGAACGGCGCACTGAATCCGACGAAACCGGAGCTCCATCGCGGGTCGGCGGCCACCTGCATGGCGGTGGACTCGATGCTGGGTCGTGTTCCCGCACAGACCATTTGGATGAGAGCCCGACCCTGTGGCCGCAGCACCGCGGCAACGCCGGTGAGCGCTTCGCCGAGCCGCGGCACCCAGTGCAGCGCGTTGAACGAGACGACCAGGTCGAAGCTGCGACCGAACGGCAAACGCCGCGCGTCCGCGCAGACGTACACCGGACCGGCCGGTAACGCCGAGCCGCGGTGCGCGGCGGTGGCCACCATCCGCGGCGAGGCGTCGACGCCGACGATGTAGCCGTGAGGCAGGCGGCCGGCGATCTCGGCCGTGAGGAAGCCGTCGCCGCAACCGATGTCGAGTATCCACTCGCTGCCGTCGACGACGAGGTCGGCCAGGCTCTCAGCGGCCACCGAGCGCTGCATGCCGCTGACCCGGCTGTAGTCCTGGCCGCTCCAGTCCGCCACCGGGACAGTTAACGTCAATGCCGGCATCGGCGGCAACAGTCGTAAAGGATGGACCCATGACCACTGCCCTGGCGCGCGGCGCCGCAGCGATGATGACGATGATGGCGGTCGTGACGGCCGCACCGGCCTGGGCCGATTCGCCCGAGCCGCTGTACAACCTGGTCGATGCCGCGGCGCAGCGCTTGCAGACCGCGGATGCGGTGGCCGCCAACAAATGGCTGACCGGCGGCCCGATCACCGACCCCGCACGGGTCAAAGTGGTGCTGGCCGCAGTGTCCAAGGACGCCGAATCCCGCGGCGTGGCAATCGATTACGTAACCACGGTATTCACCAACCAGATCAACGCGACCGAGGCCGTCGAGTACGCCCGGTTCGCCGGCTGGAAGTTCGACCCGGCCGGGGCGCCGACCACGGCCCCCGACCTGGCGTCCTCCCGTTCGGTCATCGACGGTCTGAACCGCCAGATGGTCGAGCAGATCGCCGCCCAGTGGCCGGTCCTGAGCTCGCCGGCCTGCCGAGCCGAACTGGACGCGGCCAAGAACGATGTGGCCGGGCAGCGCCAGTTCGACGATCTCTACCGCACCGCGCTGGACTCGGCGACCCGGTCGTACTGCGGGTCCTAGCTCGCCGGGTGCGGGTTGCCCAGGTACGGAAAGACGTCGAGGGTATCGGTGTGCGGGGCGAGACCGCTTGGCGGGCAATCACCCTTGGTCAGGAACGCCAGCCGGTAGTCGATGACGTCGTCCGCGAAGGTCCGTCCGTTCGGGTACTTCGCGGGTTTCGCGGGGTCGAATGTCAGCATGTCCGGCAGCGTGCCCTCGGTGTCGATCGCCTCGATGGCCTCGTCGTCGGTGTAGCCGCCGGTGTGCCCCATCAGGTGGATGAACTGCCCGATCCAGCGTTCCCGGTCATGGATCGGCTCGCTGGCGTTGTACTCCTCTTTGGTGTCGTCGGTGTTGAAGAAGCTGCTCACCGACGGGTGCCCGGCGCGGTCGACGTGCAGCAGGTCGCCGTCCCGGTTCAGGCTGCAGCGCCCCCAGATCCGAAGGTCGGGGTCGGGCCCCAGCTCGGCGGTCGGCAGTTCGATGGCGATCGAGAACACGTTGGCGCTGCTGTTGGAGTCCACCCCGGTCCACGGTGACTCGCCGCCGAGGTGCGGCGCGGTGAAGTTGCGGCCGCCAGTGGTGTCGAACAGGTTCTTGATGCCGTCGAAGTCGAAGAAGAACGCATCGCTGCGCGCACCGGCGGCGAACGTGTAGCCGTCGTACTCGACGACATTCGCGGTTTCACCGAACGACACCTCGACGTTCTCGAAGATCTTCTCCCCCACCGCATATGGCGATTCCGCCTCGTCACCGACCGCCTTGAAGACGTCGACGGTCTGCCGCCCGTCCTCTGGCGCGGAGAACACGAAACTGAACGCGATGTCGTTGCGCAGGTCGCCGTTGTTGTCGACGGCCAGCCGGTAGATGGCATCGGGATGCAGCGCGTCGGCGTTCGGGTTGGCGTTCATGATGAGCACCGTGCGGCTGGCATCAGCCGGCGACTGGAATGCGTAGAGATCGCACAGATCCAGTCGCTGATCGCCCAGTGGCGGGCCGAGGCTCAAGCCGGTGAAGTGGTTCGACATCAACGAGACTTTGCCGGATCAGTTCTGCCGGGGCAACAGCTCGTGGATGAAACGTTCGATGAACTCGTCGGCCGGGGTGTTGCCCACCGGTCGGATGACGAACTTGCTCAGCCCAGCGGCGATCAGCCCGTCGAGCTGCCGGTGCAGTTGCGGCCAGTCCCCGGCGATCAATTCGGCCGGGTCCACGTCGGAGCGCCGGGATCTGACGGCGGCGGCGATCTCGTCGGGCAGGTGCCCGTCGGCAACGGCCAGGCTCAGCCCATAGTGGTCCGGTTCGACCGTACGGCCCGCCTCCGCCGCGGCGCGCTCGATGCTCTCCCGGGCCACCCGCGCCTCATCGGCAGTGAGGAAGCTGCCCAGCCAGCCGTCGGCCAGCCGCCCGATCCGGCGGAATGCCGCCGGTGCCGAACCGCCGAGCCAGACCTCGACCGGAACCGGCGGACGGATGCCCAGCGAAACGCCGGCGAGCTGGAAGTACCTGCCGTCAAAGGTGATGTCGTCACCGGTGAGCAACGCGCGCAGCACTTCCAGTGCCTCGTCGAACACCGCCGCGCGCTGCCCGTCGGGCACCGGAAACAGGTCCCACTCCGCCTTCGAGGCCGGGCGCAGACCGAACGCCGGCAGCACCCGCTTGGGGCCGAGGGCGGCCAGCGACACCAGTTGTTTGGCGACCAGCACGGGGTTGCGCCCGGGCAGCACCGAGACCGAGGTGCCGACTTTGAGGCGGGTGGTGCGCCCCAGCGTGTACGCCATTCCGGCGAACGGGTCGACGGCCGGGGTGTACACCAGCTCGGAGAACCACAGCGAGTCGATGCCCGCCGCCTCGAGCCGGTCGACGACGCGGGGCAGATCCTCGACTCCGCTGCCGAAGCTGATCCCGAAGCGGATCTTCACGTCGCTCATCTGGCCACGGTAGCCCGGCCCGGACGGCGACACAGCGGCGGATATACCGGGTTTCGGCGGTCGCGCAGCTTAGCCTATCGGTGTGACGGATGTTACAGATGTGACTTGGGGTGGTGGGATCGTGACGTGCCCGAGGTAACCCGCCGTCAATTCGTGATCGGATTGTTCGCCTCGGCCGGACTGGTCGGCGCGTCCAGCGCGATCGCGATGCCGCAGACCAATCCTCCGCTCGCGGCCAAGGCTCCCCCGCCGCCGCTCGGCGCCGCGCCACTGCTGCCCCCGCCGCCGACCACGGCGCGGATCTCGTTGCCGGGCGGCGGCGAACTGACCAGGATTCCGGGCAAGGGCGACCTGCTGGCGCTCACCGTCGACGACGGGGTGAACTCCGAAGTCGTCCGGCTCTACACCCAGTTGGCCAAGGACACCGGCATCCGGCTCACGTTCTTCGTCAACGGCGTCTATGACTCCTGGCGCGACAACGCGGCGCTGCTGCGGCCGCTGGTGGACTCCGGCCAGATCCAGCTGGGCAACCACACCTGGTCCCATCCCGATCTGACCACGCTGACCAAGGAGCAGGTCGCCGACCAGCTGAAGCGCAACGACCAGTTCCTGCGCAACACATTCGGCACCGATGCCACACCGTATTTCCGGCCGCCGTACGGCAGTCACAACGACGATGTCGACGCGGTGGCCGCCGATCTGGGGTACCGGGTTGCGACCCTGTGGGCGGGCTCGCTGGCCGACTCCACACCGGTCGCCGAGGACTTCATCGTGAAGATGGCCGATCAGTACTTCATTCAGCAGAACATCGTGATCGGCCACCTCAACCATCCGCCGGTCACGCACGTCTTCCCCGCATTGATCGACGTCATCCGGTCACGCAATCTGCGCACAGTCACCCTCAACGACGTATTCCTGCAGCCGGAGATCCCGCACGTCACCTCCGCGTAGCGGCCAGAGAATCGATGCGGCGCAACGCAATCGCACACACCGCGGTGTAGGGCGCCGCCCACCACGGCACCCCGAACCAGACCCGGCAGCCGCCCGGCGCCGGCTCGACGCCATGCGCGGTGGCCGGCACGCCCCCGACCGACCACGCCCATCGTCGCCCCGCGTCGAACTCGGTGACTGTGAACGGGACTGCGACATTACCGAGGGTCCACACCGTCCCGGTCGAGCCGGGCACGAGATATCTGCCGCCGGAGTCGAGCGCGGCACGGCTGATCGACGGCCCCCACCGCGGCCAGGCCTCCAGGTCCGTCAGCACGGCCCAGACCGCGTCGGGCGGGGACGCCACAACGCGGTCCACGATCACCATCGGTAGCCGAATTCGCACACCAAACCCCATGTCCGCCAACGCTACGCCGCATAGCCGTTCGGCCCGGGCCACCGGCTGCATAGGATCAGATCCCATGAAGGGCTCCGTGACAGTGCACATGGCCGCACCGGCCGACAAGATCTGGAATGTGATCGCCGACATCACCCGAACCGGTGAGTTCTCGCCGGAGGTGTTCGAGTCCGAGTGGCTCGGCGGTGCGACCGGCCCGGCGCTGGGAGCGAAGTTCCGCGGGCATGTGCGGCGCAACGAGATCGGCCCGGTGTACTGGACCACGTGCCGCGTCACCGCCTGCGAACCGGGACGCGAATTCGGCTTCGCCGTCCTGGCCGGCGACAAGGCGCTCAACAACTGGCACTACCGGCTCGACCCGGCGGGTGACGGCACCGACGTGACGGAATCCTTCCGGATGGCCGATTTCCCGGGGATGCGGCTGTTCGAGTTGTTGGGCGGACAGCTGCGTGTCCGGCGCAACCAGCGAGACATGCGCACCACGCTGGAACGCATCAAGAAGGTCGTCGAGAACGACTGAAACGTCGCCACGGTCGGCCCTCGGTTTGATACAACCGGTGCATGGGTCGGTGGTCACGCGAAGAAATCGAGTCGGCGTTCGAGGAACACAAGCAGGTTGTCGTCGGCATTGCCGACAGCTGGGACTGGTCGCGATTCGCCGACCAGTTCACCGAGGACGCCACCTACGTGGAGCATTCCTACGGAACATTCCATGGCCGCGAAGCGATCCGGAAGTGGATCGTCAACACCATGAACAGCTTTCCCGGCACCGAGATGCCGTGGTTCCCGTCGACCTGGCACTCCATCGATGTGGACAAGGGCTGGGTGATCTGCGAATTCCAGAACCGGATGCGCGATCCCGGCGACGGCAGCATCCACGAGGAACCCAACATCTCGGTGCTCAAGTACGCCGGCGACGGGCTGTGGAGCTACGAGGAAGACGCCTACAACCCGATGAACTTCATGCCGATGGTGAAGGGCTACATCGAGACGTCGAAGAAGTTGGGAACCATCTCCGACGATGCGGTCACGTTCGCCCGCAACATGGGATGGGACCTGGCCTGAGGCTTGCTCGGTCTGGTCGTCAGTCCGAGCTGCCTTCGGTGTCGTCGAAGAAGCTCCACTCGCCGTCGTGCTCGACCTCCATGCGCCAGCCCAGCTCGGAGTTGTCGGCGCGCGAGTCGACGAACCAGGCGTGCGCATCCTCGGCGCTCTCGATGTCCTTGGTGTCGACAACGTCGCCATGCGGGTTGATCACGCGGTAGGTTGCCATGCTTCATGCTTCCCCGCTGGGGCGCAGTTCAATCGCCCGGATGCTTGAGACCCGCGCCGCACAACGGAATCACCACGTCACCCGCCGCCAACAGTTCGGTGATCCGCTGCCAGTGCGGACCTGACCTGGCGGCGGCGCCCGCGGCCGCGGCGTAACAGACCGCGGCCGTCGGCTCGACGAACAAGCCCTCGCGGGCCAGCGCATGCCGCCCCGCCACGATCGCGTCGTCGTCGACGGTGACGATCGTGCCGCCCGAATCGCGCACCGCGGCCACGATCTGCTGGGCGCGGGGCGGCGCGGTGATCGCGATGCCCTCGGCCACCGTGACGCCCAGGGCCGGGTCGCGGCCGTCCCACGCCGCCGCCAGCGGGGCGCACCCCGCCGCCTGGACCGCGATCAGCGCAGGCACCCGGTCGGCCAAGCCGGCAGCGACCAACTCGGTGAAGGCCAGGTGACAGCCCAGCAGCAGTGTCCCGTTGCCGACCGGAACCAGCACCGCCGACGGCAGGCTGCGTCCGTTCTGCTGCCAGATCTCGTATCCGTAGGTCTTCACACCGTGCATGAAGTACGGGTGGTAGACGTGACTGGCGTAGAAGACGCCGGGGCGCTGGGCGATCCGCGCTGCCGCCGCGGCGGTCGCGGCGCGGTCGCCCGGCACCAGCGTCAGCGCGGCGCCGTGCGCCCGGATCTGGGCGAGCTTTTCCGGCGAGGTGGTCGCCGGGACCAGCACCTGGCAGTCGATGCCGGCCCTGGCGAAATACGCCGCTGCCGCGGTTCCGGCATTGCCGCTGCTGTCGACGACGGACTCCCCGATTCCGAGACGATCAGCGAGCGCCGCCAGGACCGCCGCGCCACGGTCTTTGAAAGACAGAGTGGGACTGAGGAATTCGAGCTTGAATCGGACTGCCGGCAACGTCTTCGACGGGATCATCGGGGTGTTGCCTTCACCGAGGGTGATCGATGCGCCGACCGGTACCGGCAGCACGGACTCGCCGTCGGGCCGCCACGTCTCGGTGACGTCGAGCACCCCGCCACAAGGGCATCGCCAGACCAGCTCGGCGACCTCGAATTCCCGGCCGCACGAGCGGCATTGCAGCGGTGGCAGATTCATGGCTCCACTCCCTTGCGTTCGTCGATGACGAACAAGATCAGCGTGACGGACAGGACGACGGCGGGAATCCAGATCGCATGCACACTCCAGGCGCGGGTGGCGAACGCGCCGACCACCGCGCCGCCGGTGAAGAACACCGTCAGTGCAGCGTAGGTGGTGAAGGCCTGCCGCGCCGTCGCATCGCGGTCCACGAAACCGGTGTAACCGCTTTCCACCAGACGCATCAGGTTGCCGGTCGTCGCCACCGGCAGGTACACGAAATCGCCGATGTTGCGGAACAACCCGATCTGCATCGCCGCGACGAACGAAATCGGCACCGTCACATAGCTGTGCGCCACCGTCGTCGGTACGAAGCCGATGGTGAACAGCACCGCGGCTTGCAGCAGCATCGTCCAGCGCAGCGGATGCTTCAGGTACCGCTCCACCCGGCCCGACTTCAGATGCGAGGCCAGCCCCACGCCGGCGAAGAACGCCAGAAGTGGCCACACATGCGCAAGCGCCGCGCTGACCTTGCCCTGACTGGTGTCCAGCGCGAAGAGGATGACGTTGGCTGTCTGCACGTTCGCGAACACCCCGCCGCGAGCGAGATAGGTGTAGGCGTCCAGGAAGCCGTTTGTCAGCGTGAGCAGCAGGCCGAAACGCAATGTCGTGGAGGTGCGCGTCATCGTGGGAGCAAGCTTGCCTGAATCGGGAAATGAACACGAGCGTGGGCCGTGGACTCTAAGGTCGTCTCCCATGGGCATCGCCACACGTGTCAATGGTCAGCAGCCGCCCGAAATGGCGCTCGAGGACATCAATCTGGGCACCTTCGAGTTCTGGGGCATGGACGACGCCCTGCGTGACGGCGCGTTCGCCACTCTGCGCCGCGAGGCCCCGATCTCGTTCTTCCACGAGGTCGAGTTCGAGGGTATCGAGGCGGGCCCCGGCCACTGGGCGTTGACCAAGCTCGACGATGTCTTCTACGCCAGCCGCCACCCGGACATCTTCAGCTCCTATCCGAACATCACGATCGGCGATCAGATCCCCGAAGTCGCCGAGTACTTCGGCTCGATGATCGCGCTGGACGACCCGCGGCACGCCCGGCTGCGCAACATCGTCCGCAGCGCCTTCACCCCCAAGGTGGTGGCCCGCACCGAGGCGTCGGTGCGCGACCGTGCGCAACAACTGGTGTCGGCGATGATCACCAACCATCCGGACGGCAATGCCGAACTGGTCACCGAACTCTCCGGCCCGCTGCCGCTGCAGGTCATCTGCGACATGATGGGAATTCCCGAGGACGACCACGACCGGATCTTCCACTGGACCAACATCATTCTCGGCTTCGGCGACCCGGACCTGACCACCGACTTCGACGAATTTCTCAAGGTGGCCTTCGACATCGGCGCCTACGCCACCGCGCTCGCCGAGGACCGGCGGATCAACCCACGTGAGGACCTGACCACCTCGCTGGTGGCGGCCGAGGTCGACGGGGAACGGCTGACGTCGGCCGAGATCGCATCGTTCTTCATCCTGCTGGCCGTGGCGGGCAACGAGACCACCCGCAACGCCATCAGCCACGGGGTGCTGGCACTGACTCGGTATCCGGAACAGCGCAAGATCTGGTGGGACGACTTCGCCGGCGTCACCGACAGCGCGGTCGAGGAGGTGGTGCGCTGGGCGTCGCCGGTGATCTACATGCGCCGCACCCTCACCCGCGACATCGAGCTCAGCGGGGTCAAGATGGCCGAGGGCGACAAGGTCACCATGTGGTACGCCTCGGCCAACCGCGACGAGGAGAAGTTTGCCAACCCGTACCTCTTCGATGTCACCCGTACCCCCAACCATCACGTCGGGTTCGGCGGGGGCGGCGCCCACTTCTGCCTGGGCGCCAACCTGGCCCGCCGCGAAATCGCGGTCGTATTCGACGAACTGCACCGCCGCATACCGGACATCGCGGTCACCGAAGAGCCCTCGATGCTGCTGTCCGCGTTCATCCATGGCATCAAACGGTTACCGGTGAGCTGGACGCCCGCCTGAGTTTGTGGCGCGGACCGGGCGGCACTCGTAGCGTGATGGACATGAAGCAACGGGTGCACTGGTTGGTGATGCACGGCATGATCCGAGCGGCGGCCAGTGCGGCGGCCCGTCGCGGCGACCCACAGGCCAGGATGGCGTTCGATCCGGCGGTGCGCACCGACCCGGTCTCGTTCTTCGAAGAGATGCGTCCGCAGGGTCCGATGCTGCCCACTCGGCTGGGTTACCTGACGCTCGACCACGCGGTGGCCCACGAACTACTGCGCTCCGACGATTTCCGGGTGATCATCCTCGGCGGCAATCTGCCCAAGCCGCTGCGTTGGGTGGAACGCCGCACCCGAGACGACCTGCTGCATCCGCTGCGGCCGCCGTCCCTGCTGGCCGTCGAGCCGCCCGAGCACACCCGGTACCGCAAGACGGTCTCGTCGGTGTTCACCTCGCGCGCGGTGACCGCGCTGCGCGACCGGGTCGAGGACACCGCCGCGGAACTGCTCGACCAGCTGTCCGACGGTCCCGGCGTCGTCGACATCGTCGAGCGGTATTGCGCGCAGTTGCCGGTGTCGGTGATCGGCGACATCCTCGGGGTGCCCGAGGCCGACCGGCCGCGGATCCTCGAGTTCGGGGAGCTCGCCGCGCCCAGCCTGGATGTCGGATTGACCTGGCCGCAATACCTGCGGGTGCAGAAGGGACTCGCCGGATTCAATCTGTGGCTGTCCGCGCACCTGCGCCAGCTCCGCGAGCATCCCGGCGACGATCTGATGAGTCAGCTGATCGCCGCCTCGGACGAGGGTCGGCATCTCGATGAGAGTGAACTGGCGGGCGTCGCCGGGCTTGTGCTCGCTGCCGGGTTCGAGACCACGGTCAACCTGCTGGGCAACGGAATTCGATTGCTGCTCAACTCCCCCGACGAGCTGGCGCGACTGCAGGAGGATCCGTCGCTGTGGCCGGGCGCGGTCGAAGAGATCCTGCGGCTGGAGTCCCCGGTACAGCTGTCGGCGCGGATCGCCTTGCGAGACACCGAGGTGGCCGGCACCACGGTACGGGCCGGCGAGATGGTGGCGATCTACCTCGCCGCCGCCAACCGTGATCCGGCGGTGTTCGACGACCCCCACCGCTTCGATGTCAGCCGCCCGAACGCCGGTAAGCACCTTGCCTTTTCGGGGGGACGGCACTTCTGCCTCGGGGCCGCGCTGGCGCGGGCCGAGGGCGAGGTGGGTCTGCGCAGGTTCTTCACGCATTTCCCCGAGGCGCAACTCGCCGGGCTGGGCAGCCGCCGTGACACCAGGGTGCTGCGCGGGTGGGCCGAGCTACCGGTCAGCCTCGGCGCGCCCGGCCTGATCCCCTCGCGCGACTGACTCTGCGCGATCCTCGTCGGAGACCCGGGGATCGAGCGCGTCGGCGTGCTGGGCACGTTCGTCGAGTTCGCCGCGGTGAGCAGCCGCCTCGGTGCGATGCTTCTCGGCGTTCTCCTGCAGGCGGGCCGCTTCGGCCGCCTTTGCTTCCGCTTCGGCCTGCGCTGCACGGGCTTTGGCTGCGGTTTCATCCGCCAGAGCTTCGCGCCGCTGAACCTTGACCTCTTTTTCGCGGACCTCCTCGCGGATCTCCTCGGCCTGCGCGACCCGGCGGCTGATCTGACGTTTACGACCGACCCAGACCAGCGCTCCGATCACGATCAGCGCGGCGAGTACGGCGATGACTATCCACACGACATTGTTCGAGGCCATGCTGGCTCCTTCAGTGGGGCGCGCCGCTGATTCGGCACCGTCAATTGACGGCGTTCCCGTCGCGGCCATGGGCCAAACCGCCGAGCGCGGTCAGCATGCCCGCTGCCGCCCGCGGCCAGGTGAACGTCTCGGCCCGACGCCGGGCGCAGTACCGACGGTGCTGCTCGGGGCGGTCGATGACGCCGGCGACGGCCGCGGCGATCGCGTGCGGATCGTTGTCGGCACATGCGCCGCTGTCCGAGGTCAGGATCTCGGACAATGCGGAGGTACGCGAGACCACCGCCGGTGTACCGCAGGCCAGTGCTTCCAGCGCGGCCAAGCCGAATGTTTCGTGTGGACCGGGCGCCAGTGCGACGTCGGCGGAGGCCAGCAGTGTGGCAACGGCGTTGCGGGAGTCGATGAAACCGGTGAAATCCACCGGCAGCCGTGCCGCCTGGCGCTGCAGCCGCGCCCGCATCGGTCCATCGCCGGCAATCACCAGCCGGGCATCCACACCCGAATCACGAAGCGCGGCAAGTGCATCGATGCTTCGGTCGGCACGCTTCTCCACCGACAGCCGACCGCAGTGCACCAGCAGCACCTGGTCCGCTGCGGCCCACCGGTTGCGGGTGCGCGTGCAGAACCGGCGGGGATGGAACATGTCCAGGTCCACCCCGAGCGGCACCGTCATCACATTCGTGGCGCCGATGCGGTCGAACTCTTCGCGGGCAAAACTGGTGGTGCACAGCACCGTGTCGTAGTTCGCCGCGGTACGACGGTTCGCCAGGTCGGCGAGCCGGCGAGCCAGCCGCCTGGGCATGATCTGACCGGTCAGGCGATCGAGGCGCTCATGCGAGATCATCACGGTGGTGACGCCGTGTCGCGCACCCCACCGGCCCAGCGAGCGCAGGGTGAACCGGTCCGAGACTTCGATGGCATCGGGCGCCAACTGCTCCAGCAGCGCGGTCACCGGCAACGGCATCACCGCGCGGTAGCCGCCGGTGAACGGAATCTGTCTGGCGGGCACCGAGATTCGGGTGACACCACTGGGCAGCGTGGTGTGGGTGGCCGTCGGTCCTGGCACGATGAGGAACACCTCATGGCCGGCGGCGCAGTACTCCGCGCCCAGCCGGTCGACCGCCGTGCGTAATCCGCCGGACCGGGGGCCGTAGAAGTTCGCGACCTGCGCGACCCTCATCATGGCCGTATCCGATCGTGCGGCGATGTGCGGACGGCGACCCCCGACCCTCTGCGTCCTGAACACGCGGTGAACAGCCCCATGTGGTCTAGCGTTGGTGACGTGCAGATTTCGGATGTGTTCCGCGCGGCGTCCGCTGCGGTCAATCGCGGTGCCACCGCATTGATCACGTCGCCGCGGTGGGGCCGCATCGTCGGGCTGGGGTTGACCGAGATCCGCTACACCGGCCGGCGCAGTGGCCGCAGTGTGGTGCTGCCGGTCGGCTACCGCCGCCGCGGCTCAGACATCCTCATCGGCGTGGCAATGCCGGACGGCAAGAAGTGGTGGCGCAACTTCACCGGCGAGGGCGCCCCGCTGACCATCCTGCTCGGCGGCGCACGGCGTCCGGGCCACGCCGTCGCCACCCGGGATGCGCGCGGCCGGGTGACCGTCACCGTCCGGCTCGACGACTAAGCCAGATACCGGGTGAACCAGTCCTGCACCCGGGTCCACGCGTCGGCGGCCGCGACCGGGTTGTAGCGCGGTCCGCTGTCGTTGAAGAACGCGTGGTCGGCGTCGGGCTCGACGATCAGGTCGTTGACCAGGCCGGCTTGATCCAGCGCCGCCTTGGCCGCGGGCTCCGAGGACGTGACCCGTTGGTCGAGCGCGCCGTACAAGCCGAGGACCGCCGCGTTCTTCGAGCCGGCGAAATTCGGGTTGTCGGGCAGCGGGCCGTAGAACGGCACGGCGGCGGCAAGCCGGGACTCGCCCGCGGCCAGCAGTCGCCACACCAGTCCGCCGCCGAAGCAGAAGCCCACGACGGCGAGCTTGTGGCCGGGTGTCCGGCGCGCCACCTCGTCGAGCCCGGATCGGAGGTCGGCGACGAAACGCTCGGGTGCGATGGTGCCCAACGCCGCGGTTGCGGCCGCCGGATCGGTGAACGTGGCGGTGCCGCCCTCCTCGGAAAGCAGGTCGATCGCCAGCGCGGAGTAGCCGATCCCGGCCAGTCGGCCCGCGACGGTGCGCACCCAGTCGTTGAGGCCCTTGTTCTCGTGGATGACCAGCACGCCGCCGCGTGGGCTGGCGGCCTGCGCCCAGGCGCCCTGCAGCTGCCCGCGCGCGCCGGTGAAGGTGATGGGTTCGGTGGGCAGCGCCGTGGCCATGCCGGGTGGTGCGGCGGGGGTCGACGAAGTTGCCGTCGATGCCGGTGAGGACGCTGCGGTCGTCGGTTTGTCGGCCGAGCACGCGGCGATCAGTGCGCTGGCAGCCGCGGTGCCGACACCCAGCAGCCCCAGGCGCCGAAGCGCTTCGCGGCGGCTCAACAGGCCGTCGACATGATCCGTTGCGATCTCTTCGGCGATGTAGCGCTGCAAGGGAGTCACCTAGGCGAGTATGCGCCTTCTGGGTAAGCGTGAGCTGAAGCTGACGATCATCACCGGAGGTGCAGGCATGGCAGACCGCGACGTACTGGCTGGGTCCGAGGCGTTCGAGAAGGTGGTCGGGTTGTTGGACTATCCGATGTTCGTCGTGACAACCCGGGTCGGCGATCAGCGCGCGGGTTGTCTGGTCGGCTTCAGCAGCCAGGTGTCGATTCATCCGTCCCGATTCCTGGTCGGGCTGTCCAAGAAGAACCACACCTATCGAGTCGCCGCCGAGGGCGCGACTCATCTGGCCGTGCACCTGCTGGCCAAGGAGCACCGCGACTTGGCGCGGCTGTTCGGCAGCGAGACCGGCGACCGGGTGGACAAGTTCGGCCGCTGCCGGTGGCGGGAGGGGCCCGAAGGTCTGCCGATCCTCAACGACGCCGCGGCTTGGTTCGCGGGGAGGATTCTCGAGCGCTTCGATCTGGGCGATCACGTCGGGCACCTGACCGAGCCGGTGGCCGGGGCCGCGCCGGAGGAACTCGGGGATCTCGTCACGTTCACCGACGTCAAGGACCTGGAACCGGGCCACGAGGCGTGACTAGCCTGGGGCCCATGTCGTCAGGCGGTGCACTCGCGGACCGGATCGCTGTCGTGGCCGGTGCCACCCGGGGTGCCGGGCGCGGCATCGCCGCGGCACTCGGTGAGGCAGGCGCGACCGTCATCTGCACCGGCCGCAGCAGTGTCACAGGGCGCGGTGGGTCCGACTATGACCGGCCGGAGACCATCGAAGGCACGGCTGCGCTGGTCGACGACCTCGGCGGCACCGGGGTGGCGATCCAGGTCGATCATCTGGATCCCGAGCAGGTGCGCGGGTTGGCCGACCGGATCCGGTCGGAGTTCGGCCGCATCGACGTGCTGGTCAACGACATCTGGGGTGCCGAGATCCTCAAGGGTGAGCCGCCACAGTGGAACCGCCCGATCTGGGAACTCGACATCGCCGACGGGCTGCGCATCCTCCGTCTCGGCATCGACACCCACCTGATCACCGCGCACGCGCTGTTGCCGCTGATGGTAGATCGACCGGGGGGCCTACTGATCGAGATGACCGATGGCACAGCCGAATACAACGCGGCGAACTATCGCATTTCGGTGTTCTACGACGCGGTCAAGTCTGCGGTAAACCGGATGGCCTTCGCGCTCGGTCACGAGCTGACCCCGTACGGCGCGACGGCCGTCGCCGTCACGCCCGGCTGGATGCGCTCGGAGATCATGCTCGAGCACTTCGGCGTCACCGAGGAGAACTGGCGAGATGCGGACGCACCGCCGGGTTTCGCGGAATCGGAGACACCGCGGTACGTGGGCCGCGCAATCGCGGCGATCGCCGCGGATGAGGACAGGTCGCGCTGGCATCAGCGGTCGGTGTCCGCAGCAGATCTGGCACGCGCGTACGGCTTCGTCGATGTCGACGGACGGCAGCCGGATGCCTGGGCACACATGGAGTAAACAGATCGAAGAAAGTGTCCACTAAATCGTTGACACTCGTGCAAGCAAACGGTTCTATTGACGCTCGTGAGCTTCGACACAATCATCCGCAACGGCCGGTGGTTCGACGGAACCGGTGCACCGTCCGGGATCCGGGACATCGGCATCCGCGACGGCCGCATCGCCGCGGTCAGCCTGCGCCCCCTCGACGTGACCGGCTGCGACGACGTCGTCGAAGCGGGTGGCCGGTGGGTGCTGCCGGGGATGGTCGACATCCACACTCATTACGACGTCGAGGTGCTGGGCGGTCCGGGCCTGCCGGAGTCGGTGCGCCACGGTGTCACGACGATCATGATCGGCTCCTGCTCGCTGTCCACGATCCACGTCGGCGGCAGCGACGCCGGCGACCTGTTCGGCCGGGTCGAGGCGATTCCGCGCGAGCACGTCGTCGCCGCGATCGATGACGCCAAGACCTGGACCACCGCCGAGGGGTACATCCAAGCCTTGGAGTCGCGGCCGCTGGGACCCAACATCGCGGCGTTCATCGGCCACTCCGACATGCGAACCGCGGTCATGGGATTGGATCGCGCGACCCGAGACGATGTGCGGCCCAACGCTGCCCAGCAGGCCGAGATGGAGCGCATGCTCACCGAAGCGCTGGACGCCGGGTTCGTCGGGATGTCCTCGATGCAGTTGCTGTTCGACAAGATCGACGGCGAGACCTGCCGGTCGCGGACGCTCCCGTCGACTTACGCCAAGCCCCGCGAGCTGCGCCGGCTCAAGTCGCTGCTGCGCAAGCGTGGGCGGGTGCTGCAGTCCGGGCCGGACATCCAGAACCCGATGAACCTGATTTCGCAAGTGGCGCAATCACTCCCGGTGCTGCGCGACAAGCTCAAGACCAGCCTGCTGTCGGCGGCCGACGTCAAGTCCAATCCGTTCGCCATTCTGTTGTTGGGCCCGCTGGCCAAGGTGACCAACAAGTTCGGCGGCGATTTCCGCTGGCAGCACCTGCCGGTTCCGTTCGAGGTGTACGCCGACGGCATCGATCTCGTGGTGTTCGAGGAGTTCGGCTCCGGAGCGGCCGCGCTGCACCTGCGCGACGAGGTCGAGCGCAACGCGCTGCTGGCCGACGAGGCGTACCGCCGCCAGTTCCGCAAGGACTACGACACCAAGTACGGCGTCCGGGTGTGGCATCGGGACTTCTTCGACGCCGAGATCGTCGCCTGCCCCGACGAAACGGTGGTGGGCAAGTCCTTCGGGCAGGTCGGCATGGACCGGGGTGAGCTGCATCCGGTGGACGCCTTCCTGGATCTGGTGCTCGAGCACGGCACCAAGCTGCGCTGGCGCACCACGATCTCCAATCACCGGCCCGAGGTGCTCAAGAAACTCGCCCGCGACCCAGGTGTGCAGATGGGTTTCTCCGATGCCGGTGCGCACCTGCGCAACATGGCGTTCTACAACTACGGTCTGCGGCTGTTGCGTCATGTACGCGACGCCGATCGCAAGGGCCGCCCCTTCATGTCGGTCGAGCAGGCCGTGCACCGGATGACCGGTGAGCTGGCCGACTGGTACCAGATCGACGCCGGCCACCTGCGGGTCGGCGATCGGGCCGATCTGGTGGTGATCAATCCCAAGCGCCTCGACAGTCGCCTCGACGACTACGCCGAGCACCCCGTCGAGCAGTACGACGGCTTGCCCCGGATGGTCAACCGCAACAACGACGCCGTCGATCTGGTCCTGATCGGCGGGCGTGCGGTGGTCCGCGACGGCGAACCGACACCCGTGCTCGGGTCCGAACGGACCGGCAGTTTCCTGCGGGTGGGCCGGGCGACGGCGGCACCGGGAACGACGACGACGACGGAAACGGAGCTGGCCCATGTCAATTGACACTTCAGCGGTCCCCACGGACGTGGCTCAGACCGTATTGGGCATGTGGAGGGCGCTGTCGAATCGGGACTGGGAAACGCTGAAGACGTTCCTGTCCGATGACTGCATCTACGTCGACATGCCGGTCGGCCCGATCGCCGCAGCACGCGGCCCCGAGGACATCGTCAAGCGGCTCAAGATCGGGCTCGAGCCGCTGGCCGGCTACGAGAACCACGACGGCGTGCTGGTGAGCAACGGCGTGGACACCATGTACGAGCACTCCGAGACATGGACATTCACGTCCGGTGAGCAGGGCGTGCTGCGCTTTGTCACGGTGCACAAGGTCTCCGACGGCAAGATCACGCTGTGGAAGGACTATTGGGACATGAACGGGCTGACCAGCTTCGCGCCGCCGACCTGGCTCGAGGACCTGGCGAGCGCAGACATGTCGTGGATGTTCGACGCGACCGGGCTGGTCTGAGCCGCCTAGCCCAGCCGGACCGATTCGCCGAGATCCTGATCCAGAATCGTGCCTGCTCTGCCCATCGCGGCGTTGCCTGATCGCAGGAACTCGAGCGAGTGCCGCAGTTCGTTGGCGTCGATGTCGTCGGTTGCCGCCATGCAAAAGTGCATAGCCACGTCGTAGTCCGAGAGTCCGGCCTGGAACTCGGCGCCGAAAGCGGGATCAGGCGGTGGCATGTGGCCCTGCAGTCCAGCCACTCCGTCGTGGTATCTCGCGCATGCCGTGCTCAGCGATACGACGTCGTTAGCCTGCGCTGCCGCCGACACCGCTTCCGTTGCCGACTGGATTGCCCTGACATGGTCCTGCACTTTGTCCCACCACGCCTGCATCGACTGCCGCAGCGGCGGTGCGGACGGTGCGACGGTCCGAGTCTGCGTGAGCGTCGACGGCGCAGCAGTGACCACGCTGGTGTTCGCCGGTAGACCGCCCGTCGGACCACACGCGGTAAGGGCGATCGCGGCAATCCCGGCGACGAGCATCAGAGACGAGCGCATGGGAATCAGAGTCACCTCACAGCAAGCGGGTGCGCGAGGGTCCAACGGCCCCAATAATCCCGACTCGACGGCCGACGCCACGAGGATCTCGGACGCGAACGGGCTGATCTGAGCACCGGCCCGGGCTCGCGACGCTAGTCTGAGCAGGCCGGACCGGCACCGTCGTCAGGAGGCACAGATGCGCAGAATCGTCGTTGGGTCGGTCGTCGCGGCGGGACTGGTGAGTGCTGCGATCCCCTTGGCCGCTCCCGCGTCGGCCACGTCGTGCCACTCCCCGGCCTGTGTGCCGAACGTCGCCCAGAACGTCGTCGGCGGAACACCCTGCACACCGAGCCCGGGCTTCGTCTTCGGGTTCGATGCACAGAGGAACACGCTGATCTGCGCGGCCAGCGGTGTGTGGATGGCGACCGGGCCGTTGGTCGGCGAGGCGGCCAACGCGCTGCCGTGCACCACGCCTGGAACCACCGCACAGCAGCGGGTGGCCGGTGACGAATGGGAACCCAAGGTCTATGGGGTGCCGCTGATCTGCACGGGGCCGGCCGACATGGCGCACTGGAAGCACTTCCCGCCGGCCTGACGACCAGCGACCACTAGAGACCGTAGACCCGGAGGGCGTTGTCGCGCCCGATCAGGTCGGCGACCCGGATGGCGTCGGCCTCGCTCCACTGGTCGCGCGCCACGAACCCGGAGAGCACCGCGGCCATCCCCGCCCGCCAGAGCCGCGACCCCAGATAGTGCAGCTCGGCGGGGCCGAAAGCGTCCGAGGAGTACAGGATCTTGCGAAACGGGGCCAACTCCAGGGTGCGCGCGATGAAAGCCTCGGCGCGGGCCCCGAGATGGTTGATGCTCAGGCCGACATCAAGGTAGACGTTGTTGAAAGCCTGTGCCAGATAACCGGCTTCGCGCTCGTAGGGGTAGCAGTGCAGTAGCACGATCGGCGTGGTGCCCGACCCGCGCAGGAAGTCCAGCAAGAACATCGGGTTGGTCCGGTGCAGATCGCAGTCGCGGTCGCCGAGGCCGACGTGGAACTGTAGCGGCTTGCCCAGCCGAAGAGCTTCGTGCACACCGAACCGCAGCAGCGTGCGGTCGGTCAGTCGCACTCCCCCGGCGTCGCGCCAGCGGGCTGCCGCGGCGGCGACATCGCGTGCACTGGGTTGGGACAGATCGCCGTCGAAGCCGCCGCGATAGGCCAGCACCGACTTGGTGGCGATCGCTGTCTCGGTGCGCTGGTGCAGGATCCGGCGGAACGCATCGGCGTAGTCGCCCCCGGCTGCGGCGGCCTGCTCGGCGACCTCCTCGAGACGGACGATCTCGCCGACCTCGCCCCCGGACGCGTCGGCGATCTCGGGCAGCCCTGCGATGGCGCCGGGCAGGCCGGTGTCGACCAGCCAGTCGCTCACTCCGGCGGCAGGCAGGAACAGCCGCGCCAGCTGATCTTCGGTCAGCTCACTGCGGCGTTCCCAATAAGTCTGCGGGTCAACATGTTCGGCAAGCCCGAGCAGCGGCGCGCAGTGCGCCCGCACGGCGAATCCGAGTTGGGTGTCGAAGCCGGAGTCGAAGTCGGCCAGCGGTTCGATGTTGGCTTCGTTCAGCCCGTTCTCGAAGCGCCTGCGATCACCGACGGTCAGCCAGTAGCCGTGAACGTGGTTGTCCACCAGACGGATACCGGCGATGTGGTCGCCGAGTGCCGAGGCGGATACAGACACTCAGATACTCCACGCCATCCGGAACTTATCGGTCAGCGCCTCAGGATCGAGGTGCGAATACATTTCATGCTCGTAGCGGCGAACGGCGACGAGGACGTCGACGGCAGGATCGCCGAGGATCGCCCGCAACCGGGGCGAGCCGTCGAGTGCGGCGATCTCGTGTGCCTGGTCGGTACTGAGGGCAACGGTTCCCGCGGCCGCGCGATCGTCGTCGGACACGGTGCCCGGGTCGACCGTCGTCTCCGGCGGCAATGCAGCGCCGTTCTCGATGCCGTCGGCAGCGAGGCCGAGGATCGCGGCGGTGGCGAAGTACGGATTGGCCGACGGGTCGACGACCTTGACCTCGACGTTGGCACCGTACGGGTTGCCATGTCCGCCGCGCACGAAACGCACTGCCGCTTCCCGGTTCTCGGTACCCCAGCATGCGTAGGCGCCGGCCCAGTTGCCGGGCTTCATCCGCAGACCGGACACGATCGACCCGCAGAAGATCAGCTGTGCCGCAGGCAGCCCGGAGACGATGCCGCCGATGGCGCTCTCCCCTTCGGCGGTCATCCCCTGCGCGCCGGTCCCGCCGGAGAACACCGGGGTGTCGCCGCGTGACAGCGAAAAGTGTTGATGTGCACCAGAACCCACACTTCCGGCGAACGGCACCGGCGACAGGCTCACCCGCAGTCCGTATGTGCGGGCCACCCGGCTGATGATGATGCGGGCCAAGATCAGCTGGTCGGCGGCAGCCACCGGCGATTTCGGGGCCAGGGAGATCTCGAACTGGTTGATGCCGTACTCGGGGTGGAACTGCTCGATGCCGACACCGGCCGCCGCAGCCGCCGCGGTCACATCCCGAACGAAGCCTTCGTATTCCAGCACCCCGGCCAGCCCGTATTGGGCCCACAGGTTGCCGGGCAGCCGGTTGCCCTCGGGATCGACCAGCAGGAACTCGATCTCGTGGCCGACCAACGCCTGCAGGCCGGCGTCGGCCAACCGGGCCTCGATGCGTCCGAGAGTCCCGCGCGCGCACGCCGGGACGGGGTTGCCGTCCTGGTCGAAGAACGAGGCCGGCGCCCACGCGAGGCCATCGCCGATGACCCGCAGCGCGTCGAGATCGATGCGGATCCGTTGGTCACCGACGACGCTGATCCCCGGGGCGAACGCGATCCCGGCACGGTCGATGGCGAAGCCGTGGGTGACCGGACTGAAGCCCAGCCCGGGATCGGCGAACGCGTTGACCCGGCGGACCGGCACGGTCTTGGCATGGGTCAAGCCGGCCGGATTGACGAAGGTTCCGACGACGGTGTCGACGCCGTCGGCGTCCAATTGCCCGATGGGTGCGCCGGCCGGCGGTGTGGTCATGGCAGCCATTGTGCCGACCGCACCGGCCGGATGCGACGGATAGCCGCTATGCGCGGCTCGGCAAGGTCAGCTTGCAGCTCTGACCGATGTCCAGCGTGCTGAGCATGCGGCCCATGCCCACCCACATCGCGCAGGACAGCGTGAGGTCGGCCATTAGCTCGTCGGAGAAATGCTCACGAGCCCGATCCCAGAAGTCGTCGTCGTATTTGAGCTTGGCCCAGTCGGTTCCGAACCGGTGGGCGAACTCCGCGGCGATGCGCTCCTGCTCGCTGTAGCCCTCCCACGTCTTCCACTCCAGCACGTGGTCGTAGAGCTCCTCGTCCACACCGGCCGCCGGCCCGTCGGCGTCCCGGGTGTTCTGGCACAAGACGCATTCGTTGTCCTGGGCGATCACCGCGCGGGCGAGTTCACGCACCCGCATCGGCAGCCGGTTCTTGTCGCTGTACACCGCGTGGGAGAAGGCGGCCATCGCCGTTCCCAGGTCAGGAGACTTGACGATCCAGCCCGCGACGTCGTCGTCAGGGAAGTTTCCGATTCGGCTCATGGCGTGATGGTACGCCGCGTCACCCCGATCTGGAACGTGTTCTAGTTTTTCGCCGACCGGGCTTGAGCTCAGCGACAATACCCGGGTGAACTATCTTCCAGGCCTGCGCGCGATGATCGGCAGTCTCGCGGGGGCGGTGGTTCTGGCGGCGGGCTGGCTGGCCGCAACGAGGCTGCGGACGAGACCGGGCGGCACACCGGTGACGCTGCCCAACGGCATGCGAATTCATCAGTGGCAGCGAATCGAAACCAACTTCCTGTACCCGGAGATCTTCGGCGCGGACTCGGTCTACGCCAAGGGCGACCACATCGACTTCCGGCCCGGCGCAGTCGTTGTGGACGCCGGCGCGAACATCGGCATGTTCACCTTGTTCGCGGCGCTGCGCTGCCGCGGTGAGGCGGAGGTGTTCGCGTTCGAGCCGATGCCCACCACCTACTCGGTGCTGGCGGTCAACGCCGAGGCCGCCAATCGCGGTGAGTACGCGGCCGCAATGGGCGCCCGGCCCGGTGCGTCCCTGATGATCCACCCGATCAACCGCGGCCTGTCCGCGACGAACGAGACGGTGGTGTTTCAGCACCACCCGAACTTCTCCCTGTGGAGCACGCGGGATGCGCAGTTCGCACGCCAGCGGCTGGACCGGTTCGTGGCCGATGTGGCGGGCTTCATCCCGGTCGCTCCGCTCGCCGTGCGCCGGGCCGCGGTGCGCCCGGTGGTCGCGTGGATGTGCCGCACCACCACGGTGACGGCCACCCTGGTCCCGCTGTCGTCGGTCATCGAGGAGTACGGCCTGACGCGCATCGACATCCTGAAGCTCGATGTCGAGGGCGCCGAAGTCGCAGTGCTGCAGGGCATCACGCCGACCCAGTGGGACATGGTCCGTCAGGTGGTGTTGGAAGTGGAGTACTTCGCCACCAAAGACGTCATCATCGACATGCTCGAAGCGCAGGGGTTCACAACGTATTGGTTTGCCAGTGAGCGCGAGCGTTACGGCGCCGTGCAGAGCGAAGTGTGCATGGTCTACGCGTGGCGGGCCGAAGACCGGCCGTAGGTCACTTCGGGGGTCGTGACACGCACTGCGCGGAGTACAGCTCCACGCCCAGCTTGTCCATCAACTCGAGCTGCGTCTCGAGGTAATCGATGTGGTGTTCCTCGTCGGCCACGATCTCTTCGAAGAGATTGGCCGTGGTGGAGTCCAGCTTCTCGCGGCACACGATGATGGCCGGCTTGAGCCGGGCGACCACCTCGTACTCGATGGCCAGGTCGCTCTCGAACTGCTCACGCAGGGTCTGCCCGACGCGCAGCGAGCCGAGTCGTTGGTAGTTGGGCAGGCCGTCGAGCAGCAGAATTCGATCGGTGATGGCCTCCGCGTGGCGCATCTCGTCGAAGGATTCGTCGCGGGTGTGCTTGGCCAGCTCGGTGAATCCCCAGTTGTCCTGCATCTTGGAGTGCAGGAAGTACTGATTGATGGCGGTCAGTTCGCTGGTCAGCTGCTCATTGAGCAAGCGAAGAACTTCCGGATCACCTTGCATGACGTCTCCCCACTCACGCCGCCCGACTGGCAGCCGGAATCACCCTAATGCAAGGACGATGGCGGTTTTGTTCAGCTGGATGAGACGGCATGTTGTAGGGGTACCTAACTAAGGTTAGTCTCGGCTAATATGACCGGTGTGCGACACCGCCCTGCGACGAGAGTGAATCGCTGATGTACGTATGCCTCTGCGCGGGGGCGACCAGCGCCACGGTCACCGAGGCCGTTGCCCGCGGGGCGTGCACATCCAAGCAGGTCGCCGCGGCCTGCGGCGCCGGAGGCGACTGCGGCCGGTGCCGTCGCACGGTGCGAGCCATCATCGAACAGCATTTCGCGTCCCTCGGCGACACGGCCCGGGCGAGCTGATCTAGGCCTTTCCGCGGTGGAAATCCGCCAGCGCCTCGGCGTTGGCCGCAGCACCCATCAACTTCTCGAAGAACGCATTCTCCCGCGCCGTCGCGGCGGCGATCTCGGGCCGGGCCGGTTCGGTCATCGTCTGCTTCACCGCCATCAGGCTCGAAATAGGCCGGGAGGCAAGCACTTCGGCGTGCTTTCGGGCGTCGGCGATCAGCTCGTCGGGCTCACTGACCCGCCAGACCAGACCCATGCGCAGTGCTTCCGCGGCATCCACCCACTCTGAGGACATCAGCAGCCACGCCGCGTTCTGCCGACCGATCAACTGCGGCAACAGATATGACGACGCCGCCTCGGGAGCTACCCCCAGGCTGGTGAAGGGGCACTTCAGCCGCGCCGTCGACGACATGAACGCCAGGTCGGCGTAGCCCAGGATCGTGGTGCCGATACCAAGGCCGACCCCGTTGACCGCGCAGATCAGCGGCTTGGGGAACTGGCTCAGCGCGGTGATCAGGCCCGGGAATCCGTGTGCGCCCTGGACGAAGTCGGGATTGGTGATGCGCTCCTGCATGTCGCCCAGATCCTGGCCGGCGCTGAATGCGCGGCCCGCTCCGGTGATCATGACGACGGCGACCTCGGGATCCTCGGCCGCGGCGAGCAGTGCCTCAGCGGTGGCGTCGTAGAGCGCCTCGTTGAAGGCGTTGAGGGCGTCCGGGCGATTGAGGGTGATCGTGCGAACCCGGTTCTCGTCGTCGATGAGCAGCGTCACGCGGCACACCCTAACGGTGCGGCACGCTGCGGCGTGCAGCCACAGCCCGGCAGGTGAGACCTAGCTCCCCAGCAGTCGTTCGGGGTGGTGGTAGGTGTTGACGCCGCCGCGCAGCATGGGTAGGTGCGGCGGTGGGATCCATTCGGTGTCGCCGTCGGCGAGTTTTCGGGTTTTCCAGCCGTGATCGAGGAGTCGGTGATCAGCGGGGCACGCCAGGGTGAGCTTGTCGATGTTGGTCAGCCCGCCCTGGGCCCACTCGTCTACGTGGTGGACTTCGGTGAGGTATCCCGGTTTGTCGCAGCCGGGGCGGGTGCAGCCGCGGTCCTTGCTGTGCAACATGATCCGCTGATCAGCCGAGGCCACGCGTTTGGTGCGGCCCAGCCATAACGCCTGCCCGCGCACCCCGTCGAACAGGGCCAGGTAGTGATAAGCGTGGCTGGCCATCCGGATGACGTCGGGGATCGGCAGCAGGGTTCCGGTGGCGGTGACCCCATGCCCGGTCGCGGCCTGAAGGTCCTGCAGGGTGGCCGAGACCATCACCGTCACCGGTAACCCGTTGTGCTGACCGAGTTTCGGGTCACCGAGCTGACCCCGCACCAGTGCGGTCAACGCATCGTGCTGACGTTGGCCGTGGCTACGCAAATCACGGTCGGCCACCTCGTTCGACGGGGCCAGGGTGGGGGTCTGGTCGGCGGGGTTGCACATCCCGGGTGCGGCGAACTTGGTGAACCACCCGTCGAGCAGGGCCCGCAACTCCGGCGTGGCGATCAGCCGGCCCACACTCATCCCGTCCACGCCTTGTCCACCGCACCAGACGAACCCGCGTTTACGGGCGCGGTCCTCCTCGGAGAACTTCCCGTCGGGGTTGAGGTGCAGCGCCAACCGGTGGGCGATCTTCTCCAACTGGTCGGGCCGCATCGTTTGGGCGTGGCCGGCCAGTGTGCGTTCGGCCTTCTCCACCTCCACCGCCGGGACGTGGTCGGGCAGATCGCGGAAGAACTTCTGGATCACCCGCAGATGCTCACCATCCAACTGCCCGGCGTGCCAGGCCGCCGCGGTGTCCGGCAGCAGCGGCGCCAACGGCTCACCGGTCAACGCCCGACGCGGTGCCACCTGCTCGGCATCCCGCAAGCGACGCTTGGCCTCCCGCGGACTGATCCGCAACACATCCGCCAGCGTGATCGGCACCGGCGGGCAGCCCTCGAACTGCGCCAACCGCGCGGTCAGGGCGTGCGACACCGCGACCTGACGACGGCGCGCGGTCTCCAACCGCTCCAAGACCCTGAACCGATCCGGCGGGTCCAGGACATCGAGATCGACTGCAGCCAAGGCCTCTACGACATCGTCGAGCGCCTCCAGCAGGCCGTCGATCGAAACCATACTTCGAACACTAGTTCGACCCACCGACAAGAATTGTCAACCGTTGGAGTACACCCGGGTCGGCGCCACCAACACGACCACGCGGCCCTGCTCGGTCATCGTGCGGTCGTATTCATCCCAGTTGTCGTGCGTGCCACCGCACGCGGTGAACACCTCGCGCAACAACAGCCGCAGCTGGTCCGCCGACGCAAGCCACTGCGGCTGGTCGTCGGGGCCGGCGAGTTCGGCGCGCCCCTCCACCGACGCCCACTGCCAGCCGGCGCGGAACGTCAACGTCACCGCGGGCCGGGCCCGCAGGTTCGCCAGCTTGACCCGGCCATAGGTCACGAACCCCAGTACCGGTTCGCCGGTGGCCGGGTGCGCGACGATCCCCGCGTTCACCAATGACGCCTGAATGGTGTTGTCGGCGCGCAGTGTCGCAACCACCGCGAGACCCCGGTCGGCCTGCGCGAGCGCGACTGCCTCGTCGAGGGTGGTCATGCCGAAAACGGGCTGCGGAAGTTGTAGCGGCTGGTGGGCACCGCGTCGATGTTCACGTTGGCACCGAATGCCGCTGTGCTGGCGACCATCTGCTCCATGCGGCTCTGCAGGTCGGCATCATCGGCCGCGCCGAAGAACGCGTGCAGGCTCCCCACCGCCTCGATGGGGAAATGCTCCTCGACGATCGCGTTGAGTACCGGGGCGTCCTCGGTGATCGCGCGCACCACATAGTTCTGCACGTAGGTGAACGTCGACTGGGTGGCGATCGCCACCGGCGTGTGATTGCCGTGCCAGCGGGCCAACCAGGTGCGCTCGTCCATGTCGGCGGGCCTGCGCAGCAGCGCCATGTTGGCCAGCCCGGGCGACCGCTCGCCGGGCTGGGTCGACGGCGGCGGCAACGGAGCCGACTCGGTCACCAAGTAGGCGGCGATCTCCTCGGCGTAGTGGCCCAGCAGCTCCAGCGCCATCAGCATCTGATCGCCGTAGTACTGCTGCGTCCACACACTGATCAGTCCCTGCACCGGCGGATCCAGCGTCGTCAACGTCATCATCGACTCGCGAACATCACGGTCGCGGACGTTGATCGTCAGCCCCGGCAGCCCGAGCGCGAGCAGTTCCTGCGCGACCGGACCCCGCAGTTGTTCGGCCCACTCGTCGTCGGCGGCCGCGGTCCGCAGTGTGACTATCACCTTCTCCATGGCTGGAACCTACCGCAGTCAGTCGCGCAGCCAGCGCGGAGTGATGAAGACGCCGTCGGCTTCGACGGTGATGCCCTCGGCGTCGGAGATATAGCCGGAGACAAAGGTTTTCACGCCGTCGACGCGGGTGATCTGAGCCTCCGAGTGCAGCGGACCAAGCGGACAGGCCCGCAGGTACCGCACGGTGATGCTGCCGGTGAAGCGCGGTTTGGCGTCGGGACTGGCCGCCTCGCCGAGCACGTGATCCAGAATCAGCGCCGACACTCCCCCGTGCACATGCCCGGGCGGGCCTTCGTAGGCCGCACCGAGGTGAAAGTCGGCCCAGCGCCGGTCGTCCTCATCGCGGTGGATCACCAGCGGCGGGGCGGTCGGATTGCGCAGACCGATCACGGCATTGCCCCAACTGATGCTCCGCCCCGACGGGGTCCGTTTCACCCCGAATGCGCCGTCGATCTGCTTGCTCCGCAGCCGGGCCGTCGCCGCGTCGATATCGGCCTTCACCGCGGCGACGGTCTCGGCGTCCACCTCGGTGCGGATCGTCGCGTCGACCAGCTCACGCACCGATACCGCCAGCGGTTCGTAGATCGCCCGCAGCCGTTCGATGTCCTCGGCGGACAGGTCCTCGACGGTGAACTCCAGCACCTCAGCACTAGAGCACGACCCCTGCGCGGTGTCGAACCAGGGTCCCGCTGCGGACTAACACGAATGACACACAACTGACCCCTGGTTGGAATGCGAGCGTCGAGAATCTCCAGGTAGCGCTCGATGTCCCGACGCGCCAGAAAGGCATGCCGATGAGCACCGACGTCACCGAGCCCGCGACACCGCCGAGCGAGCTGAAGATCCCGTGGTGGACCCGAGGCGATCTCAACGCGTTCTTCGGGCTGGGGTTCAACATTCTGGTCAACGTCCTGACCCTGACCACGCTGATGATCGGCGTCGTCAAGCTGCCCGCCGACGACGTGCTGGGGACCGTTCTGCCCGCGCTCGGTGTGGCCCTCGTGCTGGGCAACCTCTACTACACGTTCCTGGCACGACGACTGGCGCGGAAAGAGAACCGCGACGACGTCACCGCGCTGCCGTACGGGCCGAGTGTGCCGCACATGTTCATCGTGGTCTTCGTCGTGATGCTGCCGGTCTACCTGGCCACCAAGAATCCCATCGAAGCGTGGAAGGCCGGGTTGGCCTGGGCGTTCATGATCGGCGTGATCGTGATCATCGGCGGCTTCGTGGGGCCCTACATTCGCAAGCTCACCCCGCGCGCGGCGATGCTGGGGACCCTGGCCGGCATCTCGATCACGTTCATCTCGATGCGCCCGGCCGCCCAGATGTGGGAGGCCGCGTGGATCGGCCTGCCGGTCCTGGCGATCATCCTGATCGGGTTCTTCACCGACGTGAAGCTGCCGGGCAACATCCCCGTCGGTCTGGTGGCGCTGTTGGTCGGCACCGCGATCGGCTGGATCGGTGGATTCATGTCGGCACCCGATGTCAGCCAGGCCGTCGCCGACATCGCAATCGGCATCCCCGACCTTCGCCTCGACCTGTTGGGGTCCGGACTTGCCCACCTGGCACCGCTGCTCGGCACCGCAATCCCGTTGGGCGTCTACAACTTCACCGAGGCGATGAGCAACGTGGAGAGCGCGGCCGCCGCGGGTGACAACTACAACCTGCGCAGCGTGCTGCTGGCCGACGGCGCAGGCGCGGTGATCGGTTCGGCGTTCGGCTCACCGTTCCCGCCTGCGGTCTACATCGGTCACCCTGGGTGGAAGGACGCCGGCGGCCGCGCGGGTTACTCGCTGGCCAGCGGCGTGGTGATCGGCCTGCTGTGCTTCCTCGGGCTGTTCGGGGTGCTGGCCGCACTGCTGCCGGTGCCCGCGATCGTGCCGATCCTGCTCTACATCGGTCTGCTGATCGGCGCTCAGGCCTTCCAGGCCGTGCCGCGGCTACACGCGGTGGCGGTCGTCGCGGCACTGCTGCCCAACCTCGCCCAATGGGCCAGCGGGCTGATCGACAACGCGCTGAACGCAGCCGGAACGTCGGCGGCCAAGGTCGGCATGGACGCCCTCGGTGGCGCCGGTGTGGTCTACGACGGTCTGCAGACGCTCGGCGAGGGCGCCATCCTGGTCGGCCTGCTGCTGGGCACCATGGTGACGTTCATCCTGGAGAAGAAGTTCCGCTACGCCGCACTGGCGTCGGTGGTGGCCGCCGCACTGTCGTTCGTCGGCCTGATCCACGCGCCCGAGATCGCATGGGCCGCCAATCCCCAAGTGGCGCTGGGCTATCTGTTCTTCGCGGTGGTGTGCCTGCTGTATTCGCTGCTGCCCGCGGCCAAGGAGCCGGTGACCGTCGACGAAGCCGACATCGTCGCCGGGCACTGAGGGTCAGTCCGGGGTCAGTCAGCGACGAACGGGACTTCGGTTCCGTCGGCGAGCACGATGTAGAGCCGGCGCCACGGGTCGGCGTCGACCAGGCGCCACTGATGACCGGAACCGACGGTGTCCTCGGCCAGCAGCACGTCGCCGGGGGCGAGGGTGAACTCCTCGCCGTCTCGGGTGGTGAACGCCAGCGTGCCGGCGAGCGTGACGACGAGCTGGCGCACCGGTGCGGTGTGCCAGGCCAGCGTGCCGCCGCTGGCGGTCTCCTCCGCCGTCACCTTCGTCGACGACATCGCCGCGGACACCAGGTCGTCGTTGCGACCCGGCGTCAGGTCGAGACGGCCGATCTCGACGTGGGACTGCTCGTCGGCTCCGGTGAACAACCGCACGCAGCGAATCACGTGTGCACCCTTTCGTTCTGGTCGGTTGCAACGGTATCCGCAGTCGCGGCACTGACCTAGGGTGTGCAGCATGGCGGTTCCGCTCGGCGACACCGAGCCGTATTACAACCTCGGTGACTACCACCGGCACGTCGACACCCCGTCGCCGCAGGCGCAGGTGTGGTTCGACCGCGGACTGGTGTGGGCGTACGCCTTCAACCACGAGGAAGCGATCACCTGCTTCGAACGGGCGTTGGCGCTCGACGCCGATCTCGCGATCGCGCGGTGGGGTATCGCGTACGCGATCGGCCCGAACTACAACAAGGGTTGGGACGCCTTCGATCCCGTCGACCTGGCCGCGTCGCTGGCCCGGGCCCGCATGGAACTGGAGCTTGCCGCCTCGAGCCGCGGCAGCGTCGTCGAGCACGCCCTGATCGCGGCGCTGACAACCCGGTTCCCCACCGATGATCCCGACGACGCCGACGCTCTGGCAGCAGGTCATGTCGCCTATGCCGAGGCCATGGCCGAGCTGGCAGGGGCGTACCCCGACGACGCCGACGTCCTGGCGCTGACCGCCGATGCGCTGGTGAACATCACGGCTTGGGCGTTGTGGGACACCGCAACCGGGGAGCCGGCCCCCGGTTCGCGGGTGGTGGAGGCCAAGGCCCTGCTGGACGCGGCGCTGCGCACCGACGCCGGGCGCGCCCATCCCGGTGTGTTGCACCTCTACATCCACGCGATGGAGATGTCAGCCCATCCCGAGGACGCGCTGCCGGCCGCCGACCTGCTGCGCGGCCTGGTGCCCGACGCCGGCCATTTGCAGCACATGCCCTCGCACATCGACGTGCTGTGCGGGAACTACCGAGATTCGGTGCTGGCCAACCAATCCGCGGTGGCGGCGGATCGCCGATTCGTCGCACACGCCGGGCCGCTGAACTTCTATTCGCTCTACCGGGCGCACGATCTGCACTTCATCGTCTATTCGGCGATGTTCGCCGGCCAGTCGCAGATCGCACTGGCGGCCGCCGACGAGCTGTCCGGGCAGCTGACCCCCGACCTGCTCACCATCGAGTCGCCGCCGATGGCCGACTGGCTGGAAGCGTTCGTTCCGCTACGGGTGCACGTGCTGATCCGATTCGGCCGCTGGGACGAGCTGATCGCCGAGCCCCTGCCCGCCGACACCGAGTTGTATTGCACGACAACGGCAACCATTCACTACGGGCGCGGGGTCGCGCATGCGGCGAAGGGACAGCTGGCCCAGGCAACGGCCGAGCGCGAGGCATTCGCCGCGGCCTATGCCCGCGTCCCGGAATCGCGGTACCTGTTCAACAACACCAGCCGCGACATCCTGGCCGTCGCCGCGGCGATGCTCGACGGTGAGATCGCCTATCGGGAGGGCGATTTCGATGCGGCCTTCGAGCATCTGCGGCGGGCGATCGCACTCGACGACGAGCTCCCCTATGACGAACCGTGGGGCTGGATGCAGCCGACCCGGCACGCCTATGGTGCGCTGCTGCTGGAACAAGGCAAGGTCGAAGATGCCGCCGCGGTGTACGCCGCCGACCTCGGGCTGGATCCGACATTGAGCCGGCCCTGCCAGCACCCCGGCAACGTCTGGAGTCTGCACGGCTACCACGAATGCCTGCAGCGGCTGGGGCGCACCGAGGAGGCCGGCATCATCGGCCGCCAGCTCGAACTGGCCAGAGCCCGCGCCGACGTCCCGATCCTCGCGTCGTGCCTGTGCCGCCTAGAGGTCGTCAGCACGGACTGCTGCAACTGAGGCAGTAATCTCGACAGGTGCACGACGGCCTGGAACCTCCCTCGCCGGTCCTCCCGACCCGGCGGGGCTGGCCCGGCCGGGTCGTACATTTCATCGGCACCGCACCGGTGACGTTCGGCTGGCTGGCGGTGTTGTTCCTGACGACCATCGCCCAGCACCTGCTGCCGCACTGGCATCTGCTGGAGCTGCTGCGCAAAGACTCGACCAACCTCCACCACCTCGCCTCCGACCCGATCCGGGTGCTCATCACCAGCCTGCTGTGGCTCGACGGCGCGGCGTGGTGGCCGTATCTGGTGATGTTCTGCCTCTTCCTTGCCCCGGCCGAACGCTGGCTGGGCCGGCTGCGCTTCGTGATCGCCGGGCTGATCGCCCACATCGTCGCCACCTACGCCAGTGAGGGCTATCTGTACTGGCAGATCCAGGAGGCGATGATCTCACCGCGCTACCTCAACGCCCGCGACATCGGCGTCAGCTACTTCGCCGTCGGCATCGGCGGTCTGCTGACCTATCACATCGCGCGGCCGTGGCGCTGGCTGTACCTGTTCATCGCACTCGCCTACTGCGTGGGCGCGGTGCTGATCAGCCCCACGTTCACCCCGGTCGGGCACCTGATCGCGCTGTTCGTCGGATTCGCCTGTTACCCACTGGCGCGCAGCCGGCCCGGTTCACCGGTGGATCCGATGCGGTTGCTGGACCTTTGGCGCTTCCGCCATCCACCGACACCGGTTGCGTAAGGTGAGGGCGTGGCGCTCGACGACCAAGACATCCGGCGGCTCGGCCGCTGCGTCGAGCTGGCCCGCACCGCGCTGAACGCCGGTGACGAGCCGTTCGGCTCGATCCTGGTCGACGCCGACGGCACGGTCCTGTTCGAGGACCACAATCACGTCGCAGGCGGTGACGCCACCGCCCATCCCGAACTCGCAATCGCACAATGGTCCGCCGCGAACCTCTCCCCCGATCAGCGGGCCCGCGCCACCGTCTACACCTCCGGCGAACACTGCCCGATGTGCGCGGCCGCACACGCCTGGGTTGGCTTGGGCCGCATCGTGTTTGCCGTCGCGGGAGCCCAGCTGGCCGACTGGCTCACCGACTGGCAGGCACCGCTGCCACCGGTGGCCACCCTGCCGATCACCGCGGTCGCCCCGCAGCTGACGGTCGACGGCCCGGCCCCCGAGTACCGCGACGAGATGATGGCCCTCTATGCCGCGAAGTTCGCGCCATGAGCGACTGGGTGCGCCACGCGATCTGGTGGCACGTCTATCCGCTCGGTTTCGTCGGCGCCTTCCCCGCCGCCGAACCGCCGGGTCCCGATGAGCACCGACTCCGCCGCCTCGTCGACTGGCTCGACCATGCCGTCGAACTCGGGACCTCCGGGATCGCGCTGGGGCCCGTCTTCGCCTCCCGCACCCACGGATACGACACCACCGATCACTTCCGCATCGACCCGCGACTCGGTGACGATGACGACTTCGACCACCTTGTCTCCGAAGCACATCAACGTGGCCTACGGGTCCTACTCGACGGCGTGTTCAACCATGTGGGAACGGAATTCGAGCGCTACCGGCGCGCCGTCGAGGGCGGCGACGCCGACGCACGATCATGGTTTCGCGGCCGCCCCGGCCACTTCCACACCTTCGAGGGCCACGGCGAGCTCATCACCCTCAACCACAAGAGCCCGGCCGTCGTCGACTACACCGTCGACGTGATGAGCCACTGGCTGGCCCGGGGCGCCGACGGGTGGCGCCTCGACGCGGCGTACGCGGTACCGGAGTCGTTCTGGGCGCAGGTGCTCCCGCGGGTCCGCGAAACCCACCCCGACGCCTGGTTCGTCGCCGAGGTGATCCACGGTGACTACGTCGCGTTCGTCGACGGCAGCGGTGTCGACTCGGTGACCCAGTACGAACTGTGGAAGGCGATCTGGAGCAGCCTCAACGACGGCAACTTCCATGAGCTGGACTGGGCGCTGCAGCGCCACAACGACTTCCTGACCCGATTTGCGCCGCTGACCTTCGTCGGCAACCACGACGTCACCCGGATCGCCAGCAAGCTGGACCGCCCCGAGCAGGTGGCCCACGCCCTGGTGCTGCTGTTCACCACCGGCGGTGTCCCCAGCATCTACGCCGGTGACGAACTCGGCTACCGAGGCGTCAAGGAAGAACGGGCCGGCGGCGACGACGCGGTGCGGCCCGAGTTCGGAACGCCACCCGTCCCGCTGGACGCCGCGGGGCGCGAGACCTGGAACCTGCACCAGTACCTGATCGGCCTGCGCCGCCGAAATCCCTGGCTGCACGAAGCGAAAACCACTGCACTGCAAGTGGACAACCGCGGTTATGCCTATGAGACCCGCACCGGCGACGACGCCCTGATCGTCGCGCTCAACATCGACGACGCGCCGATGCCGCTGCCGGTGGCCAAGCTCACCGGTGGGCAGGCCCAGTTGGTGGGCGGCACCGCGGCACCCCCCGAGGAGATCGTCGACGAGGTGGTGGTCCCACCTCAGGGCTGGCTGGTGCTGCGGCCGCTATAGCAGCTCGAGTGTCCGGGTGTCCCGCTCGCCGCCGTAGAACCTGTCAAGCACCGCCACGAAATCGGCGTTGTCATCGGTGGCCGCCGCGAACAGCGTCATCGACGAGCGCACCTTGAGATTGTCCGGCCAGCCGAAGATCTCATCGACAGAGCGGCCTTCGATCGCCGCCACCAGGCGGGCACACTGCCGCAGTCGTGGCCCGAGCGTCGGGTGCGCCAGGTATGCCTGCGCTTCGGCCAGCGATGAGATACCGAAACGCTTTGCGGTGGAACTACTTCCGAGCGCACCGAGCTGAGGAAAGATGAACCAGATCCAGTGGCTGCGTTTGGCGCCGGCCCGCAACTCGGCGAGCACCTGGTGGTACACCCGGTCCTGGGCATCGACGAAGCGTTGCAGATCGAACGGGGCCACGCCTCAACTGTACCGTTGCCTCCGCGTGATCTTTCCGTTATTGACGCCAGGTCAAAGCCGTTGCGGTACTGAGTATCCCGAGTCCGCCGCGTCGCCTGATCGTTAGCGAACCGCGATATGCCACACCGCCGCGCGTGCCGAGTCCGCGCTACGCACCGTGATTAGCTACCGGCACACAGCTCACCTCCGGTTGTGAAACACGTACGAAAGGTGATGGTTTCCGTCATGAAGATCGTCGATAAGTTGCGAGGCACATGGTTGCGCCGCGTGGCCGCAGCCTTCGTGGCCGCACTCGCTCTGCCCGGCCTGATTGGTGTCGTCGGCGGGTCGGCGACCGCGGCCGCCTTCTCCAAGCCCGGACTCCCGGTCCTCTATCTCGATGTCCCGTCCGCCGCGATGGGACGCAATATCCGTATCCAATTCCAGGGCGGTGGCCCGCACGCGGTGTACCTGCTCGACGGCCTGCGCGCCCAGGACGACTACAACGGCTGGGACATCAACACCCCGGCGTTCGAGTGGCTGTACGGCTCGGGCCTGTCGACCGTCATGCCGGTCGGCGGACAGTCCAGCTTCTACACCGACTGGTACCAGCCGTCGCAGGGCAACGGGCAGAACTACACCTACAAGTGGGAAACGTTCATGACCCAGGAGCTGCCGGCGTACCTGGCCGCCAACTACGGGGTCGACCCGAACGGCAACGCCGTCGTCGGTCTGTCGATGGCCGGTAGCGCATCGCTGACCTACTCGATCTACTACCCGCAGAAGTACACCTACGCCGCATCGCTGTCCGGCTTCCTGAACCCCTCCGAGGGCTGGTGGCCGATGCTGATCGGTCTGGCGATGAACGACGCGGGCGGGTTCAACGCGCAGAGCATGTGGGGACCGTCGTCCGATCCGGCGTGGCGCCGCAACGACCCGATGGTCAACATCAACCAGCTGGTCGCCAACAACACCCGGATCTGGATCTACTGCGGCACCGGTACGCCGTCGGATCTCGACACCTCCGGTGGCGGTGGCAACCTGATGGCCGCGCAGTTCCTCGAAGGATTCACGTTGCGCACCAACAAGACCTTCATGGACAACTACCTCGCGGCTGGTGGACGCAACGGCGTGTTCAACTTCCCCGCGAACGGTACGCACAGCTGGGGCTACTGGGGACAGCAGCTGCAGCAGATGATCCCGGACATGCAGCGGGTTCTGGGAGCAACTCCGTCCGCCGGCTGATCCACCCGAAACAACAGCGAGCCTGTCGCCACCCCCCCGGCGGCAGGCTCGCTGCTTTGTGTGCGACGCCGAACGAGGGGAACAAACTGGAATCGTTCAAGGTTGAGTCGGTCAGACTGAACTTTGGAGGATTGATGGCTGAAGCCAAATCTGTGCCGGTCCTGTTTGTCAGCGAGCCGATCGTGCTGCCGGGAATGGTGGTGCCGATCGAACTCGACGACGCCGCGCGTGCCGCGGTGGACGCGGCGCAGGCCACCCCGACCGGCAAGCTCTTGATCGCCCCACGCCTGGACGATCGATACCCCACCCACGGCGTCATCGCGTCGATCGTGCAGGTGGGCCGCATCCCCGGCGGCGGTGCCGCTGCCGTCGTGCGCGGTGAGAGCCGCGCCCACATCGGCTCCGGAACCACCGGGCCGGGCGCAGCGCTGTGGGTCGAGGTCGATGAGATAACGGCGGCCGAGGCAGACGAGGACACCAAGGCACTCGCCGCGGAGTACAAGAAACTGCTGCTGGCCATGCTGCAACGCCGCGAGGCGTGGCAGATCGTCGACGTGGTCAACAAGATCACCGACCCGTCGGCGCTGGCGGACACCGCCGGCTACGCGTCGTATCTGTCCGACGTCCAGAAGCGCCAACTGCTGGAAACCAGTGACGCGGATCGTCGGCTCCGTCTCCTGATCGACTGGACCTCCGAGCATCTGGCCGAGGTCGAAGTCAGCGACAAGATCTCGCAGGACGTCCGCGAGGGCATGGAGAAGACGCAGAAGGAGTTCCTGCTGCGCCAACAGCTCAACGCCATTCGCAAGGAACTGGGCGAAGACGAGCCGGACGGATCCGACGATTATCGGGCCCGTGTCGAGGCGGCCGACCTGCCGGAGAAGGTCCGGGAGGCCGCGTTGCGCGAGGTCGGCAAGCTGGAACGCTCCAGCGAGCAGAGCCCCGAGGGCGGCTGGATCCGCACCTGGCTGGACACCGTCCTGGACCTGCCCTGGAACACCCGCACCGAGGACTCGACCGACCTGACGGCAGCCCGCGACATCCTGGATGCCGACCACCACGGGCTGGACGACGTCAAGGACCGCATCGTCGAGTACCTGGCCGTCCGCTCGCGTCGCGCCCAGCGCGGTCTGCAGGTCGTCGGCGGCCGCGGCTCCGGCGCCGTGATGGTGCTGGCCGGCCCGCCCGGCGTCGGCAAGACGTCACTGGGTGAATCGGTGGCACGGGCATTGGGCCGCAAGTTCGTTCGCGTCGCCCTGGGTGGCGTGCGCGATGAGGCCGAGATCCGCGGGCACCGGCGCACCTACGTCGGCGCGCTGCCCGGCCGGATCGTCCGGGCGATCGGCGAGGCCGGTTCGATGAACCCGGTCGTGCTGCTCGACGAGATCGACAAGGTCGGCTCCGACTACCGGGGCGACCCGTCGGCCGCCCTGTTGGAGGTCCTGGACCCCGCGCAGAACCACACGTTCCGCGACCATTACCTGGACCTGGATCTGGACCTGTCCGACGTGGTGTTCCTGGCCACGGCCAACGTGATCGAGAACATCCCCTCGGCCCTGCTGGACCGGATGGAGCTGGTGCAGATCGACGGCTACACCGAGGACGACAAGGTCGCCATCGCCCGCGAGTACCTGCTGCCCCGGCAGCGCGACCGCGCGGCGCTGACCCCCGAGGAGGTCACGGTCACCGACGCGGCGCTGCGCAAGATCGCCGCGGACTACACCCGGGAGCCCGGTGTGCGGCAGTTCGAGCGGCTGCTGGCCAAGGCGTTGCGTAAGGCGACCACCAAGCTGTTTGCCTCCGACGAGGCGTTGACCATTGATGAGCCGGATCTGGTTGGCTACCTTGGCCGTCCGCGGTTCACCCCGGAATCGGCGGAACGTACCGCCGTGCCGGGCGTGGCGACCGGACTGGCGGTGACGGGCCTGGGCGGCGATGTGCTCTACATCGAAGCCGGGTCGACCGAGGGCGAGCCGAGCGTGCAGCTGACCGGTCAGCTGGGCGACGTGATGAAGGAGTCGGCGCAGATCGCGCTGTCCTACGTGCGTAGCCATGCCGAACAGCTGGGCGTGGATCCCGCGGCGCTGAACCGCAAGATCCACGTGCACGTGCCGGCCGGCGCGGTGCCCAAGGACGGTCCGTCCGCTGGCGTCACGATGGTCACCGCGCTGGTGTCCATGGCCACCGGACGGCAGGTCCGCTCGGATGTCGGGATGACCGGCGAGGTCACCCTGAACGGGCGGGTGCTGCCCATCGGCGGCGTCAAGCAGAAGCTCTTGGCCGCGCAACGGGCCGGGCTGTCAACGGTTTTCATCCCGCAGCGCAACGAGGCCGACCTGGACGACGTCCCGGCCGAGGTGCTCGAGGCGCTGACCGTGAAGTCGATGACGGACGTCGCCGACATCGTCGCGCAGGCGTTGGAGCCGGCCACCGAGGCAGCCACCGCCGCGGCCTGACGCTCGACAAGACACAAAGTCGCCCCTATTCAGCCGAATTGGGGCGATTTTGTGTCTGCTGGGCGTAGTAATTTCTGGCTATGCCCTACGACGAAGATCTCGCGAACCGCCTGCGGGAACTGCTCGCCACCGAACCCGGCGTCGACGAGAAGCGGATGTTCGGCGGTCTGGCATTCCTGATCAACGGCAACATGGCCGTGTGCGCCAGCGGTCAGGGCGGTCTGATGGTGCGAGTACCGCCGGAGGCCACCGCCGGCCTGCTGGCACGCGAACACACCGCACCGATGATCATGGCGGGGCGGGAAACTCGCGGCTGGATCCGGATCGGTGACGCCGGGGTGCGGACGAAGCGTCAGCTGCAGAGCTGGGTCGCCCGCGGCGTCGACCACGCGAAATCCCTACCGCCGAAGTAGCGCCGGAATAAATCCCGGTGAGCCGGGCTTGTCGCGTGCATGACCTACCCCGTGCGCGTCGCCGTGCAGATTCAGCCCGCTGACACCCCTGACTACGCCACCTGGCGGCGTGCCGTCCTGCACGCCGAGAGCATCGGCGTCGACGTCATCTTCGGCTACGACCACTTCCACGCGCCGTTCATCGAATCGATCGCCGACGCGAAACCGGTACTGGCGGCCACGCAGCCGGACGTCAACAACTTCGAAGGGTGGACCGCGCTGGCCTCCTGGGGCGAGATCACCACCCGGGCCGAGCTCGGGCTGCTGGTGTCAGGCATGGGCTATCGCAATCCGGACCTGCTCGCCGACATGGCCCGCACCGTCGATCACATCAGCGGTGGCCGCGCCATCCTCGGCGTCGGCGCGGGGTGGTACGAGAAGGATTACACCACATACGGTTTCGACTTCGGGACCGTCAAGTCCCGAGCCGACGCCTTCGACGAGGGTCTGCTGCGCATCGAGCGACGATTCGGCCTGCTGCAGCCGGCGCCGCTGCGCAAGATCCCGATCCTGATCGGCGGATCCGGCCCCAAGCGCACGCTGCCCGCCGTCGCACGCCACGCCGACATCTGGCACACCTTCCTTCCCCTCGACTCGTACCGGGAAGCGAGCGCCCGCGTCGCCGAGCTGGCCGCCGGGTTCGGACGCGCCGACAGTGACATCGAGCGCTCGACGTTCTGGACCGATCCCCGGTCGGCGGACAACTATCTGGCCGCCGGTGCGACGTTGTTCCACACCGAGGTCCGCGCATCGGAGGGCACGTACGACCTGAGCACGGTCGAGAAGATGATCGACTGGCGCGACACGAAACGCTGAGAATGTCTGACGCCACGATGACATATCGTTTCGTCGGCCCACTGGACGGGTATCGCCTGGCAGATGGATGATGCGGAGGCCAGGCGCCTCATTCAGCGCCTTCGTCAGCATGCGGGCAGAACCTATGCCGCGGAAGCGGGAATCACCTTGCGGGACACCCCGATGCCGCTGTTCCAGCTGCTGGTGCTGTGCATGCTGGCCAGCAAGCCGATCGATGCCTCCATCGCGATGCACGCCGCCCGTGAACTGTTCCGGGCCGGATTGCGCACACCGCGCGCCGTGATGGCGGCCAACCGGCAGACCATGATCGACGCGTTCGGCCGTGCCCACTACGTGCGCTACGACGAGAGTTCGGCGTCGCGGCTGACCGAGCTTGCGACCAGGGTCAACGACGAATACCGCAACGACCTGCGCACGCTGGCCCGCGTCACCAAGCCCGACGTGAAGAATGCCAGGCAGGCGCTCAAACAGTTCACCGGAATCGGGGACACCGGATCCGACATCTTCCTGCGCGAGGTCCAAGACGTCTGGCCGTGGGTTCGGCCCTACTTCGACAAGCGCTCGCTGGACAGCGCCGAGCAACTCGGTCTCCCCCGCGACCCGCACAGACTGGCTGCCCTCACCGGCCGGGCGATCGCGCCGCTCGCGGCAGGCCTGGTGCGGGTTTCGTTGGACGACGACGTGCGGCAGCGCATCGCCGGCTGACGCGTGACCGTCCGAATCGGCACCTCGGGGTGGTCCTACGACCATTGGGATTCGGTGCTGTACCGCCCCGGCCTGCCGGTCGCCAAGCGACTGGCCCGCTACGCCGAGGTGTTCGACACCGTCGAACTCAACGCCAGCTTCTACCGCTGGCCCAAGGACGCCACCTTCGACGGCTGGCGTACCCGGTTGCCCGACGGATTCACCATGACGGTCAAGGCGCACCGCGGCCTGAGCCACTACCGCCGCCTGAACAACCCCGAACCGTGGATCGATCGGCTGGAACGCTGCCAGCGGGCGCTCGGTGACAAGCGGGAGGCGGTGCTGGTCCAGCTGCATCCCGACCTCGAACGCGACGACGCCCGGCTGGCCTACTTCCTGTCGCTGGTCCCCGACTGGATCCGGGTGGCCCTCGAGATGCGTCACCCGTCCTGGGACGACCCGCACGTCTACGAGCTCCTGGAGCGCTACCGCGCCGCCTACGTGGTGATCAGCGGGCCCGGTATGCCCTGCGTACTGCGCGCCACCACCGATCTGGTCTACGTGCGCATGCACGGCCCCGACACCGCGCCCATCTATGCCGGGAACTACACCGAGGACGACCTGAACTGGTGGGCCGACCGGATCCGGGAGTGGCAGGATCAGGACCGGCGGGTGCTGGTCTATTTCAACAACGACGGCCAGGGTTACGCCGTCCGGAACGCACTGCGGCTGCGCGAACTACTCGGCGGGTGATTCGAGCAGTCGTTTTCGCGCCGTGGCGAATTCGGTGTCGGTGAGGTCGCCGCGGTCGCGCATGGTCTTCAACGTCTGCAGTCGCTCGGCCAGCTCGGGCGGCAGGTCGCCCGGTTGCGGCGCGGCCCGGACAATCGGCTCGTCCTCGATGAGTTCGACGAGCTGCGGGCGGGCCGGATCGATCCGCACCGCCACCCGGTCGCCGGCCTCGGGCAGTTCACCCAGGGTGAACGTCGCCGCCAACCGGGCCTCGTAAGGCGTTGCCCCGTAGGATGTTTCGACACGCAGCCGCAGCACACGGCGGCTGGCATCCTTGTTCACCACCACGTTGAACGTCGGCCTGATGACCTCCAGCACGACACCTGTGGCGGCCACCCCGGCACTGCGCAGCTGATCCACCCGAGACACTGCGACAGCCAGCCACGCCGCGTAGCCGAGGACGACCGCGCTCCACAGCACCAACCACCACACCGACAGCGGGGTCGTCCAGTCGGCGGCCCACGGAACCGTCGAGGCGATCACCCAGCCCAGCAACGCCGGACGCGGCGACCGGCGTGAAATCGCCAGGAACACAACGAACTGCGCGACGTAACCACCGAGCCAGACGCCGAGCACCCAGCCTTTGGCCGAGGTGGCACCGGCATGGTCGAGCAACCGGGTGGCGATCAGCGCCGGGGCGGCGATCAGCACCCACCACAGTGCCGAGAGCCTCGCTATGGTCCGCCACATCACCGGGCCACGGTATACCGCGTCACACCCGCACCACGTCGCAGGCAGGTGCCAGCACGGTGACCAGCCCGGCAGAACCGTCGACCCGGACCCGCATGCCGGTACACAACCCGGCGGCCACTCCGGCGATGAACGGCACACCGAAGTCAGCGGCGAACACGCTCACATCTCCCAGCGTGGCACCGCCGTCGGTCAGGACCGCGGCGGGCGTGCCCAGCAGCGCCACCGCGTCGATGTCGGCTGCGGAGACGACGGCGATGTCCTCCGCGCCCAGGCCGGCGTCGGCGGCCGAATCGACCACCCGGACCGTGCCTTCCACGACGCCGGGGAACAGTCCGGTTCCGTGCAGCTCGTCGGCGACCTGCGCGGGATCTGGTGCGGGAATCGGCGTCCAAAACCCGTCGATGACGGCGGGCAGCCGCACGGCCTGCAACCGCTCACGCTCGGCGATGCGACGTTTGATGCGCAGCCGGGTGTCGGCCGGGACGGCCAGTGCTTCATCGACGGTCAGCTCGAACACATCGTCGAGCACCGCGATCTTGTCCGCCGCCACCAGCCGGCGGCCCAATTCCCGTACCGCAAGCCGAAGTTGATGGGTGTACCGGAGGGTGGTGTCATAGGCCAATACCCGGCAGGCCTGAGCGGCGGGAACCGTCGCATGGTCGTCGGCTCCTGAGCCGCGCACCCGGGTGGCCGCCGCAAGCAGTGCGTCCGGACGATCACCGAGCACCGGCGTTGCGAGCTCGACGGCCCCCGGCCCGCGGTGCCCCAGCTGGGCCAGTGCCGAGGCGAATGCGCTCGCCAACATCGGCGCACCGGTGCGGGTGGCCGCCATATCGCCGGCCTCCAACGCGGCGCGCGCGTAGGGGTGGGCGCGCAACACCCGCGCCAGCGACGCGACCTCGGCGCCGACGCTCACCGGCTGATCCGCCCCGCTCAGCTGCGCCGGGGCCGCCTCGGCGAGCACGACCGCAAGCGCGCTCAACGTCCATCCCTCATGAACTCGGCTGCGCAGCGACCGGATTCGGGCATCCAGCTGCGCATCGCGCAGCAGCCCCAGCTTGGCTGTGTCGCGCCGTTCGGCGTCGGCGGCGTCGCGGTAGGCCCGCAGGTGACGGCCGAGCATGCGGGCGCCGGCCTGCAGACGGCTCGCCGACATGGCGCCGGTGACCGCGGCGAGCGCAGCAGGTCTCGGCGTCGGCACATCGGCGGCGGCGCGCAATCGCCGCGACAGACCGGCCGTGCGGGCCGGAAGTCGAGGCTCGGCGGCCGCGAGGGCAGACGCGCCCAGATAGATCCGGTGGCCGAAGGACGCGACCAGACGGCTCTCCCATTCGCCGGCGACCGCACCGCGCAGATCCAGCAGCGCAGCCAGCGACCGGCCGGCGAGCCGCAACCCGCCCAGATGCAGATCCAGCGACATCGGGGTGAGCGGGCCTGCCGTGGCTTCACTCAGCGGGCCGGCCACGAAGACCGGGAAACGCGGGTCGATCCGGTCATCGAATTCGCTGTCGGCGCCCTCGGGTGCGGATCGGGTGCCGGCCGCCCGCGCAACGGTGGTGACGGGCAACGGGATTCGCCCGGGTACCGCGAGCGCGCCGGCCACGCCGATCTTGCGGCCCTGCAGCCCGCGTACCGTATCGGCCACGGCATCGGTTGCGCCCCAGCCGCATTCGAATTTCCACTCGGTCCGCAGCGGGTCCAGGTCGAGCGGCGGACACAGCTGGGGCCAGCCCGGCACCCCGCGCACCCTGGGATGCGGATCTACCCCGCCGAGGAGCCGGGTCGCGGAGCCGACGGTGGTGGTGTCCACCCCGGCCAGGTCGACGACACCGGTGCGCTCGGTGCCTGCGGCGAGAACCAGGAACCGGATCAGATCGTCGATGTGCAGCACGTGAAGCGATCCGGTGGCGTCGGCATCCAGCAGGGCCGCGACCGAGCGGCAGACCAGGCCGTCGCTCTGCCGTCCCATCGGCGCGGCGATGCGCACCACGAGGTTCGGCGCCCAGCACGTGCTGACCAGGTCCTCCAGCTGCTGAGCGCCACGTGGACCCAACAGGGACAGCGACGGGAACACGATCCGCGCACCGCCGCGCGCGGCGGCGTCACAGACGCGGGCGATATCGGCGGGGCGGGTCAGATCACGCCCGCCGGCGGGCAGCGGAACGACCACGTCGGCTGCCTCCGCCAACCGGTGGAGCACCGGGTGGCTCAGCGCCGCGGCGACGAACTCGACGCCCGCATCCAGGTCGCGGTGCGGACGCTCGGCGATGCCGTCGACGTCATGGCCCGCGGCCAGCAGGCTCTGGGCGAGGGCGCGACCTAGCTCTCCGGTGACTTCCGTGAGCAAGATCCGCATGCCACGCCCCTAGTTCCCCCGTCGTGCTTCGACGAGAATAAGCAGGTCGCGGGGAAAAGATCGCCGTTTCGACCTCGCCAGAAGCCGATCAGGACAGGGTGGCCCGGCCGTCGGCGTGCACCCGGACCTTGGCGCCGGCGATGTCCTCGGCCACGGTGACCGCCGCCGCGTCGGCGTCGTCGACGATGGCCATCGCGCGGGAGTCGTCGGGGGTCCGGACCGCCAGGAAGGCCTTCTCCGGGCGGCCGTCGCGATCGAACGGGGTGGTCCAGGACTCGACGGTGCCCTCGCCCTCCCATTCGACCACCGCGGTACGGGTGGGTTCGCGGTCGACCTCGGACTGGACGTCCTCCCAGCGGAACGCCGCCGGCGGCGGGGTCGCGCTGTACACCCCGAAGCTGTGCTTGGTGAGGAAGCCGCCGTTGGCGGTGATGAGGCCGTAGGCCGCGGGGTCGTCGCGCAGCAACCCGGCCATGGTGGCGATGGAGTGCATGACGTAGTTGTTCCACGGGCCGCCGGCGAAGGTCAGCCCGCCGGTGACGGTCAACGGCCGCTGCGGGTCGTCAGTGGCCAGACCCAGTTCGTTGGCGGCCACCTGCACCGCCGACGGGAAGCAGGAGTAGACGTCGATGTGCGCCAGGTCGTCGACGCCGACCCCGGCGAGTTCGAGTGCGCGGCGCCCGGCGATCCGGATCGCGGGTGACCGATGCAGCTCGTGGCGTTCGGCCACCGAGTAGGTGTCATGCGAGTCGGTGCCCGCGTAGGGAAAGACCCATTGCTCGCGCGGGATCTGCAACGCGGCGGCCTTCTCGGCCGAGCACAGGATGACCACGGCGGCCTGGTTGACCATGTTGTTGGAGTTCATCAACTTCGGATACGGCCAGCTGATCATCCGGTTGTCCGGACCGGCCTGCCCGATCTCCTCGGCGCTGCGCGCCTCACGGCTCCACGCCTGCGGGTTGTCCGCGGCCACCGCGCTGAACCGCGACCACAGCTCCGCGACACGGCGCTGATGATCGGCCACACTCTCGCCGCGCGCGATCCGCAGCGCCTGCTCGAAGAGCGGATAGACGTGCGACGGCAGCAACAGCCCGATGCGTTCTTCGGCGGGGCTGGACATCGGGACCTCGTCCTCAGCGCCCGGCGGCACTGCGACGTCCTCACCCTGGCGGGTCCAGTCGGGCTTGATTCCCTTGGCCTGCATGCGCTTTCGATTGCGCCACGTCTCGCCGCCGGCGAGCAGGACCACCTCGGCGCGACCCTGCTGGATATCCAGGCAGGCCTGATTGACCAGGGACTGGGGCGTGTTGCCGCCCACACCGGTGTAGTAGGTCGAGGGATTGCGGCCGCCGATCCGCTGGCCCAGCAGCAGACCCGGGTCGCGGTAGCGCCACGACAGCAGGTTGACCACGCGGATGGCGTCGACGGCCTGCAGGACGGTCGAATCGGCGGCCTCGCGCGCGGCCGCAGCCATCAGGTCGACGGGTTCGATCTGCGCGTCGTCGCGCTGGTTGATCTGTCCCGCCGCGACCAATACGGGCGTCCGAGGATCCATCGACGGCTCCTATCTGTAGTCGTGACGGCGTTTGACGCCTGTCAAAACCTAGCATCGGTCAGCAGACGGCCAGATGGGCGGTTCTCCTCGGCGGACGGCCATGCCAGGATGACGCCATGACGGTCGTTCTGGTACATGGCAATCCGGAAACCGACGTGATCTGGGGCCCGCTGGTCGAGGCACTCGGTCGCGACGACGTGGTGCGGTTGTCGCCGCCCGGGTTCGGTGCGCCGCTGCCCGACGACTTCCCGGCGACGATGGTGGCCTACCGGGACTGGCTGATCGGCGAATTGGCGGGCTTCGACGATCCCGTCGACCTGGTCGGCCACGACTGGGGCGGCGGGCATGTGCTCAACGTCGTCATCCATCGCCCCGAACTCGTGCGCAGCTGGACCAGCGACATCATCGGTGTCATGCATCCCGACTATGTCTGGCATGACCTGGCCCAGGTGTGGCAGACCCCGGGCGCCGGCGAAGATGCCGTCGAGGCGATGGTCGCCGCCTCGCTCGAGGACCGGGTCGCCCTGCTGACCGGGATGGGCATCTCCTCGGCGGTCGCCACCGAACTGGCGTTGGCGCACGGACCAGAGATGGGCCGGGCCATCCTGGCGCTGTACCGCTCGGCGGCGCAGCCCGCCGTTGCCGAGGCGGGCCGGATGCTGGTCAACGCCACCGCGCGTCCCGGCTTGGCGTTGTTGGCCACCGAAGACCACTTCGTCGGCTCCGAGGAGCAGCGCCGCGCCGCCGCCGAGCAGGCCGGCGCCCGGACCGAGGTGCTGGACGGGCTCGGCCACTGGTGGATGCTGCAGGATCCGGTGCGCGGCGCCACGGTGCTGACCGAGTTCTGGGACTCGCTGGACTGATCGCGGTCATTCCCCGGTAGAGCATCGCCGACGGTGCGAGCATGGCCGCATTGCGGCCGAGCAAGGAGCCGCCGATGCCGGGAGGATCATCATGGCCGAGCCGTTTCGTGGCGTCATCAACCTCGATATCCGGGACTCGGTCCCGGACTGGACGCCCTATCAGCTGAAGAAGGCCCCGGACGGCGCCCCCAACGTCCTGATCGTCCTCTACGACGACACCGGCCAGGCGGCCTGGTCGCCCTACGGCGGCCGGATCAACATGCCCACGCTGGACCGGTTGGCCGACAACGGCGTCACCTACACCCAGTGGCACACCACCGCGCTGTGTTCACCGACACGGTCGACCTTCCTGACCGGGCGCAATCACCATGTAAATCGCTGCGCGTCGATCACCGAGGGGTCGATGGGTTTCCCCGGGGCGGCCGGCCGCCTGCCCGCCGAGTGCGCCACCATCGGACAAGTGTTGCAGGACAACGGATTCGCCACGATGTGGCTCGGCAAGAACCACAACGTGCCGGTCGAGGACCTGTCGCCGGGCGGCAGCAAATCGGAGTGGCCGCTGTCGAAAGGCTTCGACCGGTTCTACGGCTTCCTCGGCGGCGAGACCAACCAGTGGTATCCGGACCTCATCGAGGACAACCACGCCATCGAGCCGCCCTACACCCCCGAAGAGGGTTACCACCTGTCCAAAGACCTTGCCGACCAAGCCATTCGGATGTTGCGCGACCTGCGCTCATCGGCACCGTCCAAGCCGTGGTTCATGTGGTTCTGCCCCGGCGCAAATCACGCCCCACACCACGCGCCACAGGACTACATCGACAAGTACAAGGGCGTGTTCGACGACGGCTACGAGGCTTATCGCGAGTGGGTGCTGGCGCGGATGATCGAGCGCGGTGTGGTGCCCGAGGGCACCGAACTGACGCCACTGAACCCGATGCCCGCCGAGGTCGCCAACGAGGCCGACTACGTGCGGCCCTGGGCCGAGCTCAGCGAGGAGGAACGCAAGCTGTTCTGCCGGATGGCGGAGGTGTTCGCGGGTTTCTCCGAATACACCGATGCCCAGGTGGGGCGGATCGTCGACTTCCTGGAGCGCACCGGTCAGCTGGACAACACCCTGATCATGTACTGCGCCGACAACGGCGCCTCCGGGGAGGGCACCCCCAACGGGTCGGTCAACGAAAACAAGTTCTTCAACGGCTATCCCGACAGCCTGGAGGAGAACATGTCCTACTTCGACGAGCTCGGCAGCCCGGAGACCTACAACCACTACCCGACCGGCTGGGCGGTGGCCTTCTCCACTCCGTTCCAGATGTTCAAGCGCTACGCGCAGTTCGCCGGCGGCACCTGCGACCCCTTGGTCATCCACTGGCCCAACGGAATCAAGGCCAAAGGCGAGATGCGTCACCAGTATCACCACAGCACCGACATCGTGCCGACCATTCTCGAAGCGGTGGGTCTGCAGATGCCAACGGTGTATCGCGGCGTGGAGCAGTATCCGCTCAACGGGGTGTCGATGCGCTACAGCTTCGACGATCCCCACGCGCCTACCACCAAGAAACGGCAGTACTTCTCGATGCTGGGCACCCGCGGCATCTGGCAGGAGGGCTGGAAGGCGGCCGCCCTGCACGCACCGATCAGCGGCAAGGGACACTTCGACGCCGACGTCTGGGAGCTTTACCATGTCGACGCCGACCGGGCCGAGGCCCGTAGCCTCGCCGCAGAGCACCCTGAGAAACTCCAGGAACTCATCGACGCATGGTTCGCCGAAGCCGAAGCGAACTTCGTTCTGCCCCTTGACGATCGGCCGGCCGTCGAACAGATAACCGATGTGCGGCCGCAGAGCGAGCCGCCACGCTCACGCTATGTCTATTTCCCCGACACGGCGCCGGTGCCGGAATCGACGGCGGTGAACATCAGAGGTCGGTCCTACAAGATCATCGCCGATGTCGAGGTGACGCCGGAGTCGCAAGGCGTGATCTTCGCCCACGGTTCACGATTCGGTGGTCACACGCTGTTCATCAAGGACCGCAAGCTGCACTACGTCTACAACTTCCTCGGTATCAAACCCGAGCAGACCTTTGTCTCGGGTCCACTCGATCCCGGCCAGCTGACCCTCGGGGTCGAGTTCGTTCGCGAAGGCGCAGGCGAACATATGGAGTCGCTGGGTACCGCCAAGCTCTATGTCGAAGAACAGGTTGTGGCCGAGGGACCGATGCGGGCCCAGATCGGGCCGTTCACGCTGTGCGGCGACGGGCTGTGCGTCGGGTACGACAGTGCCGACCCGGTGAGCCGGTCCTACCCGCCGGGGTTCCCGTTCACCGGCGGTCGGATCCTGGGTGTGGCCGTCGACATCGGCGAGGACCAGTACCTCGACCTCGAAAAGGAGGCCGCGGCCGCCTTCGCCCGGGACTGACCGCGATTGCGAACGAACACGCGCGCAACTCGAACGGGTCTGCGGCGACACAGCATGATTTGTTTGCGCCCGTGATGGGTAAGCCAAAGCGTCCCCTAACAAGGAAGTGAGGGCCGCATGGCTGTGGGATCGGGAGTGATTTCAAGGGCCGCCATGACATTCGTCGGCGGTGCCGCGGTGTTGACGCTTGCCGTCGGCTGCGGCAGCAGCAATGACAACTCGAAGACGAGCACGTCGACCACCACGACGACGTCGCCCACCTCGTCGGTGGTTGTGACGACCAGTCCGGCCGCCGGTGACACCACAGCGCCTGGCGGCGTGACGGGCACGGCGCCCGGCGTGAACGGCGGCGCGGGCCCCGGCGGCGTGACGGGCACAGCGCCCGGCGTCGAGGGCGGCGCAGGCCCCGGCGGCGTCAGCGGCTCGGCACCCGGCGTGAACGGCGGCGCAGGCCCCGGCGGTGTCAGTGGCTCGGCGCCCGGCGTCGAGGGCGGCGCAGGCCCGGGCGGCGTGAGCGGCTCGGCACCCGGCGTCAGCGGTGGCGCAGGACCCGGCGGTGCCGGGGGTTGCGTGAACGGCGTCGGCTGCCTCGGAACAGGCTAGTACCGGCTAGCACCGGCTAGTACCGGCTAGCACCCGCTAGTCACCAGCACCTGGCTGAGTGGCCATTCGCGACGTAGACCGCGTCGCGGGTGGCCACTCAGTCGTCTGCGGGTCCGACCCGGTAGATCGACTTGAGGGCGAAGAACGCGTCCAGCCCCTCCGGACCCAGCTCGCGGCCGATGCCGCTGGCCTTCACTCCCCCGAATGGCGCACGGAAGTCGAGCTGGTAGTCGTTGATTCCGACGGTGCCGGTACGCACCGCGCGGGCCACCTCGATGGCGCGCTCGTCGTCGGTCGACCACACCGTGCCGGCCAGACCGAACTCGCTGTCGTTGGCCAGCGCGACAGCCTCGTCGTCACCGTCGTACGGGATCACCGCGAGCACCGGACCGAAGATCTCCTCCTGGGCGATCCGGTCGGCGTTGTCGACGTCGGCGAACACCGTCGGCGAGACGAACCAGCCGCGCGGCTGATCGGCCGGAACCGAGCCGCCCGCAACCAGTTTCGCCGAGCTTGCCGTCCCGGATTCGATGTAGCCCAGCACCCGGTCGCGTTGGCGGGCACTGACCAGCGGGCCGATATCGGTCGATTTGTCCAGGGGGTCACCGACGGTGAGTTCACCGACCATGCCGACGAGCGCGTCAAGCACCTCGCCGTAGCGTGATCGGGGTGCCAGGATCCGCGAACTGAGGTGGCAGGTCTGACCGTTGTTGACGAACGACGCGTTCCGCAGGCCCTTGATGGTGGCGTCGAGGTCGGCATCGTCGAGGATGATCGCCGCCGATTTCCCGCCCAGCTCCAGGGTGACCGGGCGCAGCAGCCGGCCGCACACCTCGCCGATCGCACGGCCGGCGACCGTCGACCCGGTGAACGTGACCTTGTCCACGCCTGGATGCGATACCAGGTAGGCGCCGGCCGCCGCGCCACCGGGAACGATGTTGAGCACGCCGGCAGGCAGCCCGGCCTCTTCCGCGGCTTGGGCGAACACCAAAGCGTCCAGCGCGGTTTCGGGAGCGGCCTTGAGCACCACCGTGCAGCCGGCCGCCAGCGCGGGCGCCAGCTTGAAGGCGGCGAGCGCCTGCGGATAGTTCCACGGCACGATCGCGGCCACCACACCGACGGCTTCCCGGCGCACGACGGTGTGCCCGATCATGCTCGGGCGGATCTCCTCGATCGGCGTTTCGGTGATCAGCTGCGCGTAGTAGCGCACCAGAGCGGCCGGGAAGCGCCCGTTGGCACTGCGCGACAACGACATGGGCATGCCGTTCTCGCGGCTCACCAACTCGTCGGTGGACCGCGCGCGACTCTCCAGGGCGGCAGCGAACGCGATGAGCAATTCGGCCCGGTGGTCGGGCGAGGCGGACTGCCACTGCCCGAGGGCGGCCCGTGCGGCCGCCACCGCGGCGTCGATCTCGGCCTCGGTGGCGCTGGCGCCGTCGCCCAGCGGCTCGCCGGTCGCCGCTTCGATCACCGGCTGGACCTGGTCGGCCTTGCGGAACGTTCCGTCGACGAAAATCTGTGCGGCGGTGCTCATCTCATCGCTCCTGGGGTTTCGGCGGCCGCGGCGAACAGCACGCCGTCGGCGATCAGTCGGTCGACCTCGTCGGCCGTCATGTTCAGCACGTCGGAGCAGATCCGGCGGGTGTCTGCGCCGGGCAGCGGCGCGGGGCGCTGCGGTGCGGGCGGAATGTGGCGGTAGGGCGCCGGACCTGCCTCGGTCTGCAGCGGATGCTCGAGCAACGGATGGATCATGTCACTGAACACTTCTCGCACCGTCAGCTGCGGATCGTCGGCCAGGTCGGCGACCCGGTTCATCGGCCCGGCGGCCACCCCGGCGGCCTGCAGCGCCTCGGCAACCTGCAGTGGCGAGCGTTCCCTCGTCCAATCGGCCAGATCCGTCTCGCCGATGACGCTGGCCACCGCCTCGCGGTCGGCATCGCAACCAATGGACACCACGCACCATTCGTCATCTCCGGCGCACGCGAGCACCAGATGCGCGGCGGGATCCGGCTCGACGTGCCCGACTCCGGTGGCCGCGGCGGCCAGCGTGACGTAGAGGGTGTCGAGTTGGTTGATCGCAGCTTCGGCCTGCGACACGTGGGTCCTGGCGCCGACGCCGTCCCGCTCTCGCCGGATCAGTCCGGCGAGCGCCCCGATCGCACTGATCCGTCCCACGACATGGTCGGGGAAGATCGTCGTCGCGTCGTAGAACGCATGCCGCGCGGTGGGCGCGGGCGGCTCCTGCGACGTCCACAACCGGGTCACGCCGATCGTCGCGCGTACCAGCGGGCCGTAGCCCAGGCGTTTGCTCCACGGTCCGGTGTCACCGAACGCGCTGCTTTCGGCCAGCACCAGGCCGGGATTGAGCTCACGCAGTCGTTCGGGGGAAAAGCCCAGGGCGGCAAGTGTTCCCGGCTTGAAGTTGGCGAACACCGCATCGGAGGCCACCACCAGCCGGCCGAACACCTCGGCGCCTTCGGGGCTGCGCAGCTCCAGGCCCAGGCCGAGCTGGTTGCGATGGGCGCGGGCGAACGACTCGCTGATCTGCTGATCGGGACGCTTCTGGCGCAAGCCGTCGGGGTAGCCGGCACTCTCGATTTTGATCACCTCGGCGCCGAGGTCGCCGAACAGCCGGCTGAGTTCACCGCCGGCGACGATGACACCGAGATCCAGCACCCGCACGCCGGCCAGCGGCCGGGCGCCCACCGCCTGGGTGGCATTCGGCGCGAATTGCGCTGCCGTCCAACGGGTGTCGCTGCCGGCCAACCCGGGGGCCGGTGTGCGGTAGCCGGCGTGGCTGCCGTCGACCACCCAGTAGCCGGCCGGTACCCGAGCCGTCACACCCGGCGCCAGCTCGGTGTCCAGCAGCGCCCCCACCTCGGTGAGATGCTCGGACTCCAGCGCTTGCGACGGTGTCAGCACCGCGGCGATCGGCACACCGTGTGCCTGACCCTCGGCAACCAGCTGAGCCATCGTCTTGTCGGCGAACAGCGCGGCCATCAACTGACCGAGCTCACCGAAGGCTTTGGTGCGGGCGGCAATCGAGTCGAAAACCGGGTCCTGGAACTGTTCGGGCTCCCCCAGCCACGCCCGCATGCCGCGCCACTGCCGGGGCGCCAGCACACAGATCCGCACGTAGCCGTCGCGGCAGGCGAAAATGGGATACGAATCCTGATTTCGCGGTCTGCCGCGCCAGCGCTCGGCCGCGTTGCGGGCGGTCGCGGCCTGACCCTGCGTCCCGAACGGCGGATCCAAGGCCAGCACCACCGCGTCGTACCGGGAGAAATCGATGTAATCGCCTGTCCCGCAGCGTAACCGGTTGAAGTACGCCACCAGGACCGCCCACGCCGCCTGCACGGCGGCGGTGGTGGAGGCGATACCGTCCGGAGGCAGCACCGGTGTGCCCGTCATCGGCCCCGACCGCGACAGCGCGGTGGACATCGCGTAGAGCACCGCGTCGCTGGCCCGCCAGGACGCCCGTGGCCCCTCGGTGCCGAAGTCGGTGACCGTCATCGCGACCAGCTGCGGGAACTGGTCGGCCAGCGCGACGCATGAGGTGCCGAACGCCGCCGCCAACCCAGCGGTCCCGCTGTCGATGAGGATGTCGGCCTCGCCGGCCAGCTCGACGAGCCGGCGCCGATCAGCCTCGGCAACGGGATCGAGCATCAGGCTGCGCTTGTTCGCGTTGTGCAGTGCGAACGGGATACTGACGCCGTCGAGGGTGGGCAACGCCCGGCGGGCGGGGCTACCTCCCGGCGCCTCGACCTTGATGACATCGGCACCGAGGTCGGCCAGCAGCCGGGTGACCGGGTCCCCGGTCTGGTCGCACAGGTCGAGCACTCGCACGCCGGCGAGCAGTGCGGGAGCGGTCACGAGTCCATCGCCAAGCCGAGCACGTCGGACAGCGTAGTAGTGAACAATCGGTGCCCCGGCAGCGCGGTCGCCGCGATCAGGGTTTGATGGACCCATGGACTCGCTGAGCGAAGAGACCATTGACCAACTCGACGGCTGGTGGCGGGCAGCCAATTACCTCTCGGTCGGACAGATCTATCTGTTGGACAATCCCCTGCTGCGCACTCCGCTGAGCCGCGACGACGTCAAGCCCCGCCTGCTCGGCCACTGGGGCACCACCCCGGGCCTGAACTTCCTCTACGCGCACCTCAACCGCGCCATCAAAGCGCGCGAGCAGTCGACGGTGTACGTCACCGGACCTGGTCACGGCGGCCCCGGCCTGGTGGCCAACGCCTACCTGGACGGCACCTACACCGAGACCTACCCCGACATCACCCGGGATGCCGAGGGCCTGCGCCGGCTGTTCCGCCAGTTCTCGTTCCCCGGTGGCATCCCCTCCCACGTCGCACCGGAGACACCCGGGTCGATCCACGAGGGCGGCGAACTCGGCTACGCGCTGTCGCATGCCTACGGCGCGGCATTCGACAATCCGGACCTGCTGGTCGTCGCGGTGGTCGGCGACGGCGAGGCCGAGACCGGTGCGCTGGCCACCAGCTGGCACTCCAACAAGTTCGTCAACACCGCCCACGACGGTGTGGTGCTGCCGATCCTGCACCTCAACGGCTACAAGATCGCCAACCCCACAGTGCTGGCGCGCATCCCCGACGACGAATTACGCAGCCTCATGGTCGGATTCGGCCACCAGCCCTACTTCTTCGAGGTGACCGAGGACGCCGCGGCCGATCACGCCGATGCTCACCGCCGGTTCGCCGCACTTCTCGACGAGGTGCTGGACCGGATCGCCGAAATCAAAGCCTCGCCCTCGGAGGACCGGCCGGCCTGGCCGATGATCGTGTTCCGCACACCCAAGGGATGGACCGGGCCGGCCTACATCGACGGCAAGAAGACCACCGGATCGTGGCGCGCGCACCAGGTTCCGTTGGCCAGCGCGCGGGACACCCCCGAGCATCTGCAGGTGCTGGCCGACTGGCTGGCGTCCTACCGCGCCGAGGAGCTCTTCGACGCCGACGGCACGTTGGACCCGCGTATCGCCGCGCTGGCGCCGGAGGGTCAGCTACGGATGAGCGACAACCCGCACACCAACGGCGGCTTGTTGCTCAAAGACCTTCGGCTGCCCGACTTTCGGACGTTCGGGGTGGACGTGCCCGCACCGGGCGCCACGGTCGCCGAGGCCACCCGGGTGCTCGGCCAGTGGTTGACCGAGGTGATCCGGCTCAACCCGGACAACTTCCGGATCTTCGGGCCCGACGAGACGGCGTCCAACCGGTTGCAGGCGGTCTTCGACGTGACCGACAAACAGTGGAGTGCCGAACTGCTCGGCCCCGAGGTCGACGAACATCTGGCCCGCGCAGGGCGAGTGATGGAGATGCTCTCCGAACACCAGTGTCAAGGCTGGCTGGAGGGTTACCTGCTGACCGGCAGGCACGGGCTGTTCAACTGCTACGAGGCGTTCATCCACATCATCGACTCGATGTTCAACCAGCACGCCAAATGGCTGAAGGTGACCAACCACATCCCGTGGCGCCGACCGATCGCCAGCCTGAATTACCTGCTGTCCAGCCATGTTTGGCGCCAAGACCACAACGGCTTCAGCCATCAGGACCCAGGGTTCATCGACCACGTCGTCAACAAGCGGGCCGAAGTGGTGCGGGTGTACCTGCCGCCGGATGCCAACACCCTGCTGTCCACCTACGACCACTGCCTGCGTTCACGCCAGTACGTCAACGTCGTCGTCGCAGGCAAGCAGCCGCACCCCAACTTCCTCACCATGGAGGAGGCGATCGCGCACTGCACCCGCGGCCTGGGCATCTGGGAGTGGGCCGGCAACGAGACGGTCGGGGAAGATCCCGACGTGGTGATCGCGGCCGCCGGTGACGTCCCGACGCTGGAGGCGCTGGCCGCCGTCGACCTACTGCGCCAGCATCTGCCGGAGCTGCGGGTCCGGTTCGTCAACGTCGTCGACCTGATGCGCCTGCAGGACGACACCGAGCATCCGCACGGGCTGTCGAGCCGGGCCTTCGACGGGATCTTCACCGCGGACAAGCCGGTGATCTTCGCCTATCACGGCTACCCCTGGCTGATCCACCGGCTGACCTACCGCCGCAGCAACGACAGCCGCATCCATGTTCGCGGCTATAAGGAAGAGGGCACCACCACGACACCGTTCGACATGGTGATGCTCAACGACCTGGACCGCTTCCACCTGGTCATCGACGTCATCGATCGGGTGCCGCAGCTGCAGTCGAGCTGCGCCACACTGCGCCAGGAGATGGTCGACAAGCGCCTCGCCGCCCGCGAATACACCCGGACCCACGGCGACGACATCCCCGAAGTACGCGACTGGGTGTGGCCGGATGCGCGCGGCGAGCAGACCGGTGTGGCGGTCGACGCCACCGCCGCGACCGGCGGTGACAACGAGTAGATCTTTGCTGGGGTACCGGTGAGCGCGGGTACACTCGGGCTGGTTATGTCTGAGCACAGCGCGGTGGCCGCGCCTCCCCACCCCCATGCGTTGCAGCTGGCCGCCCTGCACCACTTCCGCGTCTACGTCGATATCGGCGTCGTCGTCGTCGTGCTCGCCATGAGCAACCTGCTCGCCCACTTCACCACGCCATGGGCGAACATCGCCGTGGTGCCCGCCGCGGCCGCCGGCCTGCTGGTGCTGGTGCGCTCCCGCGGATTGGGCTGGGCGGAACTGGGATTGGGCCGCGAGCACTGGAAGTCCGGCGCGCTCTACGCGCTGGGCGCGGTGCTCCTGGTGCTGACCGTGATCGCCGTCGGCGCGCTGCTCCCCTGGACCCGCCCGATGTTCTTGAACAACCACTACGCGACGCTGTCCGGTGCCCTGGTCGCCTCGATGATCATCATCCCGCTGCAGACCGTCATCCCCGAGGAGCTGGCCTTCCGGGGCGTGCTGCACGGCGCCCTCGACCGGGCCTGGGGTTTTCGGGGCGTTGCCGCCGCCGGGTCGTTGCTGTTCGGGCTGTGGCACGTCGCCAGCTCACTGGGCTTGACCAGCAGTAACGTCGGTTTCACACGCCTGTTCGGCGGCGGGTTCCTGGGCATGCTCGCCGGGGTGGTGATGGCGGTGCTGGCCACCGGTGCGGCCGGCTTCGCGTTCACCTGGCTGCGGCGGCGCAGCGGCAGCCTGATCGCGCCGATCGCGTTGCATTGGTCACTCAACGGCCTCGGTGCGCTGGCCGCCGCGCTGGTCTGGCACCTGTCAACCTGAGGTTCGGCTGCGCCGCGCGCGGAACTCCCGGTTCTTGAGCTTGTTGCCGCAGGTCGCCATATCGCACCAAGTCCCGCCGTGGTTTCGCGAGCGGTCGTAGAACGCCCACCGGCAGTTCGCGTTGCCGCACGCCTTCAGCTGCGCCCAGGTCCCGTCGCGCTGAGCCTCCGAGACGATCAGCAGCAGCGATAGCAGCCGCCCCGCCAGCGAGCCGGCGTCGGCGGCCACGTCGAGCGCGCCGCCGGGGCGCAGGTGCACCCGCGCGGTGGCGGTATCGGCGATCCGGCTCAGCGGCCGCAGGTCGTCGGGGGTCGGCGCGGGGCCGCCCGCGTTGTGCACCAGCAGAGCGCGCAGGGCTTCCCGTACCTCACGGATCTCGTTCAATTCCTGCGGCGTGACAGTCCCGTCGGCCGTCAGCAGGCCGTGAGATCGCAACCAGGGCTCGGCGTCGCCGGCGCCTGCCAGCCGGTCCGCGCCGGATTCCAGGTCGGCGGTGTTGACCAGCGCCTGGACCCGGGCGAGCGGCTCGGGTGCCGGCTTGCTCTCGGGGTCTGCCAGCCAGTCGGCCATGGCGTCGAGTGTAGGTACGAGTGACCGTCAAAACAACTTGACCGGTCACGAATGACCGGTGTAACGTTTTGGGTGGTCATTTAGAGTGAGGCAACGAGGCCTGCTCGGAACAGGAAACGCCGATGGGGCTCAACCAATTTCACGACAACTTCGGCGAGATTAACACCCGGCTGACGGGCGGCCCCGACGCCCCCGCGCCGGCCGCGTCACATCAGGACGCGACAGTCAGCGCGCGGCTGCGGGCACGACTTTTCGCCGGCCGGCTCGACCGCGACGTCGACGACGGCATCGCACCACTGCCCGGCAGCCCGCTGGCGGTCCACATGGCGCGGCTGACCTCGTTCTCCGAACGCGAAGCACTCGCCCGCAGCCTGCGTCACGCCCTCGGCGACCTGCACCGCGACCGGCCGGCGATCTCGTCGCACATCCCGGTGCATCCGCAGCGGTTGGCAACCTGCCGCGACGTGGTCGACGACATCACCCTGCGACTGCACGCCCCGCAACCGGTGCGGGCGCGCGGCATGGCCCGGCTGCGGATCCTGCTGTCCGACGGAACCGGGCCGCTGTACCGCAGCGGGCGGGGCAGCCTGGCCGCGGGCCTGCGCGGAGTCCTGGCCGCCCTCTGAGTCAGGGCAGCAGGACCGCCGCCCCCGCGATCCGACCCTCGGCCAGGTCGGTCAGGGCCCGGTCAGCTTGTCCGAGCGGATATTCCGGCGTCGTGACCTCGATGCGGTGCCGGCCCGCGAAGGCGAGGAATTCGCGGGCGTCGGCGCGGGTGTTCGACGACACCGACCGGACCTGGCGTTCCTGGAACAGGTGTCGCTGATAGTTCAGGGCCGGGATGTCGCTGAGGTGAATGCCCGCGATAGCGAGCGTTCCGCCGCGATCGAGCGCCTCGAGGGCAGGCAGCACCAGGTCGCCGACCGGGGCGAACAAGATCGCCGCATCCAGCGGGACCGGCGGCGGGTCGGCCGCTCCCTGCGCGGACGCCACCCCGAGGCTCAGTGCCAGCTCCTGCGCCTCGGTGCCGCGCGTCATGACGTGGACCTCGGCGCCCTGCGCCAGCGCCACCTGCGCGGTGATGTGGGCGCTGCCGCCGAACCCGTAGAGGCCCAACCGTCCCCCGGGTGGGAGCTCGGCGCGCAGCAGCGACCGGTAGCCGATGATTCCGGCGCACAGCAGCGGCGCCAGTTCGCTGTCGGTATAGCCTGCCGGCAGTCGATGGGCGAAATCAGCTGGCACAGTGGCGAAGTCGGCATATCCGCCGTCGGCGTCCCACCCCGTGTAGCGCGAGTTCGGGCATAGGTTCTCCGCGCCTCGGCGGCAGTACTGGCACACCCCGCAGGTGTGGCGCAGCCACGCGATGCCGACCCGGTCGCCGGTGGCGAACTCCGCATCCACGTCGGATCCGACCTCGATGACCTCGCCGACCACCTCGTGCCCGGGTGTGACATGTGGGCGGTGCACGGCCAGGTCGCCCTCGGTGACATGCAGGTCGGTGCGGCAGACGCCGCAGGCCAGCACGGCCACCAGCAGTTCGCCGGACGCGGGCCGCGGAACGGCTGCGGCACTGTCCAACTCCAGCGGGTGAGTGCGCATCGGCCCGGGCCGACGTACCCGCCAGGCACGCATTAGGTCTTGCGGACCATGCCGACGATCCAGAGCAGGATCACCGAGCCCAGGACCGCGGTGAACAGGGTGAACCACCATCCGCCCGCGGCGGTGTCCAGGAAGAAGCTCAGCAGGAATCCGCCGACGAGCGCGCCCACGATCCCGATGACGATGTTCATCAGGATGCCCGAGCTGCCGCCCTTGACGATCTTGCCGGCGATCCAGCCCGCCAGCGCGCCGATGATGATGTAGCCGATCCAGCCGACGCTGGTCAGCGTCGTCGAACGGGCGAGGAATTCAGTCGCTGCAACCATGTCCATGACGGTCTCCTCAGGTTGGCTGGCCAGCGTGAATGCCGACCGCTATCCCTTTGGTATACGCCTGGCAGGTAACGATTGGCCGCATCAAACGGCCACGATCACCTATTGGCCGGGCGTCATCCCGGGAACCGGCGTCTCCACCGGGACCGGAACACCGAGCGGGATGCGCCCACCCGCGGCGGGCGGCGGAGCGTTCGGATCAGCCACCGGCGCGTTGGGATCCCCCGCCGGCGGCGGCGGCGCCGTGTACGGCCGGATCGACTCGGCGAGCGCCTTGGCGGCGGCCGGATCGATCGGATCCTTGGCGGTGCCCAGCCACACCACGAACCAGCGCTGGTTGCGCTGATCGCGCGGCGCGTTCGGGACGGACGTGCCGACCACACCGGCCCAGATCTGGCCGTTCGGCTTGGTGGTGTCGGTGAACTTCACGTCGTAGGACGAGAAGTAGCCCGGCATGTCACCGGCCTGTAGCGCGCCGCTCTGCTGGTTGAGCCGGACGCCGGGGAACGGCATGAAGAACTCGCCCATGTCCGACGCCAGCCGGATAGCGGCCTTGCTGTTGTCCTGCTCGGCGCCGGCGAACAGCTTCAGGTCCAGCCGGCCGAGGATGACGCTGGTGTCGTTGGCGGTCGGGGCGGGCTGGCCGTTCTCCGCCGGTGCGGTGGTCTTGCTCAGCAGCGCCTGGCCATAGTTGAGCCGCGACGCGTCTGACACCACCCAGCCGGCCGGAAGCAGGTAACTGAAGCCACCCGACGCGTTGGGGATCCGACCGGGCTCCAGCGGTGCCGGCGGCGGCGGGGCGTTCGGGTCGGCCGGCGGCGGGGGCGGCGCGTTCGGGTCCGCGGGCGGCGGCGGCGGCGCGTTGGGATCGGCCGGCGGCGGCGGAGGTGCGTTCGGGTCCGCGGGCGGCGGTGCGGGTGCCGCCGTGGTGGGTGTCGGCGTCGCGGGATCCGCGACTGCGGTCGACGACGGCAGGGCGATCGTGACGGCGGTGGCGGCGGTCACCGCGGTGACCGCGAACGCCGTCCACAGGCCTGGCCGTCGCGAAATCGAGTCCGGCTGCGTCATGGCGATGAACCTACCGTGTTACGGCCGTGACGCAAGTGTGGCCTGCTCACGATGTGGCGCCCTGTAACGCTGTTGCGAGCTTACAAAATCGGCCAACAATGCAGGTCCGCGACGCGTCTCCGACGTGTCGTCAGCGCGCTGCGGGGTGCAAGGCGACCTCCTGTGCCTTCACTGTGAACCACACCGGGTCGCCCGCGGCCAGCCGCAGGGCGGCTGCCGACTCCGCGGTGATGTCGGCCGCCAGGCCGGGCGCGCCGTCGGCCTGTTCCTGGCCGCGCACCCGCACCCGCGCGCCGTCGGCGTCGAGCTCCGCCACCCGGATCTGGACGCTGTTGCGCGGGCTGCCGTGCGGCAGCTCGCGGTACACCGCGACCGCCGCCGGGGTGAACACCGCGACCAGTGCGCCGCTGCCGGAGGGTGGGACGGCGTGCCTGCCGTGCCACAGCGTCCCGTCCGCGGCACGCACGGCGTCCGGGCCTGCCGCCACCCCCCGCACGACGTTCACGCCGGCAATGCGGGCGCCGAACGTGCTGCGCGGCGCCGCCAGCACGTCGCCGACCGCGCCGATCTCGGCGACGCCGCCGGCGTCGAGCACCATCACCCGGTCTGCCAGCGTCAGCACGTCGAGCAGGTCGTGGGTGATCAGCACCGTCGCCCGGCCGGCCGAGGACACCCGCCGCAACACCGCCCGCACCGACGCGGCCACCGCGACATCGAGTCCGGCCAGCGGCTCGTCGAGCAGCAGCACCTCCGGTTCGGCGGCCAGCGCCCGGGCGATCGCCACCCGCTGCGCCTGGCCGCCGGAGAGCTGATCCGGCTTGCGGTCGGCGAGGTCGGTCAGTCCCACCTCGGCCAGCCACTGCGCGGCGGCCTGCCACGCCACCGCCCGGCCCGCCCCGCGACTGCGCGGGGCGAACGCCACGTTGGCCTGCACATTCAGATGCGGAAACAACAGCGGATCCTGCAGCAGCAGGCCCACACGACGGTCATGGGTGGGCACCGATATCCCCGCAGCGGTGTCGGTCAGGGTGCGGCCGCCGACGCGGACCAGGCCCGAATCCGGCTGCAACAGGCCGGCGATCACGTGCAGCGTGGTGGACTTACCGGCACCGTTGGGCCCCAGGATGGCCAGCACATCCCCGGCGGCGACCTCGAATGCCACCTCATACGAGCGGTCGGCCACCGCGGCCGCGAACTGCAACTCAGCCATTGCCGGTCCAGCCGGACAGCCGTCGCGCCCCGAGACCCAGCACCACGACTGCCGCGACGACGACCAGCAGCAGCGACAACGCGACCGCGGCGTCGGCGTCGCTCTCGCGCTGCAGATAGATCTCCAGCGGCAGTGTCCTGGTGACCCCCTGCCGGGACCCCGCGAAGGTCAGGGTGGCCCCGAACTCGCCGAGCGAACGGGCGAAGGCCAGCACGGCACCGGAGACCAGGCCGGGCGTCAGCAGCGGAAGCGTCACCCGCCACCACACAGTCGCCGGCCTCGCCCCAAGCGTCGCCGCCACGATGTCGTAGTCGGAGCCCGCGGTGCGAGCCGCACCCTCCAGCGCGATCACCAGGAAAGGCAGCGAGACGAAGGTCTGCGCCAGCACCACCGCGGTGGTGGTGAACGCGATCCGGATGCCCGCCGCCTCCAGGTAGCTGCCCAGCAGACCGAGCCTGCCGAAGGCGTACAGCAACGCGATACCGCCGACCACCGGCGGCAACACCAGTGGCAGCAGGATCAGCGGTCGCAGCGTCCGGACGATTCGGCCATCGTTGCGGGCCAGCACCAGCGCCATCGGCACACCCACGATCAGGCACATCGCCGTGCTGGCCGCCGCGGTGCGCAGGCTCAGCAGCAGCGCGGCCCGTGACGGCGCACTGCTGATCAGGGACCAGAAGTTCGTCCAGTCGACCTTGACCGCCATCGCCACCAGGGGCAGCACCACGAAGGCTGCACCGAGTGCTGCCGGCACATAGACCCACCGCGGCAGCGCCGGCTGCGTCCGGTGTGCCCGGCTGCGCTTCACCCGACACACCCTAGGGCGAAACGCGATGTCGTGTCCGGATCGTGTCGGCGCGGCATTGGCCTCTTTAGCTACCGTCCAGTAACATTTCGCTGTAATCCAACAAGGAGGTTGACGGGATGGACGTGCTGGTCACCGGAGGTGACACCGAACTGGGTCGGACGATTGCGGAGGGTTTTCGCGACGCCGGCCACAAGGTCGTCATCAGCGGGGCACGCCGCGATGATCTCGAGGTGGCCGCCAAGGAACTCGACGTCGACGCGATCGTGTGCGACGCCACCGACGCGCAGACCCTCGGTGGACTGCGCAGCGAGTTCCCGCACCATCTGGACACCATCGTTCACGTGCCCGCGCCCGCCTGGGTCGGCGCCGACCCCCGCACCTTCAGCCTGAGCGACACCGCGAAGGCCTGGCGCACCGCGCTGGACGCCACCGTCCTGTCCGCCGTGCTGCTGGTGCAGAACATCGGTGACCATCTGCGCTCGGGCGGATCCATCGTCACGGTGGTGCCGGACAATCCTCGCGACGGCGGCGCCGACGCCGCGGTCAAGGCCGCACTGTCGAATTGGACTGCAGGACAAGCGGATTACTTCGGCACCCGCGGGATCACCGTCAACACGGTGGCGTGCGGGCGCAGCGCCGAGCCGTCCTACGACGGGCTGTCGAGCACCCCGCCGTCGGTGGCGGCCGAGATCGCCCGCCTCGCACTGTTCCTGACCACGCCCGCGGCCCGGCACATCACCGGCCAGACCGTGCACGTGGGCCGGGGCGCGCTCGCCAACTTCGGCTGACGGTTCCCCTGTAGTTCGCCGTCGCGGGCTAACGTCGAATCCGTGACGATTCGACTCGGGATTCAGATCCCCAATTTCTCCTACGGCACCGGTGTCGCCGAGTTGTTCCCGACCGTGATCGCGCAGGCGCAGGAAGCCGAAGCGGCCGGCGCCGACGCCGTCTTCGTGATGGATCACCTCTATCAGCTGCCCAGCCTCGGTGCGCCCGAGGAGCCGATGCTGGAGGCCTACACCACGCTCGGCGCGCTGGCCAACGCCACGCAGCGGGTGCAGCTCGGCACATTGGTCACCGGCAACACCTACCGCAACCCGACGCTGCTGGCCAAGGCCATCACCACCCTGGACGTGATCAGCCAGGGCCGGGCCATCCTGGGCATCGGCACCGGCTGGTTCGAACTCGAACACGACTCACTGGGGTACGAGTTCGGCACCTTCACCGACCGGTTCAACAAGCTGCACGAGGCATTGGACATCATCCTGCCGATGCTCAAGGGCGAGCGGGTGACCGTGGACGGCACGTACTACCGAACCCAGGAGGCGTTCGCCAACCCGCGGTTCCGCGACCACATCCCGCTGATGATCGGCGGCACCGGCGAAAAGAAGACAATTCCGTTGGCCGCCAAGCACTTCGACCACCTCAACCTGGTCTGCGGCTTCGACGAGCTCGCCCGCAAGATCCAGGTGAAGAACGAGCAATGCGAGCAGATCGGCCGCGACCCGAGCGAGCTCGAGACCAGCATGCTCGTCTTCGGTCTGATCGACGAGAACATCACCGAAGACTTCATCCCCGCCGACGTCAAGCAGCGCGCGGTCTGGGGACCCCCCGAGCAGATCGCCGACCAGATCAAGACCAAGGTGCTCGACGCCGGCGTCGACGGCGTCATCCTCAGTCCGGTCACCCACCTGGACGGTTATCACCCCGGCCGGATCACCGCCGTCGCGGAGGCGGTGCGCCCGCTGCTCGGCGGGTAGCCCCCGGCAGGTGGTCCACATCACCCGATTGGCCCGGGTATGGGTGAGAAACCCGTTGCCCGGGCGACTACCGTAGTAGGTGTCCTGTGCAAGTCGTTGAGGAGCAGAAATGACCCACCCCGGTGCCACCCCATCGGATAAGCACAAGGTCGTCATCATCGGTTCTGGGTTCGGCGGCCTGAACGCCGCCAAGCAGCTCAAACGAGCCGACGTCGACATCAAGCTGATCGCCAAGACCACCCACCACCTGTTCCAGCCGCTGCTGTACCAGGTGGCGACGGGCATCATCTCGGAAGGCGAGATCGCCCCGCCGACCCGCGTGGTGCTGCGCGACCAGCAGAACTGTCAGGTCCTGCTCGGCGAGGTCACCAACGTCGACCTGGCCAACAAGACCGTCGACTCGATCCTGCTGGGTCACACCTACCGCACCCCGTACGACACGTTGATCGTCGCCGCCGGCGCGGGTCAGTCCTACTTCGGCAATGACCACTTCGCCGAGTGGGCCCCCGGCATGAAGACCATCGACGACGCGCTGGAACTGCGCGGCCGCATCCTGGGTGCCTTCGAACAGGCCGAACGCTCGAGCGACCCGGTGCGCCGGGAGAAGCTGCTGACCTTCGTCGTCGTCGGCGCCGGCCCCACCGGTGTGGAGATGGCCGGGCAGATCGCCGAGCTCGCCGACCACACCCTCAAGGGTGCGTTCCGCCACATCGACTCCACCCGGGCCCGGGTGATCCTGCTCGACGCCGCCCCGGCCGTGCTGCCGCCGATGGGCGAAAAGCTCGGCAAGAAGGCCGCTGACCGGCTGGAGAAGCTGGGCGTGGAGATACAGCTCGGCGCGATGGTCACCGACGTCGACCGCAACGGCATCACCGTCAAGCGCGGCGACGGCAGCCTCGACCGCATCGAATGCGCCACCAAGGTGTGGTCGGCCGGCGTGTCGGCCAGCCCGCTGGGCAAGATCATCGCCGACCAGTCCGGCGCCGAGATCGACCGGGCCGGCCGCGTCAAGGTGCTGCCCGACCTCACCGTTCCGGGCAACCCGAATGTGTTCGTGGTCGGCGACATGGCCTTCGTCGAGGGCGTTCCCGGTATGGCGCAGGGCGCCATCCAGGGCGCCAAGTACGCCGCCAAGCTGATCAAGGCCGAACTGAAGGGCGCCGACCCGGCGGCCCGCGAGCCGTTCCAGTACTTCGACAAGGGCTCGATGGCCACGGTCTCGCGGTACTCGGCCGTGGCCAAGGTGGGCAAGATCGAGTTCGGCGGCTTCATCGCCTGGCTGGCCTGGTTGTTCCTGCACCTGATCTATCTCGTCGGGTTCAAGGCACGGCTCACCACGTCGTTGTCGTGGATCAGCACGTTCATCGGCAGCCACCGCGGACAGCTGACGATCACCGAGCAGCAGGCCTACGCCCGGACCAGGATCGAGCAACTCGAAGAGATCGCGGCCACCGTCGAGGACGAGAAAGCCGCCAGCTGACCGCGCCTGCGCTACTGGGAGTTGCCCGTGAGCGCAGGCGAAATGAACGTGTTCAGCCACCGGCTGCCTTAGCATGATCGGCGAGACAGTCTGACTACAAGGGGGCTCGATGACATCCAATCGTTCCGTGCGTCGCGCGGCTGCGGCAGCGATCGGCGCCGGCGCGGTGTTGCTCAGCGTGGCCGGCCCGGCTTCGGTGATCTTGGCAGGCCCGGCCGCGGCGGACCCGCCGCCCAACTGCACCACCGCGGACATGACCGGAATCATGGCGGGCGTGTCGGCGGCGATGTCGAACTATCTGTTCACGCACCCGGACGTCAACGGGTTCTTCACCGGCCTGCAGGGGCTGCCGAAGGATCAGGTCAAGGTTCAGACGCAGCAGTATCTCGACGCCAACCCGCAGATCCGCGCCGAGCTGGATGGCATCCGCCAGCCGTCGACCGATTTCCGCAACCGCTGCGGACTCATTCAGCGCCCGCTGGCACCCGGCGTGATCTAGCCGCGCCCCGGCGCGGTCCCACGTTCGTCGCACGCTGCGCCCTAAGGTGGTCGGCGTGGTCGTGAAGCCCGACGAGATCGTCTACCGCGTGCTGCAGCGGCTACCCACCCGGATGCTGTCGCTGCGCACGATCGTGATCGTCGCGGCGCTGTCCGTCGTGATCCTGGTGCTGACGCTGGGCACGTGGGTGTGGCTGGGGGTCACCAACGACCAGTACAGCCAGCTGGACCGCCGGCTCGACTCGGTCAGCAGCCTCGGCGACGTCAGCTCGCTGCTGACGACGTCGAAGCCCGACGCCAGCGGCACTCCCACTCCGGACGGAAACCTGGTGCGCACCATCCGGGTCGGTGCCATGGCGATGTCGGTACCGCCCGACGTGGTGCTTCCGGAGCTGGGCAACGGTTACGCCAACACCACGATCGACGGCGTCGAGTACCGGGTGCGGACGTTCGCCGTCGGCGGCGCCACGATCGCGCTGGGCGCTCCGGTGGCCGAAACCCAGCGGCGGATCGCCGAACTGCATCTGCGGGTGCTGTTGATCTGTGCGGGCGTCATCGCAGGCACCGTGGTGGTGGGCTGGCTGATCTCGCTCATCATGATCAACCCGTTCCGGGTGCTCGCCCAGCAGGCCCGCGCGATCAACTCGCAGTCCAACCCCGACGAGGTCCAGGTGCGCGGCGTCAAGGAAGCCGTGGAGATCGCCGAGGCGGTCGAAGGCATGCTGGCCCGCATCGGCAACGAGCAGGATCGCACCAGGGCCGCACTGGAATCGGCCAGGGACTTCGCGGCCGTCGCCTCCCACGAGCTCCGCACCCCGCTGACCGCGATGCGCACCAACCTCGAAGTGCTGTCCACCCTGGACCTCGCACCCGAGCAGCGCAACGAGGTGATCGGTGACGTCATCCGCACGCAGAGCCGCATCGAGGCCACACTGACCGCGCTGGAGCGGCTCGCCCAGGGCGAGCTGACCACGGCCGCGGACTTCGTGCCGTTCGACGTCACCGAGCTGCTCGACCGCGCTGCGCACGACGCCGAACGCATCTACCGCGATCTGGCGGTGTCATTGGTGCCCTCCCCCGCGGTGCTGATGGTCGGACTGCCGGTGGGGCTGCGCCTGGTGATCGACAACGCCATCGCGAACGCGGTCAAGCACGGCGGGGCCACCGAGGTTCAGCTGTCGGTGTCCAGCTCGGCCGACGGCGTCCAGATCACCGTCGACGACGACGGCAGCGGGGTGCCCGAAGACGAACGGGCCGCGGTGTTCGAGCGGTTCTCCCGCGGCTCGACAGCCTCCCGTTCCGGATCGGGACTCGGGTTGGCGCTGGTGGCCCAGCAGGCGGAATTGCACGGCGGCACAGCATCATTGACCACCAGTCCGCTGGGCGGCGCCCGCCTGGTCCTGACCCTGGCCGGCCGTCACGAGTAGAGCCGCTGCCCCTGCCAGGTCGACAAGCTGCCGCCGGCCGCCAGCGCAAGGGTGATCCCTGCGGCGTCGGCGGCGGGCTCGGGGTAACGCAACTCGCTCACACACGCCAGCGGAGTGCCCAGCGCATCGTCGGCCACCGACGACGGCCCGAGTTCGACCCGATGTCTCAGCAGCGGCACGCCCGCCACGTCTGCGCGCATGGCGCCGCTCCAGAATCCCTCGCGCTCACCGGTTCTGCCGATCTGTACGCGTTCCCGGATCCGCAGGCGGCCCGCGTCACCCACACCGACCGTGAGCTCGCTGACGTGCCGCGCGTTGGCGGCCACGATCGTCGGCTCGGGGTCGAGGTCGAGCTCACCGCAGACCTCGATCTGCCAGCACGCGTATGAGTCGGTGGTGTCGGCACCGGGCAGCGCCACGGTCGCGGCGGCACTGCGCAGCCGCAGCCGGGCACCGGGTTCGACGACGATCCTGATCGCGATGACGTCCCCGCCCAGCGGCGTCGCCGCCGCGGACACCAGGTGCACGGTGTCGGGTTCGGTGTGCCGGGCGGCCAGGGCCCCACGGCATTCGATGCGGGGTAGCCGGCCCGGCTGCGCCACCACCACGACGTCAGAACGCATTTCGGCTCACGTGAGTTGGTTGACCCGCAGCTGCTCGCGCACCCACGCCAGCACCGGGGTTGCCGCCGGATCTGCGGTCAGCGAGATCAACTCCGTCGGGCGGCCCTCGCGGACCTTGGCGGCGTCGCGGCGCATCACCTCCAGGTCGGCGCCCACCAGTGGAGCCAGGTCGGTCTTGTTGACCACCAACAGATCCGAGAACGTCACCCCCGGGCCGCCCTTGCGCGGCACCTTGTCTCCGCCGGCCACGTCGACGACGAAGATCTGGACGTCCACCAGTCCGGAGGAGAACGTCGCGGTCAGGTTGTCGCCGCCGGATTCCACCAGGATCAGATCCAGGTCGTCGTGTCCGGCGATCAGGTCGTCGATGGCGTCGAGGTTGGCGGTGATGTCGTCGCGGATCGCGGTGTGCGGGCAGCCACCGGTCTGCACGGCGGCGATCCGGTCGTCGGGCAGCACCGCGTGGCGCCGCAGGAAGTCGGCGTCCTCGGTGGTGTAGATGTCGTTGGTCAGCACCGCGAGCGACAGGTCGTCGCGCAGCTGGCGGCACAGCGCGGCCACCAGCGCGGTCTTGCCCGACCCGACCGGGCCGCCGATGCCGATCCGCAGCGGCTCCCCCGGTTGCCGGGTCCGCTTGGGCCGATCCGGGTGGGTGTGCGGCTGACCGTCGATGAAATGTGGAGGCATACAGCTTCTTTCAGGAGACGAACAGCGGTCGTTCGCGTTGGGCGTGCCGCTGCGCGAGCTCGTCGAGCAGCGGATCGGACAGGTCGGCCAGGCCTGCGGCGGCCAGCGCGGCGGTGTCTTCGCACAGCGGCGCGAGGCCGAACGTCAGCGCGGCGACATCGGCGGGGTCGAGCGCCAGCAGCCGCTGCGCGGCGGTGGCCGTGCCGGTCATCGTGGTGTACACCAGCGACAGTGCGCTCTGGTGCGGGTCGAGCCCGCTGACCGCCCCGACCCGGCCTGCGGTCACCGCCAGATGCGGGCGGGTGCCCAGCTCTTCCCAGTCGGGGGCGGGCCAGACCCGGCGCGCCAACCGCAGCAGTCCGCGGCCCTGCGCGCGGGAGGCCTGCCGGGCCGCGGGTGACGGTGTGCGCGCATCGGTTTCGGCGTCGGCATCGGCCACGGTGAGATCTTCGCGGTGCACGGCGGCCGCGACCGACGCCGTCACCAGTCCGCTGGTGCGGATCCGGCGGCGCAGATAGGCGTCCAGCGTCTCGAGGTCCACGACCACCCGGCTGGTGACCGCTTCTTCCACTCCGCCGGAGTGCACGTGGCCGCCGGTCGGCAGCCGCGAGTCGGCGAGTATGAGCAGGGTGGACAGTGTTGCCATCAGACCAGTGCCATCAGACCAGTGCCATCAGAACAGGAAGTAGCGCTGCGCCATCGGCAGTTCGGTGGCGGGCTGTTCGGCCCACACCTCGCCGTCGATGCGGACGGTGAACGTGTCGGGATCGACCTCGATGCGGGGCTGCGCATCGTTGAGCAGCATCTGCGCCTTGCCGATGGCACGCACATTGCCGACCGGCACCAGCTTTCGGTTGACCGCGATCCGGTCGGCCAGCCCGTCCTCGATGGCTTGGGGGGCGACGAAATGCACCGAGGTCGCGGCCGCGGCGGCCGGGGCGGCGCCGAACATCGGGCGCGGCAGCACCGGTTGCGGAGTCGGGATGGAGGCGTTGGCGTCGCCCATCGCCGCCCAGGCGATCATGCCGCCCTTGAGCACCGCGTGTGGGCGCACCCCGAAGAACGCGGGCTCCCACAGCACCAGGTCAGCGAGCTTGCCGACCTCCACCGAACCGACCTCGTGATCGATGCCGGTGGCCAGCGCCGGGCAGATCGTGTACTTCGCGACATAGCGGCGCACCCGATTGTTGTCGGCGCCATGTTGTCCCGCCGCATCGCCTTCCAAGGCTCCGCGGCGGCGTTTCATCACATGGGCGGTCTGCCAGGTGCGCAGCACCACCTCGCCGACGCGGCCCATCGCCTGGGAATCGCTGCCGATCATCGAAATCGCCCCGAGGTCGTGCAGCAGGTCCTCGGCGGCGATCGTCGACGGCCGGATGCGGCTCTCGGCGAACGCGAGATCCTCGGGGACACTGGGGTTCAGGTGGTGACACACCATCAGCATGTCGAGGTGTTCGTCGAGGGTGTTGACGGTGTGCGGCCGGGTCGGGTTCGTCGAACTCGGCAGCACGTTCGGATAGGCCGCGACGGTGATGATGTCCGGCGCGTGGCCGCCGCCGGCGCCCTCGGTGTGATACGCGTGGATGTTGCGGCCCTTGATCGCGGCCAGGGTGTCCTCGACGAAGCCCGCCTCGTTGAGGGTGTCGGTGTGGATGTTCACCTGCACCCCGGCGGCGTCGGCCACCGTCAGGCAGGCATCGATAGCGGCGGGCGTGGTGCCCCAGTCTTCGTGCAGCTTGAAACCCGCTGCACCCGAACGCAACTGCTCCCACATCGCCTCGTGGCTGACGGTATTGCCCTTGCCCAACAGTGCGATGTTGAGCGGCCAGTGGTCCAGCGATTCCAGCATGCGGGCCAGATGCCAGGCGCCCGGCGTGACGGTGGTGGCTTTCGAGCCCTCCGCGGGGCCGGTGCCACCGGCCACGATCGTGGTGATGCCGCTGCCGATGGCCTCGTCCATGATCTGCGGGCAGATCAGGTGGACGTGACAGTCGATCGCCCCGGCGGTGACGATGCGCCCGTTGCCCGCGATGATCTCCGTCGACGGGCCTACCACCAGGTCTGGGTGCACGCCGGACATGATGTCGGGGTTGCCGGCCTTGCCGATGCCCACGATACGGCCGTCACGAATCCCGATGTCGGCCTTGATGATTCCCCAGTAGTCGATGATCACCGCACCCGTGATAACGGTATCCGGCGCGCCGTCGGCGCGGGTGGCGCGGCCCTGGCCCATCGACTCACGCAGCACCTTGCCCCCGCCGAACACCGCCTCGTCGCCGGCCAGGCCGGGACCGCCACTGCGATCCTCGGTGATCTCGATGAGAAGGTCGGTGTCGGCCAGGCGGATCCGGTCACCGGTGGTGGGCCCGAACAGGGCGGCGTAGCGGGCCCGGGACAGCTCGGTCATGCATCCAACCTTCCGGGTGGGGTGAGACTCAGTCCGTGTACCTCGCGCATGCCTTGCAGCGGGACCAGCCGGACCCGTTGCGGCACACCGGGTTCGAAGCGGACTGCGGTGCCTGCGGGAATGTCGAAGCGGTGCCCGTGTGCCGCGGCACGATCGAAGGAGAGCGCCTTGTTCGCCTGGGGCAGGTGGACGTGGCTGCCGACCTGCACCGGCCGGTCGCCGGTGTTGACGATCTCCAGCTCGATCCGCACGGCGCCCGCGTTGATCTCAATGTCACCGTCGCCGAGGAAAACCTCACCGGGAATCATGGCGCCCTCCGTCGGACTCACGGGATCGGGTGGTGGACGGTGACCAGCTTGGTGCCGTCCGGGAAGGTGGCTTCGACCTGCACGTCGGGCAGCATCTCGGGCACACCCGCCATCACGTCGTCGCGGCCCAGCACCTCACGCCCGGTGACCATCAGCTCGGCGACGGTGCGACCGTCGCGAGCGCCTTCCAGCACGTGATCGGTGATCAGCGCGACCGCTTCGGGGTAGTTGAGTTTCAACCCGCGCGCCTGCCTGCGCCGGGCGAGCTCGGCGGCATAGGACAACAGCAACCGGTCGGTCTCGTGCGGTGTCAGTTGCATAGTGCGCGATCCTGCCACGCCCACCCGGGATCAGCAGGGCGGCGAGGTCGCTCAGGCCTCGGGCTCGAGGTTCTGCAGGCGCACTTGTCCGCGGGCGACGAGGCGATCCTTGTCGTCGCGGATGGTCACCAACCAGAGCTGCTGGCGACGGCCGCGGTGCACGGGCTCGGTCACCCCGTACACGGTGCCGCCGGAGATCGCCCGCAGGAAGTCGGTGTTGTTGTTGACACCGACGACGTTGCCGCCGCCATTGGCGGACAGCCACACGAACGCCGACGTGCTGGCCATCGACTCGATCATCGAGCAGTACACCCCACCGTGGACGATGCCCATCGGTTGCAGGAGTTTGGGCTGCACGTCCAGCTGCGCCTTGGCGCCATCGACGGTCAATTCGGTGAACACCAGCCCGAGTTCGTTGTCGAACGGGGCGGAGAAAGCGATCTGCTCGCTCGGCGACTGCTCTGATTGCACGCACTTGTGTCTACACCAGCCGGGCCGAGACGAGGGACGGGCCCCGCGCGTGAACGCGGGGCCCGTCCTCGGCATGGACCGGGGGTTTCTGCAGCCCTCAGAAACTCCGGCTCGGTCCGTTGGTCTGGTCTCAACAGACTAGGCAAGGCTTGCCTAAGTTACAAGAGCTATCCCGCCCGGCGCAGCGACCGGACCGGCAACCCGAATCCACTCAGGGCGTCGAGCACCGCCTGGCCGCGCCGCATGCAGGTGATTTCGCCGGTTCCGGTGAGCATCGGCACCTGGGTGGCGGTGATGACCACTGCCGACCCGACCATCTGCCACATGGCTGCCGGCGTCAGCGAACCCCGGCTCAGGTGGTGGAGGCCGTCGAAGATGGGCTCCAGCGAGCGATGGCACCGGTGCGCGGTCCAGGTGGCCAGCGCGAGCTCGTTGGGCAGTCGGACCACGCCGGTGGTCGCGGGATCGTCGGGCAGCACCCGAAGCGTCGGGTCGACGACGGCGGCCCAGTCGATCGAGCCCTCGGAATCGATGTGCATCCACAGGTTTCCCGGCCCGGCATCCCAGGCCCGCCCCTCGAGCACGAACAAGGTCACCACCCGTCCCAGAACCGCGTGGGTGAACGTGGCCGCGATCTGGTGGGCGGCGGCCCGTCGGTCCCCCAGCTCGTCGGCCGCCGATTCGAACATGGCGGCGAGCCGTCCGGAGGTCACCGAATCCAGCGGCCACCAGCGACGGCGGGACACATCGGCCATCACCGCCACCCCGTGCACCCGGGGTGAATCCGGGGTCAGGGCGCGCAATCGGCGGCTGGATTCGTGCAACGGCAGGACCCGGCGAATGGTCATCCCGTCGATCAACGGGTCAAGCACGGCTGCGGTCACGACACCTCCTCATCTATGGTTAGGTAAGCCTAACCATAAGGAGGGATGGCAAGCCTGCGTGACTACTGTGAGTGCTGTCACAACTCTGCCCCGTTTTGCCCGGTGGCCTGGGCTGACCTTCCCGCGGGACGTCCCGCGGGAACACCACCGTCGTGAGCGGAGTTGATCGACTTGTTGGATACGACGCGCGGTAGTAATCGGGAGTACTCTGATTTGACTGCCTACGGAGATGAACGGAAATGGCCAAGTTGACTCGTCTCGGCGAACTTGAACGCGCGGTGATGGACCACTTGTGGGCCGCTGGCGAGCCGTTGACGGTTCGTCAGGTCCACGAGGCGCTCTGTACCGAACGGGACCTGGCCTACACCACGGTGATGACCGTCCTGCAGCGCCTCGCCCGCAAGAACCTGGTCTCCCAGATCCGGGATGACCGCGCCCACCAGTACGCACCGGTGCACGGCCGCGACGAACTGGTCGCCGGCCTGATGGTCGACGCGCTGGATCAGGCCTCCGACTCCGGCGGCCGGCAGGCCGCCCTAATGCACTTCGTCGAGCGGGTGGGCGTCGACGAGGCGGACGCATTGCGCCGCGCCTTGGCGGAATTGGAGTCCAAGCACCGTTCCACCTGGCCCGCTGGCGGCATGCCCAGCGCCTGAGGGACAATTTCAGCGTGTCCGCGCTGGCCTTCACCTTCCTCGCCTTGATGCTGGTCGGTCCTGTGCCCGCGCTGCTGGCCCGGGCCTCCTGGCCGATGCGTGCGCCGCGGGCCGCGATCGTCCTCTGGCAGTCCATTGCCGTGGCCGCGGTGCTCTCCGCGTTCAGCGCCGGCCTGGCCATCGCCAGTCGGCTGTTCGCCCCCGGCCCGGACGGCCGTCCCACCGCGACGATCACCAGCGAGATCGAAGTGCTGGGCTGGCCGCTGTGGTCGGCATACGTCGTGGTCTTCGCGATCACGCTGCTCATCGGCGCCCGGCTGGTGGTCGCGGCGGTACAGGTCGCCGTCGCCACCCGGCGCCGCCGGGCCCACCACCGGATGGTCGTCGATCTGCTGGGCGGCTGCCGGCACGGCATGCACGGGCTGCGGGTGCTCGACGTGTCCGAACCGTTGGCCTACTGCCTACCCGGAGTGCGCAGCCGGGTCGTACTCAGCCAGGGCACCCTGTCGGCGTTGAGCGACACCGAACTCACCGCGATCCTCAGTCACGAGCGGGCGCATCTGCGAGCCCGGCACGATCTGGTGCTCGAGGCGTTCATCGCCGTGCACACCGCGTTCCCCCGCTTCGTCCGCAGCGGCAGCGCGCTCAACGCGGTGCGGCTGCTGGTCGAGATGCTCGCCGATGATGCCGCGGTGCGCACCGCCGGGCCCGCTCCCCTGGCCCGCGCGCTGGTGACCTGCGCGGCGGCCCGAACCCCGAAGGGCGCGCTCGCCGGTGGCGGCCCGACCACGCTGATCCGGGTACGCCGGCTGGCCGGCGAGGGAAACAGCCTGGCCCTCTCGCTGGCCGCCTACGCCACCGCCGCCGCGGTGCTGGTGGTGCCGACGGTCGCGGTGGCGATGCCCTGGCTGACCGAGCTGCATCGACTCTTTCTTTCCTGAAGCTGTTCTGCCACAACAAAATCCACACAACTGAAAGGCGCGAGATGACCTCACCGCAGACGGACGGTACTGCACAGATCGGTGTTACCGGAATGGCGGTGATGGGATCGAACATCGCGCGGAACTTCGCCCACCACGGCTACACCGTCGCCTTGCACAACCGGTCGGTCGCCAAGACCGATGCCGTGCTCGCCGAGCACGGCTCCGAGGGCAACTTCGTGCGCACCGAGACGATGGCCGAATTCGCCGCCGCGCTGGAGAAGCCGCGCCGCGCGCTGATCATGGTCAAGGCCGGCGACCCGACCGACGCCGTCATCAACGAGCTCTGCGAGGTCTTCGAGCCGGGCGACATCATCATCGACGGCGGCAACGCGCTCTACACCGACACCATCCGCCGCGAGAAGGCGGTGCGCGAGCGCGGCCTGCACTTCGTCGGTGCCGGAATCTCCGGCGGTGAGGAAGGCGCGCTGAAGGGGCCGTCGATCATGCCGGGCGGACCCGCCGAGTCCTACAAGTCGCTGGGCCCGCTGCTCGAGGAGATCTCCGCGCACGTCGACGGCGTTCCGTGCTGCACCCACATCGGCCCCGACGGCGCGGGCCACTTCGTCAAGATGGTGCACAACGGCATCGAGTACTCCGACATGCAGCTCATCGGCGAGGCCTACCAGCTGCTGCGCGACGGGCTCGGCAAGACCGCACCCGAGATCGCCGAGATCTTCGCCGAATGGAACAACGGCGATCTGGACAGCTACCTGATCGAGATCACCGCCGAGGTGCTGCGCCAGACCGACGCCAAGACCGGCAAGCCGCTGGTCGACGTGATCGTCGACGAGGCCGAGCAGAAGGGCACCGGCCGCTGGACGGTCAAGTCGGCGCTGGACCTCGGGGTGCCGGTGACCGGCATCGCCGAGGCGGTCTTCGCCCGCGCCCTGTCCGGCTCGGTCCCGCAGCGCAAGGCCACCACCGGCCTGGCCTCCGGCGAGCTGGGTGAACAGCCCACGGACGCAGCGCAATTCATCGATGACGTCAGCAAGGCGCTGTATGCCTCGAAGATCATCGCCTACGCCCAGGGCTTCAATCAGATCCAGGCCGGCAGCGCCGAATACAACTGGGGCATCACCCTCGGTGACATGGCCACCATCTGGCGTGGCGGCTGCATCATCCGGGCCAAGTTCCTCAACCGGATCAAGGAGGCCTACGACGAGAACGCCGAGCTGGCGACGCTCATCGCCGCGCCGTACTTCCGTGACGCGGTCGAAGCGGGTATCGACAGCTGGCGTCGCGTGGTGGTGAAGGCCACCGAGCTCGGCATCCCGGTCCCCGGCTTCGCCTCGGCGCTGTCCTACTACGACGCGCTGCGCACCGAGCGGCTGCCCGCGGCGCTGACCCAGGGCCTGCGCGACTTCTTCGGCGCGCACACCTACGGCCGGACCGACGCCGACCCGGCCGCCCGCTTCCACACCCTGTGGAGCGGTGACCGCAGCGAAGTCGAGGCGTAGGCCCTCTTCCCTGTCCGGGGCGCGCATTAGGCTGACCGGGTGCGCTTTCTCGACGGCCAGCTACCCCAGTACGACCTGACCTACGACGACGTCTTCGTCGTACCCAGCCGATCCGACGTCGCGTCCCGGTTCGATGTCGACCTGTCGACCTGCGACGGAACCGGCACGACGATCCCCGTCGTGGTGGCGAACATGACCGCGGTGGCGGGCCGCCGGATGGCCGAGACGGTGGCTCGCCGCGGCGGCATCGTGGTGCTGCCGCAAGACCTGCCGATCGACGCGGTCAAGCAGACCGTGGACTTCATCAAGAGCCGTGACCTGGTGGCCGATACCCCGGTGGTGCTGGCGCCCGACGACTCGGTGTCCGACGCCGTCGCGCTGATCCACAAGCGGGCCCACGGGGTGGCGGTGGTGGTGTTCGAGGGCAGGCCCATCGGCCTGGTCACCGAGGCGGCGACCGTCGGCGTCGACCGGTTTGCGCGGGTGCGCGACATCGCCGTCACCGATTTCGTCACCGCGCCGGTGCACACCGAACCACGACAGGTGTTCGAGCTGCTCGAGCACGCCCCGGTCGACGTCGCCGTCCTCACCGACGCCGACGGCGCCCTGGCCGGCGTTCTGACCCGCATCGGCGCCATCCGTGCGGGCATCTACACCCCGGCCGTAGACGCGAAGGGCCGGCTGCGGATCGCCGCCGCGGTGGGCATCAACGGCGACGTGGCCGCCAAGGCGCAGGCGCTGGCCGAGGCCGGCGTCGACGTCCTGGTGGTCGACACCGCACACGGTCACCAGCTCAAGATGCTCGACGCGATCAAGGCGGTGTCGTCGCTGGACCTCGGCGTCCCGCTGGCAGCCGGCAACGTCGTCTCCGCCGAGGGGACCCGCGACCTGATCGAGGCCGGCGCCTCCATCGTCAAGGTGGGGGTCGGCCCCGGCGCCATGTGCACCACCCGGATGATGACCGGCGTCGGACGCCCGCAGTTCTCTGCCGTGCTCGAATGCTCCTCTGCTGCACGGGAACTCGGTGCTCACGTATGGGCCGACGGCGGCGTGCGGCATCCGCGCGACGTGGCGCTGGCGCTGGCGGCGGGCGCCTCGAATGTGATGATCGGCTCCTGGTTCGCCGGCACCTACGAATCCCCCGGCGACCTGATGCGCGACCGCGACGGCCGGCCCTACAAGGAGAGCTACGGCATGGCCTCCAAGCGGGCTGTGGCCGCCCGTACCAGCGCCGACAGCGCCTTCGACCGGGCCCGCAAGGCGCTCTTCGAGGAAGGCATCTCGACCTCGCGGATGGCGCTGGACCCCGAACGCGGCGGGGTCGAGGACCTGCTCGACCACATCACCTCCGGCGTCCGCAGCACCTGCACCTACGTCGGCGCCACCACCATCGCCGAGCTGCACGAACGGGTGGTGCTGGGCGTCCAGTCGGCGGCCGGGTTCGCCGAGGGACATCCCCTGCCGACCGGCTGGTGAGCAGGTCACCGTCGGCGAAGCCGCTAACATAGGGATTTGTTCTGCTCGCCGAGGAAAGGGAACCTGTGCCGCAGGCACCCATTGAGGTCCCCGCGGATCGGGCTGCCCGGGGCGAGCGCCCCGCAGACGAGGCCGAGGCCGAACCTTCTTCTAGCCGGCCGGGCATGTGGCCCGGCTGCCCCACCCGCTCATGACCGCTCTGTATACCGCGCTCAGCCTGTTGGCGATCGTCGTGCTGACGCTCGGGACGGCGTTGTTCGTCGCCGCCGAGTTCTCGCTGACCGCGCTGGAACGCAGCACCGTCGACGCGAACGCCCGCACCGGTGACCGCAGTGACCAGAACGTCGCGAAAGCGCATCGGACACTGTCCTTCCAGCTGTCCGGCGCACAACTGGGTATCTCGATCACCACGCTGGCCACCGGCTACCTGGCCGAGCCCGTCCTGGCCCGGTTGCTCGACCCGGTCCTCGGCCTGCTGCATGTGCCGGCACCTGCTGCCGGCGGCATCTCGCTGGCCCTGGCGATCCTGATCGCCACGTCCTTGTCGATGGTGTTCGGCGAACTGGTACCCAAGAACCTCGCGGTCGCGCGGCCGGTGCCGACCGCGCGCGCAACAGCCGGATTCCAGCTGATGTTCTCGAAAGTGATGACCCCCGTCATCAAGCTCACCAACGGCACCGCGAACTGGATCCTGCGCCGGATGGGCATCGAACCGGCCGAGGAACTGCGCTCGGCGCGCTCACCCGAAGAACTCGGGTCGCTGGTCCGCAGCTCGGCCGAGCACGGCTCGCTCGACGAGGACACCGCGGCGCTGGTGAACCGCTCGCTGCAATTCGGCTCGCGGATCGCCGAGGAGTTCATGACACCGCGCACCGAAATCGAGGCGCTGGACGCCGACAGCACCGTCGCCGACCTGGTCACCGCCTCGGCCAGCACCGGTTTCTCCCGCTTCCCCATCATCCGCGGCGACCTGGACGAGACCATCGGCCTGGTGCACGTCAAGCAGGTGTTCGGGGTGCCTGCGGCGGAGCGCTCGACCACCCGGCTGGTGTCGCTGGCGATCCCGGTGCCCACGGTGCCCTCGTCGCTGGACGGCGACGCGCTGATGGCCCAGCTGCGGGCCCACGGCCTGCAGACCGCGATGGTGGTCGACGAATACGGCGGCACCGCGGGCATGGTCACCGTCGAGGACCTGATCGAAGAGATCGTCGGCGACGTCCGCGACGAGCACGACGACTCCACGCCCGACTTCCAGAAAGCCGGACAGGGCTGGCGGGTGTCGGGGCTGCTCCGCATCGACGAGGTCGCCGAAGCCACGGGATTCCGCGCCCCCGAAGGTGAATACGAAACGATCGGCGGGCTGGTGCTGGAGACGCTGGGCCACATTCCGGAGCCCGGCGAATCCGTCGAACTGTCCGCGTTCGACCCGGACGGCCTGTTCGACGATCCGGTCCACTGGCGGGCCACCGTCGTCGAGATGGACGGCCGCCGAATCGATCAGCTCGTGTTGACCGAACTGGGACGCCGCGGCGACGCCGGGCGGGAGGGCTGATGGGCGACGTCCTGGGTGTTCTGCTGACGATCGCGCTGCTCGGCGCCAACGCCTTCTTCGTCGGCTCCGAATTCGCGTTGATCTCGGCCCGCCGCGACCGACTGGAAGCCCTTGCCGAACAAGGCAAACGGAGCGCGGTGACCGTGCTGCGCGCCGGTGAGCAACTGTCCCTGATGCTGGCCGGCGCCCAGCTGGGCATCACCGTGTGTTCGATCCTGCTCGGCCGGGTCGGTGAGCCCGCGGTGGCCCACCTGTTGGAGAAGCCGTTCGATCTGGTCGGGGTTCCCGACGCCGTTCTGCACACCGTGTCGTTCGTGGTGGCGCTGGGCTTCGTGGTGACGTTGCACGTCCTGCTCGGCGAGATGGTGCCCAAGAACATCGCGATCGCCGGTCCGGAGAAGACGGCGATGCTCGTGGTGCCGGTGTATCTGGTCTACGTGCGGTTCGCCCGGCCGTTCATCGGGTTCTACAACTGGGCGGCCAACACCACGCTGCGCGCATTCGGCGTCGAAGCCAAGGACGAACTCGATGTCACCGTGTCCACCGTGGAACTCGCCGAGATGATCGCAGAATCGCGATCCGAGGGGCTGCTGGACCCCGAGGAGCACATGCGGCTGACCCGGGCGCTGCAGATCCGCAACCGAGTGGTCAACGATGTGGCCGTCCCGGTGCAAGATATCCGCGCCGTCCCGGTCGCACGGCCCGGCGGCGGCCCGACGGTCAGCGCCATCGAGCAGGCGCTCAACGAGACGGGCTACTCCCGGTTCCCGGTCACCGATCCGAGCGGCGAGTTCGTCGGCTTCGTCCACATCAAGGACATCCTCGACCAGATCGACGAGCGCGACGCCGTGGTCGACGGCGCCGTGGTGCGTCCGCTGCCGCGGGTGCCTGCCGACATGCCGCTGCCGGACGCGCTGTCCCAGCTGCGCCGCGACAACAGCCACCTGGCGCTGGTCACCGACGGTGACCAGTCGGTGTGCGCCATGGTCGCGCTCGAGGACCTGGTCGAGGATCTGATCGGTACCGTGCGCGACGGCATGCACCGGGCATGACGGCACCGGCATGACAGCACCGGGCCGCGGCTAGCGACTACGTCGTGACGGCTCGGGCCGGTAGGGCCTGGTCCCGTGGGACGGTGTGCGCCGATCGCCGGACACCGCCAGCGCCTCGCTCAACTGCCGGACTTCGTCGCGCAACGCCTCGATCTGGTCTGCCGTGGCGGTGTTGGACGCGGTGTTGTCCTCCGAAACGCGCTGCACGATCCACGACGCGACGGTGGCGGTGATGACACCGATCAGGCTGATTCCGCCGACCATCAACAGCGCGGCGATGAACCGGCCGACGACAGTCACCGGATACTGATCGCCGTATCCCACGGTCGTGATCGTGGCCAGCGACCACCACACGGCATCGCCGAAGCTGACGATATTGGCACCGGGAGCACCCCGTTCGACGTCGAGAACCGCCAGCGACGAGGCGTAGACCAACAGCGTCGCGACGGCAGTCGCATAGACCACCACCCGGCCGCGCAGCGCGTTGCCGAACGCGCGTTGCAGGGTGAACACCAGCACCACCAGCCGTAGTACCCGAAGCGGGCGCAGGAACGGCAGTGCGACAGTCGCCAGGTCGAACAAGTGCCGGAAGAACCACCGCGCCCGCGCCTGCGCGAGGGCGAAGCGGACCACATAGTCCACGACGAACGTCACCCACAGCACGGTCATCACGGTGTTCAGCACTGCCCCCGCCACACCGCGCGGCTCGACGAGCACCTGCAGCGAATAGGTCACCAGGAACACCACCGCCACCGCGGCCAGCGGCCACTCGCTGTGGTGTTCCCATCGGCTCAGCCGCGGGTTCGGCTGGGAGGTCGTCATCAACTCATCCTTCGGCGTTGGCTACATGGGGATGGATAGTGCTTTCCCGTTCTGCGGCCCGGTCATGTGTCGTATGTGACCTCGGTAAACTGACCGGGGCACGGCGGCGTGGACCGCGGGCCAGGAGGAGACACCCCGGAGGAGAGACGATGCCGCACCGGCTCCGCGAAGCGGAGTGGACCGCGCGCGCCGCCTCTCATCGGCGACGCATCGACTCGTTCACGGCCCCGCACCGGCACCGCTCCCGACGTGGCGAAGCCCACCCGGTCTGGGATTTCCTGTTCACCTACTACAGCCTGCGACCGCGCCAGCTGCGGGTGTGGCATCCCGGGTACGGCGTCACGCTGGCCGGCCCGGCGGGGGCGGAATACCTCGACCGCGCCGGCTATCAGGCCACGCCCGACGGCGTGACCGTCGGCGTGAACTTCCTGCACTCCAGGCTGTCCACGGTCGGTTTCGTGGCCGACTTGCTGCGCAGCACCGCGGCCCGCGCGCCGCAGTTCGGCTGCTTCGGTCTGCATGAGTGGGCGATGGTCTACCGCACCGACGCGGTTCGTCACGGCGCGGTGCCGCTGCGACTCGGCGGGCCGGGTACCGATGCGGTGGTCGAGTCGATGCCGTTGCGCTGCACACATTTCGACGCCTATCGGTTCTTCACCGCCGCGGCGGCACCACGCAACCGCGGGGTACCGACCCGCGCCGCGCAGCGCGAATGGGAACAGCCGGGGTGCCTGCACGCGAACATGGACCTGTACAAGTGGTGCTTCAAGCTCGGACCGCTGGTGAATTCGGAGTTGCTGGCGGACTGCCTGGAGTTGGCCGCCGACGCCCGCGAACTCGACATGCGGGCCAGTCCCTACGACCTGTCGGACTTCGGGTTTGAGCCCATCGCCGTCGAGGAACCCGCCGGGCGGGCGGAATACGTGCGGTGCCAGGGAGTTATAGCCGAGCGCGCAGCGCCGTTGCGTGCGGCGCTGCTGGCGTGGTGTGAGCGCCTGCTGGGTGCGGGGGTGGCCTACGACACTCTGTCGGAGGGGTTCCTACCTGCGGGTAAGATGAATTGATTCTCGTGAGGGAGGACAGATGAGCGATCGCGTGCCCGTGGGCAATCTGCGTGTGGCGCAGGTGTTGTACGACTTCATCACCAACGAAGCGCTGCCCGGCACCGGGATTGATGCCGACAGTTTCTGGGCCGGGGTGGACAAGGTCGTCACCGACCTGACGCCGCAGAATCAGGACCTGCTCGCCCGCCGCGACGATCTGCAGGCGCAGATCGACAGGTGGCATCGGCAGCGGATCATCGGCGGCATCGACGCCGGTGAATATCAGCAGTTCCTCACCGACATCGGCTACCTGCAGCCTGATCCGGGCGACTTCAGCATCACCACCTCCGGCGTGGACGACGAGATCACCACCACCGCAGGCCCGCAGCTGGTGGTTCCGATCCTCAACGCCCGCTTCGCGCTGAACGCGGCGAACGCCCGCTGGGGTTCGCTGTACGACGCCCTCTACGGCACCGACGTCATCAGCACCGACGGCGGCGCCGAGCCGGGCACCAGCTACAACCGGGTTCGCGGCGACAAGGTGATCGCCTACGCCCGGGACTTCCTCGACAAGGCCGTGCCGTTGGCGTCGGGATCGTGGGCCGACGCGACCGGCATCAGCGTCGCCGACGGCGCCCTGGAGATCGCGCTGGGTGACGAGTCCACCGGTCTGGCCAGCCCGGAGAAGTTCGTCGGCTACACCGGCGACCTCGGCGAACCCGCCTGGTCGGTGCTGTTGGTCAACAACGGCCTGCACATCGAGATCCTCATCGACCCCGAATCGCCCGTCGGCACGACCGACAAAGCCGGCGTCAAGGACGTCGTGCTGGAGTCCGCGATCACCACGATCATGGACTTCGAGGACTCGGTGGCCGCTGTCGACGCCGACGACAAGGTTCTCGGCTATCGCAACTGGCTGGGCCTGAACCGGGGCGACCTGGCCGAAGAGGTCAGCAAGGGCGGCAAGAGCTTCACCCGTGTGCTCAACGACGACCGCACCTACAAGACGCCGGGCGACGGAGAGTTGACGCTGCCCGGACGCAGCCTGCTGTTCGTCCGCAACGTCGGTCACCTGATGACCAACGACGCGATTGTCGATGTCGACGGCAACGAGGTGCCCGAAGGCATCCAGGATGCGTTGTTCACCAGCTTGATCGCGGTGCACGGCCTCAAGGCCGAGGACGGCAGCCCGCGGCAGAACAGCCGCACCGGGTCGATCTACATCGTGAAGCCCAAGATGCACGGGCCGGACGAGGTCGCGTTCACCTGCGAACTGTTCAGCCGCGTCGAGGACGTGCTGGGCCTGCCGCAGAACACCATCAAGGTCGGCATCATGGACGAGGAACGCCGCACCTCGGCCAACCTCAAGGCCTGCATCAAGGCCGCCGCCGACCGGGTGGCGTTCATCAACACTGGCTTCCTGGACCGCACCGGCGACGAGATCCACACGTCGATGGAAGCCGGCCCGATGATCCGCAAAGGCGCCATGAAGTCCCAGCCGTGGATCAAGGCCTACGAGGACCAGAACGTCGATATCGGCCTGGCGACCGGATTCTCCGGCAAGGCGCAGATCGGTAAAGGCATGTGGGCGATGACCGACCTGATGGCCGACATGGTCGAGCAGAAGATCGGCCAGCCCCGCTCCGGCGCCACCACCGCGTGGGTGCCGTCGCCGACGGCGGCCACTCTGCACGCCATGCACTACCACTACGTGGACGTCTACGAGGTGCACAAGGAGCTGGCCGGCAAGACCCGCACCAGCATCGACGAGTTGCTGACGATCCCGCTCGCCAAGGAGCTGGCGTGGTCGCCGGAGGAGATCCACGAAGAGGTGGACAACAACTGCCAGTCGATCCTCGGCTACGTGGTGCGCTGGATCGACGCCGGTGTCGGCTGCTCGAAGGTGCCCGACATCCATGACGTCGCGCTGATGGAAGACCGTGCGACGCTGCGTATTTCGAGCCAGCTGTTGGCCAACTGGCTGCGGCACGGTGTGATCACCGAGGACGCCGTCCGGGAAAGCCTGCGCCGGATGGCGGCGGTGGTCGACGAGCAGAACGCGTCCGATCCCGACTTCAAGCCGATGGCCACCGATCCGGACAACAGCATCGCCTTCCAGGCCGCCCAGGAGCTGATCCTGGCCGGCGCCGCGCAGCCCAACGGCTACACCGAGCCGATCCTGCATCGGCGTCGCCGGGAGTACAAGGCCAGCACCGGCGCCTGACGGGCGCGTCCGCACCGCATCACCGTTGACAGGGAAGAGGATCAAGCACCGCCATGGGCAGGCACAGTAGACCGGGTCCCGGGGGTTCATTCGGTGACGAGCCTGCCGACGACAATCCGACCGGTCGCTTCGCCCGTCGCGGTGACTCCGACGCTCCCGACGCCCAGGACGCACCCGACGACACCGGCTCGTCGCCGCTGACCGACACCGCGCGGCGCAGAATCGCTTTCGAGGGCGGGCATCGCAGTGAGAGCGGGCGCCGCGGCGTGAGTCTCGGGGTGATCGCCGCGCTGATCACGGTCGTGGTGGTCGTCGGTGCGGTGATCCTGTGGCGGTTCTTCGGCGATGCGCTGTCCCATCGCTCGACCGACGCCGCCCAGAAGTGTCTGGGCGGCACCCTCAACGTCGGTGTGGTCGCCGACCCGTCGATCGTCGACGATGTCAGCAAGTTCGCCCAGGGCTTCAACGCCACGGTCACCCCGGTCGGGGATCGCTGCGTGAAAATGGTTGTCACCGCGGCCGACTCGGATCGGGTGATCGACGGATTCGTGTCCAACTGGCCCGGCGATCTCGGCGAGCGTCCGGCGCTGTGGATCCCGGCCAGTTCCATCGGTGCGGCGCGTCTGCAGTCCACCGCGGGGAAGGAAGTCGTCAGCGACGCCCGCTCACTGGTCAGCTCGCCGGTGGTTCTCGCGGTGCGGCCGCAGCTCAAAGATGCCCTGGGACAGCAGGGTTGGGCAGCGCTGCCGGGCTTGCAGTCCAATCCGACGGCGCTCGACGGCCTGAACCTGCCCGGCTGGGGATCGCTGCGACTGGCGTTGCCGACCGTCGGCGATGCCGACGCCACCTATCTGGCCGCCGAAGCGGTGGCCTCGGCGGCGGCGCCGCCGAACTCGCCGGCCACGGCCGGCATCGGCGCGGTCAACGGTCTGGTCGCCGGGCAGCCCAAGCTCGCCGACGACACCGCCGACACAGCCTGGAAGTCCCTGATCGGTTCCGGGGACCCCGGTGCGCCGGTGCACGCCGTGGCGATCACCGAGCAGCAGTTGTTCGCCCGCACGTCGTCGACGCCGGACGCCAAGAACACTGTCGCCGAATGGCTGCCGTCGGGTCCGGTGGCCGTGGCCGACTACCCCACCGTCCTGCTGTCCGGGACCTGGTTGTCCGAGGAGCAGGTCAGTGCGGCCAGCCAGTTCGCGAGGTTCATGCACAAGCCCGAACAGCTCAGCGCCCTGGCGAAGGCCGGCTTCCGGGCCGAGGGAACCAGCCCGCCGGGCAACGATGTGGTGAGCTTCCCGCAGCTGGGATCACCGCTGACCATCGACGACGAGTCGGTGCGGGCCACGCTGGCCGCGGCGGTGTCCACCCCGGCCACCGGGTCGGCCACCACGATCATGCTCAACCAGGCGATGGGTACCGACGAGGGCGGCAAGTCGCGGCTGGCCAATGTGGTGACCGCACTGACCAACCGGATCGGCGCGCTGCCGTCGAACGCGGCGGTCGGGTTGTGGACGTTCAATGGTGTCGAGGGCAAGTCGGCGGTGCCGATGGGGCCGTTGACCGATGATGTCAACGGGCAGCCACGCTCGGCCGCATTGACCGGCACGCTGAGCGGGTTGTCGCCGTCGGGCAGCGGTGCCGTGTCGTTCACGACGTTGCGGCTGGCCTACGGTGAGGCGCTGGCGAACTTCCGTCAGGGCCAGACCAATTCGATGCTGGTGATCACCCAGGGTCCGCACACCGATCAGACGTTGGACGGCCCCGGGCTGGTTCAGTACGTGAAGTCGGCAGCCGATCCGGCCAAGCCGGTGGCGATCAACGTCATCGACTTCGGTGACGACTCCGACCGGGCGACGTGGGAAGCGGTGGCCCAAGCCTCGGGCGGGACGTATCAGAATGTCGCGACGTCCGATTCGCCGGATCTGGCGACGGCCGTCTCGACGCTGTTGTCCTAGTCGTTCAGGCGAGCCGCAGTAACTGTCGGACGCCCGCGGTGAACTCGTCGGGCACCTCGATCTGCGGGTAGTGGCCGATCCCGGCCAGCTCGATCACCTCAGCCGTGGGCCGCAACTCCCGCAGGCCGGCCAGCACGTTGGTGGTGGCCACCGGATCGCCGGTGGCCCAGAGGAATCCGAGCGGCTTGTCCCAGTCGCGAACCGCCCCGTGCCACCGATCGGCGAAGCGCACCCGTTCGTTGAGGTAGGCGCACAGCAGGTTCAGGATGCGGTGGCCGTCGTCGCGTGCCAGCAGCGCCCACTGGGCCTGCGCCTCCTCGTCGGCCAGCGGGTGCGCGGCGCTGAACAGCTTGCCGAAGCCGCGCAGGAAGCCCCGTTCGTTGGTCAGCCGGGCGAACAGCGGGCCGAACGGGCCGCGCAGGATCTTCTGGCTGGGCCGCAGGCTGGCGCGCTCGATGATCACGCTGCCGTTGGTGAGGACGGCGCGCTGGATCTCGAAGGGCAGCGTGCCAGCGACGTCGCGGGCCAGCAGTTCGGTGGCCACCGAGGTGCCCATGTCGTGGGCGAGCAGCACCACCGGACCCGGTGCGGCATCGGCGACGACCTGCTGCACGATGTCGGCCTGCTCGAGCAGGCTGTAGCGGTGCGGGCGGGGTTTGTCCGACAGCCCGAAGCCGAGGAAGTCCAGCGTCAGCCAGGGCTGGTCCCCGAGGCGCTCGACGACGCCGCGGAAATCGTACGAGCTCGACGGGAAGCCGTGCAGCAGAAGCAGGGTCGGGGCTGCGGAGGGCAGGAGCGAAGCGACCCGGGAATCGGCAGAGCCGGGCGCTGATCGGACGAAAACGTTGCCGGCGCTGGTGGACAGCATCCGGCCACCCTCTTGCCACTGGCGAACGCTGGCAGGCAGCACAGGGTGACGCTATCAGGCATCGAGGCAGAACCGAGGGCGATGTTTCGGCCGAATGTTCGCCCTCAGTTCTGAATCGACGAGAATCGCTAGGCGAATGCCTCCACCGGCGGGCAGGAGCACACCAGGTTGCGGTCGCCGTACGCCCCGTCGATGCGGCGCACCGGCGGCCACACCTTCGCCCGGTTTCCCTTGCCCAGCGGGTAGGCCGCCTGCTCGCGGGTGTACGGGTGGGTCCACTCGTCGACCAACAGGCATTCGGCGGTGTGCGGCGAATTGCGCAGCGGATTGTCCTCGGCAGGCCACTCCCCCGAGCCGACCTTGTCGATCTCGGCGCGGATCGCGATCATCGCCTCGCAGAACGCGTCCACCTCGGCCAGGCTTTCACTCTCGGTCGGCTCCACCATCAGCGTGCCGGCCACCGGGAAGCTCATGGTCGGCGCGTGGAAACCGAAGTCCGCCAACCGCTTCGCCACATCGTCGACGGTGACGCCGGTGGACTTGGTGATGCCCCGCAGATCGAGGATGCACTCATGGGCCACCATTCCGTTCTCGCCGGTGTAGAGCACCGGGTAGTACTCGTCGAGGCGGCGCGCGATGTAGTTCGCTGAGGCGATCGCGGTCAGCGTGGCATCGCGCAGGCCGCCGGCGCCCATCATCCGGATGTAGGCCCAGGTGATCGGCAGGATCGACGCCGACCCGTACGGGGCCCCAGACACCGGGTGTCCCTTCGGCAGTTCCTCGGCCATCGGGTGGCCGGGCAGGAACACCGCCAGATGCGAGCGCACCGCCACCGGCCCGACGCCCGGGCCGCCGCCGCCGTGCGGGATGCAGAACGTCTTGTGCAGGTTCAGGTGACTGACGTCGCCGCCGAACTTGCCCGGCCGGGCCAGCCCGACAAGGGCATTGAGGTTGGCGCCGTCGACGTAGACCTGCCCGCCGGCGTCGTGCACCGCGGCGCAGATGTTGGCGATGTCGTGCTCGTAGACCCCGTGGGTGGACGGGTAGGTGATCATCAGCGCGGCCAGCCGCTCGGCATGCTCGCTGACCTTGGCGCGCAGATCGTCGAGGTCGACGTCGCCGTTCTCCCGGCAGGCCACCACGACCACCCGCATGCCGACCATCGCCGCGGACGCGGCGTTGGTGCCGTGCGCGCTGGATGGGATCAGGCAGACGTTTCGTTCGGTATCGCCGTTGGCCAGGTGATAGTCGCGGATGGCCAGCAGTCCGGCGTATTCACCCTGCGATCCGGCGTTGGGCTGCAACGAGATTGCGTCGTACCCGGTCAGCCCCGTCAGCCAGCCCTCCAGGTCGGCGATCAACTTACGCATGCCCGGGGTGTCACCGGCCGGCGCGAACGGGTGCTGCCTGCCGAACTCCGGCCAGGTGATCGACTCCATCTCGGCGGCGGCGTTGAGCTTCATCGTGCACGAGCCCAGCGGGATCATGCTGCGGTCCAGCGCGATGTCCTTGTCGGCCAGCGTGCGCAGGTAGCGCATCATCTCGGTTTCCGTGCGGTAGCGGTGGAACGCCGGATGGGTCAGGAATTCGCTTGTCCGCGAATCAATGTCGGGGCCGGCATACTCGCCCGCCAAGCCGGCGCCGAACGACTCCAGCACCAGGGCAACGTGCGCTGCAGTCGTGGCCTCGTCGCACGTGACCGACACGTGGTCGGCATCCACCCGCCAGATGTTGATGCCACGGCCCTTGGCCTCGGCCTGCACAGCGGCCGCGCGGTTCGGGACGTGCACCAGCACGGTGTCGAAGAAGGTGTCGTGCACCACCTCGACGCCGGCGGCGCCCAGGCCGGCGGCCAGTGAGCGGGCGTGCCCGTGCACGCGCCGCGCGATTCCGGTCAGACCTTGTGGACCGTGGTAGCTGGCGTAGGAGGCGGCCATCACCGCCAGCAACACCTGGGCGGTACAGATGTTGGAGGTCGCCTTGTCTCGGCGGATGTGCTGTTCGCGGGTCTGCAGCGACAACCGGTATGCCGCAGACCCATCTGCGTCCACCGACACCCCCACCAGGCGGCCGGGCAGCTGGCGGGCGTGCTTGTTGTGCACGGCAAGGAAACCGGCGTGCGGTCCGCCGAATCCCATTGGCACACCGAATCTTTGCGCGCTTCCGAACGCGACGTCGGCGCCCAACTCACCCGGCGGGGCGATCAGCGTCATCGCCAGCAGGTCGGCGCCCAGTGCCACCAGCGCGCCGCGCTCGTGGGCCTGCTCGACGAGCTTGGACCAGTCGGTCACCCGGCCGCTGGCACCGGGCAGCTGCGCGATGACGCCGAAGAACTCACCCTCGGGAAGCCCGCCCCGCAGGTCGGCGGTGACGATCTCGATGCCCAGCGGCTCCGCGCGGGTCGCGAGGATGGCCGCGGTCTGGGCGAACATGTCCTCGTCGACGGCCAGCCGGTTGGCCGATCCGCGCGACGCGCGGTGCATCAGCGTCATCGCCTCGGCGGCCGCGGTGGACTCGTCGAGCATCGACGCGTTGGCCAGATCCAGCCCGGTCAGGTCGGCGATCATGGTCTGGAAGTTCAGCAGCACCTCGAGCCGGCCCTGGCTGATCTCCGGCTGATACGGCGTGTATGCGGTGTACCAGGCCGGGTTCTCCAGGATGTTGCGCAGCAGCACCGGCGGGGTGAGCGTGTCGTAGTAGCCCTGCCCGATCATCGACACCGCGATGGTGTTGGTGTCGGCCAGTGCCCGCAGCTCGGCCAGCGCCTCATGCTCGCCCACCGCTGCGGGCAGCTGGTCGAGGCCGGGTGCGATGCCGTCGGCGGAGAGCGCGTCCAGAATGCCCGCAGGCAGCGCCTTGGCCGCCAGTTCCTCGAGCGAGGCCACCCCGATCACGTCGAGCATGGTGGCCAGCGCATCGGAATCGGGTCCGATGTGACGATCGGCGAAGGTGGGGGTGTGATTGGACCTTGCTTGTTTCGACATGGGGACTCCTGACGTACGGCGCAGCCGTCAGCGGCGTCCTCTCCCTCTGTCGTCCACCCGGACCGGGCGCCTGAGAGATTCGGTCAGCCCGCTGTTGAGCAGTGCTGCCTTTCCCCATGGGCGGGCGACCTCGGCGAAAAAACCGTGCCACCGCTTTCCAGAGGCATCGTGGCCATGCGCGGTCCGGGTGCCTGAGAGGTTGACGGAGAGGTGTTGCTCCTTCGGCGTCCGTGACTGGCTGCCACGAAACTCTCCCGCGCGAGGGCGATACAGAGGAGATTCTAGCTGCTAACCGATCTTGCGGTCGCGGCTCTTGCGCCGGGATGCCAGCTCGTCCTCCGGCGAGGCGATCGACTCGCCGCCGTCGGCCCGCTCGCCGGGGAAGTCGGCGATCGCGCCGGACAGTTCCCGCATGGCTCCGCTGACTGCGATACCGAACACACCCTGACCGCCCTGCAGCAGGTCGACGACCTCTTCGGCCGACGTGCACTCGTACACCGTTGTGCCGTCAGAGAACAGGGTGATGTTGGCCAGATCCTGCACGCCGCGCTGACGCAGATGGTCGACGGCGACGCGGATGTTGTGCAGTGAGATGCCCGTATCGAGCAGACGCTTCACGATCTTGAGGACCAGAATGTCCTTGAACGAATACAGCCGCTGGCTGCCGGAGCCGGCCGCGCCGCGGATGGACGGCACCACCAGAGAGGTGCGCGCCCAGTAGTCCAACTGGCGGTAGGTGATTCCGGCGATCTGGCAGGCGCTCGGCCCGCGATAGCCGACCAATTCGTCGGGAACCGAGTCGTCGGGGAACAGGCCCTGCTGCACCGGCTCACTCACCGGCGCGCCGGCGGGTGTGTCCGCCTCAAAGCGGCCATCGGAATCAGAGCCCGTGCCAGCAAGGTCCAACTGTCCCTGACGTGGCTGCTCGCCCACGATGCTTCCTCTCGCCGTTCGAACCTATGGCCCGCTGACCGCTCCACCAACCACGTTTGCCCAGTCCGAGTCCACCGAGCATACGCTTTTCGACGGGCAGTCGCGCTCGTCGTTCGCAATCAAAGTATGGCCGCCCTTGCCCGTGCGGACCGTCATCCGCCGCGCGTGTCGAACCGCTGCAGGCCAAGTGAGACGCATCCGTGATCTTGCCGGCCGGCACCGCGGTGATACCCGGTCAGGTCGCCTTGAAATCGTCCGGGGACACGCTGTCGAGGAATTCCTTGAACTTCTCGACCTCGTCTTCGCGGACCGCGCCGGTGGATTCCTCGTCGTTCTCGTCGGGGATGAGCAGCCCGGCCTCGGCCAGCACCGCCTCCTCCACGTAGATCGGCACTCCCATGCGCAGGGCGATCGCCACCGAGTCCGACGGGCGCGCCGACACCTTGATGTCGCGGTCGAAAATCAGGTCGGCGTAGAAGGTGCCCTCCTGCAAATCCACGATGCGCACCTCCTTGAGCGAATGCCCCAGTGCGCCAATGACATCTCGGAACAGGTCGTGGGTCAGCGGGCGGGTCGGCTCGACACCCTGCTGTTCATAGGCGATCGCCGTGGCCTCGGACTGGCCGATCCAGATCGGCAGATACCGGTCGCCGTTGGACTCCCGCAGCAGCAGGACCGGCTGGTTCTGGGGCTGTTCGACGCGAATGCCCACCACACGAACCTCGCCCATCTGTGTCTGACCTCCGCGCTCGTTGCAGTCCTTTGGAGTCTAGTCCTCAGCGGTCGAGAACGTCTCGTACAGCGGACTTGATCAGCGACGTGTGCAACGTGATTGCCAGAGCGGCAACCTCGCGCGCCAAGTCGTCCGCGCGATCGCGCGCCCCGGTCTTCGACGCCTTGCCCACCGGGCCGGCGATCTGCGCGATCAGATCGGACTGCCGATCGGCCGCCGACCGGAACGCCCGCAGATGCCGCGGTTCCACGCCGTAGTCCCCCAGCGCCCGCGCACACTGCGCGATCACCACCGAATACTCGTCGAACAACCCACCCGGGCCGGTGGTGATCACACCCGCTTTGCAGAGCGCGGTCAGCATCTCCTCGCCCACCCCGGAGCGCTCCAGCAGATCCTCCCGGCTCAACCGGACCTGGGTGCGCGCCACGTCGGTCTCGGCGTCGGCGGCAGGAGCATCCTGGTCGTCCGCCACCGTCACCAAACGCGGTACGGCGTAAGGCGATCCGACGTGCGGCAACTCGCCGTCCGGCTGGGCGTCGAGCTGAGCCTTGATGACCTTCAGCGGTAGATAGTGGTCGCGCTGAGCGGTCAGGATGAACCGCAACCGTGCGCAGTCGTACGCGGTGAACCGCCGATACCCCGATGCGCTGCGCTCCGGCGTGACGAGACCCTCGGCTTCCAAGAATCGGATCTTGGAGATCGTCACGTCCGGGAAGTCCGGTCGCAGCAGGTCCAGGACCGCTCCGATAGACATCCCGGCAAGCGCGGGACTATCGGGTGCGGTCACTAGCTTCCTGGACCGCCTTCATCCTCGGACGACTTCGGTCCGGTCAGGAACACCAGGCGGAACTTGCCGATCTGGACCTCGTCGCCGTTGGCGAGGGTGGCCGAATCGACGGGCTCGCGGTTCACGTAGGTCCCGTTGAGGCTGCCGACGTCGACGACCTGGAATTCGTTGCCGTCCAAGCGGAACTCGGCATGCCGACGGCTCACGGTCACGTCATCGAGGAAGATGTCGGAGTCCGGATGGCGGCCTGCCGACGTCGTCGCCTGGTCCAGCAGGAACCGCGAACCCGCATTCGGGCCACGCTTCACGACCAGCAGCGCCGAGCCGACCGGGAGACCTTCGACCCCGGACACCCCGCTCTCGCCGCTGGTTGCCGCCGGGGCGTCCAGCTCGTTGAGGAAGTCGGCCCGGAAGACGGACGTCGTCTCCACGGTGACTTCGTCAGAGTTCTGGTCCTTGTCGGTCACCCGCTGCTCCTTCACTGGCTGCCGTGGCTGTACTTGGCGGGAATCCGCACAAGGCGCCCGTCCGCCTCACCAATCACTTACGACGACCGTACCGCGCGGTGGTCGTCGTTGTGCCCACCACCGCCGGATCGGTGGCTGGCAGGCACCCTAACAATGTCATTCAGTCACTGTGTTCCGATAGGCGTCCGCGTCGAGCAACGCCGCCAACCCCTGTTCGAGGGTATCGCCGTCGACCTGCAACTCCAACAACCACCCCTGACCGTAGGGATCGGAGTTGACCAGCCCGGGGCTGCCTTCCAATTCGCCGTTGACGGCAATCACTTTGGCCGAGACCGGCGCGTAGAGATCGGACACCGACTTGGTGGACTCCACCTCGCCGAACGACTCACCGGAGGTGACGTCGCTGCCCACCTCGGGGAGCTGCACGTACACCACGTCACCCAGCGAGGACTGGGCGAAGTCGGTGATGCCGACGCGCACGGTGTCGTCACCGGTACGCAGCACCCACTCGTGCTCGGCGGTGTAGCGCAGGTCGGCTGGGATTTCGCTCACAGTGCTCCTCGGTGTCGGTCATTTTGACGGGCTGCTCATTTGACGGGCTGAGCGTATTGTCGCGCTTTCGGTTGCCGCAAGGTGGTGATGTCCACACGGTCGGACTGCGCGACGGTCATTCGGCCGCCCACCCGTTCGACGCTGTCGACGGCGCCGCCCGGGATGTTCATCGCGGCAGCCAGGGTGGGCGGATCGCCAATGGCCAGAACAGAATACGGCGGGCCCAGAGTTTGGGTGTCAATCACCAGCGCGCCGGGGCTGCCGACCACCCAGGTGTCGACCCCGACGCGGACGGCCTGCTGCCCGGAGCGGATCTCCATCGCCTCGGCGCCGGCGGCCCGCAGTTCGTTGATGACGTCGAGCATGGTTTCCGGCGCGACGCCGGGCCCGGGATCGCCGATCGTGATCGTCACGCCGGGCCCGGTCGCCCCGACCGTGCCGATCAGGATCGACAGCGCGGCCAGCCTGGCCTGCGCGTTCTGGATCGCGGCCTGGTCGCTGCTGCCCGCGGTCTGCATGGCCGCCAGGTTGCGCTGCAGGTCGGCCACCTCGGTGTTGAGCGTTGCTTCGCGCTGCTGCAGCGAGCCGAGCAGGACCAGCAGGTCGGCTGGGCGCGCGGTGTCCAGTGCGTCGCCGGTCTCGGTCTGGCGGGCCTGGGTGGCGATCGCCACACCGAGCATCAGGCACAGCACCACCCCGAGCGCGCCGAACATGATCTGAGTGCGACTGCGGGGCCGGCGCAGCGGGGCCGGGGCCGGGCCCGGCAGTTCGTGGCGGCCGTGTTCGTCGTCGGTCACCTCAGGCCCCGAACAGCCGGCGCCGCAGTGCGGCGGCGTTGCCGAAGATGCGGATGCCCAGCACGACGATGATCGCCGTGGACAGCTGCGTGCCCACCCCGAGCTGGTCGCCGACATAGACGATCAGCGCTGCCACCAGCACGTTGAACACGAACGAGACCACGAACACCTTCGGGTCGAAGATCTTCTCCAGGTAGGCCCGCAGACCGCCGAACACCGCATCGAGTGCGGCGACGACCGCGATCGGCAGGTACGGCTGGATGACCTCGGGGACGCTGGGATGCAACACCAGGCCCAGCACGATGCCGACGACGAGTGCGGCGATTCCGATCATCTGCTGAGACGCCCCCTACCGACCGATCTGCTTGGCAAATTTAATCTCCCGTACCGCGCTCGCCGGCAGCGACAGGCCGTCGCCGCTGCTCACACTGACCCCCACCCCGTAGGACACCTCGAGCAGCCGTAGGCGCTGCAGCCCGCTGCTCCGATCGAAGGTATCGCGCATCTCGCCCGGCGGCCCCACCGCCAGGATCGTGTAGGGGCTGCTGATCGGATGATTGTCGACGAGAATGGCACCGCCCGCCTGACGGATCGTCACGTTGGGCCCCATCCGCACTCCCCCGACCGAGATCGCTTCGGCCCCACTGGCCCACAGCGAGTTCACGGTCAGCTGCAGATCCCGGTCCAGGATGATCTGCCTGCTGCCGGCCACCCGCTGTTTGGACACGTCGGACAGATCGCGGCCGACGCCGGGGTCGGTGACTGTCACGGATAGGCCGGGTCCGATGACGGCGGTGGTGGCTGCGGCCAGGCTGAGCGCGTCGAGTTTGCTGAGCAGATCCCGGCCTGCCGCGTCGTCGCGCAGCTGGCGGCGCTGGATGCTGTCGGCTTGGCTGGCCAGCTCGTCGCGCCGCTGGGTGAGCCGGTCGGTGGTGCCTTCGGCGGATCGCACGCTGGCGGCCAGCACCTGCTGCGCGGCGTTGACGCCGGGCGCGGTGGTCCGGGCTTGCGCGACCGCGGCGGCGAACACCACCGCGATCAGTACCGCCGCCACCGCCTGCCAGGCCCGGTCGGCGATCGTTCGGCGGGACTGTCCGCTCGTCTCGCGGGCAGCGGCAGCGGCGGCGTAGCCGGGGTCGAGGTGTTCGGTGAGCAGCGAGCGCAGCAGACCCGGCAGCGGGATGAGGGCCGGCCGGCGCTCGTGGCGTTCACTGCGGCCGGCCCGCGGGTCGTAGCCGCCGAGCGCGCTGTCAGGTGCGGGCATCGCTGACGCCGGCTTTGGGCAGCGTGGTCACCACCAGACGGACTTGCAGCAGGTAGAGGACCGCCGACCACAGGTACATGCCGACACCCCACAGCAGGAAGCCCCAGCCGCAGGCACCGATCACCCGGCTCCACGTCGCGTCCCACTGGCCGAGCAGCACCAGCGGGAACCCGGACATCAGCGCGAACGTCGCCGCCTTGCCGATATAGGTGACCGGCAGCGCGGTGAGCCCGCGGCTGCGCACCACCGGCAAGGTGGCGGCCAGCACCAGATCGCGACCGACCAGCGTCGCCACCAGCCACCACGGCACGACACCGGCGAAGCCCATCCCGACGGGCACGGCCACCATGTAGACGCGGTCGACCAGCGGGTCCAGCAGTGCGCCGAGACGTGACGACTGATTGGGCACCAGGCGGGCGATCTTGCCGTCGGCCCAGTCGGAGAAGCCGCTGAACATCAGGATCGCCACCGCCCACCCATAGGCATCGGTGGCCAGCAGCAGGTACAGGAACACCGGCACCAGCACGAGCCGGATCACCGACAGGACGTTCGGGATCGTCAGCACGCGGTCGCGGCGGTCCATGGTGATGAACTTAGCCCTAGCGGAAGACCCCGGGCAGGCTGAGCGCCGACAACGTGTCGTCGTTGAGCGGGTTGTCGTGGACCATGTACGTCCAGGTCGACGTCGGGCGGGCCAGCTTCGACAGATCGAGGCCCTGCTCCTCTTCGAGGATGTTGGCGGTCTCGAAGGTCTGCTGGGCGGCCTCGATGGCGTCGGCGGCCAGATGCGCGAACGCGTCGACGGCCATCCGGTGGAACTCGTCGAGTGGGTTCTGCCTGCCCAGTGCGCGCAGGTGGATGCTCTCCCGGATGTCTGCCAGGTAGGCCAGGTGGTCGGCCCAGCCGCGGTCCAGGTGGAACAGCATGATCTGGCGGCAGATCGTCTCGAGCTGGTCGTCGTCGGACGTCTCGGCCAGCTCCTCGTACCGGTCGGGCGAGAGTTCCTTGAGTTCGTTGCGCGCGGCCGGCGTGCTCAGCAGGGTGTTGCGGCGCTCGACGATGATCGCGCGCTGCTGGGCGATGAGCTGGTTGTAGCGCCAGGTGTTGGCGTGGACGTCGAGCAGCCGACCTTCGGCCACCCGCTGGGCGTGGTCCAGCAGGGCACCGGCCTTGGGGCTGGTGATCCGGCCAGTCTCGTCGGCGTCGGTGGGCAGCTTGCCCTCGTCGAGGTGCGCGACGACGACGTCGTCCTCCCAGCTGGCGAAGAACACCGACGAACCGGGGTCGCCCTGCCGGCCTGCGCGGCCGCGCAGCTGGTTGTCGAGGCGCTCGGTGCGGTGCCGGCCGGTGCCGATGACGTGCAGGCCGCCGAGTTCGGCGACCTCCTTTTTATCGGCGGAGTGGTCGTCCGATTCGGAGCCGCCCAGCCGGATGTCCGTGCCGCGACCGGCCATCTGAGTGGACACCGTGACCGTGCCGAGCTTGCCGGCTTCGGCGATGACGGCGGCCTCTTCCTCGTCGTTCTTCGCGTTCAGCACCACCGCCGGAACGCCGCGGCGGACCAGCCGCTCGTGCAGCTCTTCGGACTCGGCGACGTCGTGGGTGCCGACCAGGATCGGCTGACCGGTGGCATGCACCTCGACGATGTGCTCCATGATCGCCTCGATCTTGGCCGCGGCGGTGATGTAGACGCGGTCGTCGGCGTCCTCGCGGATGTTCGGCGTGTTCGGCGGGATCGGCGAGACACCGAGCTTGTAGAACTGGCGCAGCTGCTCGCCGGCGGCCAGCGCGGTACCGGTCATGCCGCACACCGTCGGGTACCGGTTGATCAGGGCCTGCACGGTGATGGTGTCCAGCACCTCGCCGGTCTCGGTGGTCTCGATGCCTTCCTTGGCCTCGACCGCCGCCTGCAGCCCGTCCGGCCAGCGCTGCAGCGAGGCGATCCGCCCGCGCGAGGAGTTGATCAGCTGCACGGCGCCGTCGCGGACGATGTAGTGCACGTCGCGCTGCAACAGCACATGCGCGTGCAGGGCGACGTTCACCTCGGTCAGCGTGGTGGTGACGTGCTCCTCGGAGTAGAGGTCGATACCGCCGAGCGCGGCCTCGAGCTTCTTGGCCCCGTCGTCGGTGAGGTGCACGTTGCGGCTGTCGGCGTCGGTGTCGTAATCGATGCCGGCGGTCAGATCGCCGACCAGCCGGACGATTTCGACCTTCGGGGTCTCACGGTGGGTGGTGCCGGCCAGCACCAGCGGCACCAGGGCCTCGTCGACCAGCACCGAGTCGGCCTCGTCGATCAGCGCGACGTCGGGGTTGGGTGACACCAGATCGGCGACATCGGTGACCAGCTGGTCGCGCAGCACGTCGAAGCCGATCTCGTTGACCGAGGCGTAGGTGACATCGCACTGGTAGGCGGCGCGGCGTTCCTGCGCGGTCGACTCGGCGGTGATCCAGCCGACCGTGAGACCCATCGACTCGATCAGCGGCGCCATCCACTCGGCGTCGCGGCGGGCCAGGTAGTCGTTGATGGTCACGACGTGGACGTTGCGCCCGGCCAGTGCGTAGCCGGCGGCAGCGATGGCACCCGAGAGGGTCTTGCCCTCACCGGTGGCCATCTCGATGACGTCCCCGGCCAGCATGCGCAGCGCACCGGACAGCTGGACATCAAACGGTCGAAGGCCGGTGGCGCGCTCGGCGGCCTCGCGGGCGATCGCCAGAAACTGCGGGATGTCGGACGACGAGGCGAGGTCTCCGAGCTCGAGCAGCTTCGCGGCCTTGGCCAGTTGCTCGTCGTCGAGGCCCTTGGCCTTCTCGTCGAACTCGGCCGAGGCGTCCACCTCGGCCATCGATTGAGCCTTGGTCTTCTCGGTGGTGGCACCGAGCATGCGCCAGAAGCCCCGGCTGATCCGGCCGGGTCCGGCAACGCTGTCCTTGCGAGTTTTCGCCACGGGTCAACGGTACCGTCGGCGCCTTGGCCGACGGCGGAGCACTCGGCGCTGGTGCGTTCGCCGCGCCGTCCCACCCCGCGCGCCGCGCGACCGTCGTTCTCGGACCTGGCGGTTATCTTTGCGTCACTGCCCGCGGTTCAACCCGGGGACGGGTCTGACGACGCACCGGAACTCACATTTCGCCAGTCATCTGACACACACGCGCGCCTTCGCCGGGATGCCGGGGTAGGTTCGCCGGGAAGCCGGCTGATCGGGCGTCGCGTGGTCGGCGCCGCAGGAGGAGAAGCACGTTGGAGATGTTCCACCCGTCCATGGACTGGGGACACGAGCTGGTCCCGTCCCTGATCTGGATTGCCAAGGCATGGGGCATCAGCGCCGTACTGAGCCTGATCGTGCTGGTCTTGCTGGCCCGGTACACGGTGTGGGGCCGGCAGTACTGGCGGATCACCGGGGATTACTTCACCGGCCGGCAGAGCATCAGGGTGTGGATCTGGATCGCCGTGCTGTTGCTCTCGACGATCATCTCGGTGCGCCTCGACGTCCTGCTCAGCTACTACAGCAATGACCTGTTCACGTCGCTGCAGGTCGCGTTCCAGGGCGCGGGCGGCGGCAACGAGGAAGTTCGCCAGTCCGGTATTGACGGATTCTGGGCGGCGCTGATCCTGTTCGGCATCCTGGCGACCATCTACATCAGCCGAGTGATGCTGGACATCTACCTGATGCAGCGGTTCATCATTCGCTGGCGGGTATGGCTCACCGACCGGCTCACCTGCGACTGGCTCGACGACCACGCCTACTACCGCACCCGGTTCACCGACAGCGACATCGACAACCCCGACCAGCGCATCCAGTACGACATCGACATCTTCACCGCCGGGGTGGGGTCCTCGCCGAACACTCCGATGATCGGCAGCTCCAGCACGCTGCTGTTCGGCGCGATCAACTCGTTGGTGACGGTGGTGTCGTTCACCGTGATCTTGTGGAACCTGTCGGGTCCGCTGACGTTCCTCGGCGTCACCCTGGGGCACGCGCTGTTCTGGGTGGTGCTGGTCTACGTGTTCGTCGCGACGGTCATCGCGTTCTGGATCGGCCATCCGCTGATCCGGCTCAGTTTCCGCAACGAGCTCACCAACGCCGTCTTCCGTTACGCGCTGGTCCGGCTGCGTGATTCGGCCGAGGCTGTCGGCTTCTACCGCGGCGAGAACGCCGAGCGGGGACTGCTGCGCACCAAGTTCGCCCAGATCATCGCCAACTACAAGCGCTATGTGAATCGCACGATCGCGCTGACCGGGTGGAACCTGTCGATGAGCCAGATCATCAACCCGCTACCGCTGGTGATCCAGGCGCCTCGGCTGTTCGCCGGGCAGATCGACCTCGGTGACGTCACCCAGTCCTCGAGCGCATTCGGGTCGATCCACGACTCGCTGTCGTTCTTCCGCAACGCCTACGACTCGTTCGCCTCCTACCGGGCGGCCATCATCCGTCTGCACGGCCTGGTGGAAACCAACGCCGAGGCGCGCGAGCTGCCCAAGCTGACGACGGTCACCAGCACTGACGGTTCGGTGGAACTTCGCCGGGTCGAGGTCCGCACGCCCAGTGGCAGCCAGCTCGTCGACCCGATCGACCTGCGGCTGGAGCCGGGCGAGACGCTGGTCATCACCGGGCCGTCGGGTGCCGGCAAGACCACGCTGCTGCGCAGCCTGGCCCAGCTGTGGCCGTTCACCTCCGGCACCCTCTGCCGTCCCGAGGACGACCACACCATGTTCCTGTCGCAGATGCCCTACGTGCCGCTGGGCGATCTGCGGACCGTGGTGTCCTACCCGGCCACCTCCGGGAAGATCAGCGACGACGACCTGCAACATGCGCTGACCAAGGTCGCCCTGTCGCACTTGACGATTCGCCTCAACGAGTCGCAGGACTGGGCCAAGGTGCTGTCGCCGGGCGAGCAACAGCGCATCGCGTTCGCCCGCGTGCTGCTGACCAAACCGAAGGCGGTCTTCCTCGACGAGGCCACCTCGGCGCTGGACGAGGGTCTGGAGTTCGCGCTCTACGACATGGTGCGCACCGAACTACCGGACACCATCCTGGTCAGCGTCAGCCACCGCAGCACCGTCGAGCAACACCACGTCAGGCACCTGGAACTGCTCGGCGAGGGCCAGTGGCGCCTCGGCCACGTCGAGGGTAACGAGCCCGCTACCGTTTAGCCTGCGGCGCTGGCACTTTCGGCAGCCACCGTGGCGGCGTGCGTTCCGGCGCGTCGCCCGAAGAACGAGCCCTCCCCCAGCTGGGTGCCGCTGGCGTAGCCCTTGCCGTCCTGGGCGATGTTGGACGCGCACGCGCCCGCCGCGTACAGGCCCGGAATCACGCTGCCGTCGGCGCGCAACACCTCGCCGTCGACGTCGGTGGCCAGACCGCCGACGGTGAAGCCGGAGTACATCGCCTTGCCCAGCGTCAGGTCGAAGGCGCCCCACGGCCCCTTGTCTTGCGGCGCAAGGAATTCCGGCTGCTTGTGGAACTCCGGATCCTCACCCTTGGCGGCGTGCTCGTTGTAGTTGTTGAGCGTCTCGACGAGGTTGCCCGTCGGGATGCCCAGCGCCGCCTCCATCTCCTCGACCGTCTCCCAGCCGTCGATGAAGGTGATCAGCGGGATCTCCGGGCGCTGCATGTGCGCCTCGTCGACGATCAGGTACGCCGCGCTGTCCGGCTGGTCCATCACGAAACCCGACGTGCGCGAATGGTAGGAGTCTTCGGTGACGAACCGCTTGCCCTCCTTGTTGACGATGATTCCGGTCAGCAGGATCGACGGGGGGTAGACGGGCGCGGTGATGAAGATCTGGTCCATGTGCTTGGTGGCCCCGCCCGCCGATTCGCCGAGGCGGATGCCCAGGCCGTCGTCGTAGGTGTTGCCGAGCACGAACGGCTTCTCGGCGAGTTTCGGCGTGAGCGCGGCGACCATCTCGGGATTCATCACGAAACCGCCCGCGGCGATCACCACCGCCTTGGCCCGGATCACTCCGGTCTCGGTGAACTTCTTCCACGAGACGCCGACGACGGACTCGTCTTCGACGACGAGATTCGTTGCGCCCGTTTCATAACGGATCTGCACACCCAGTTCGGCGGCCCGCTTGAGCAGCAGATCGATGACCATCGCCGCGCCCTGGGTGTCACCGGGCACCGGGACCTTGTGGCCGCGCGGGGCGGGCACCGCCATGTTCTTGTACGGCCACACCTTCTCGTTGCCGGTGAACATCAGCCCCTCGGTGTTGGGCTGGATCACCGCCTTCTCCGGGTAGTAGCTGCGCTCGAACGCGATCCCCAACTCCTCGAGCCAGTTGAAATGCTCGACGCTGCCTTCGCAGTAGGCGCGGATCTTGTCGAGTTCGGGCTCGCGCGACACCGCGACGAGGTACTTGTACATCTCTTCGACGCTGTCGGCATGCCCGGTGGCCTGCTGAACGGCGGTTCCGCCACCGAGGTAGAAGTGGCCGCCGGCCATCGAGGTGGTGCCGCCGGCGACCGCGGCACGCTCGAGCACCAACACTCGCGCGCCGGCGGCCGCGGCGCTGACCGCCGCACATCCGCCACCGATGCCGAAACCGATCACCACGACGTCGACCTCGTCGGACCAGTCGGTCACATCCGAGGCGGCGACGGTCGCGGGAATGTCCAGGCCACTCATTGCTGCTCCTGTTTCACATAGTCGAAGAACGTGCGGATCTCGTCGGGGATGTAGGCGATTTCGAGGTAGGGCACGCCGGCCGCGGCGGCCGACAGGTACGCGAACCGCATGCCGCCGGGCATCACCCCGCGGGCGACGATCTCCGCCGTCGGACCGCTGCCGGTCAGCGCGGCGTCGAACGCGTCGGTGTCGGGGACCTCCACGCAGATGTGGTGCAGCCCGGGTCCGTTGTGGTCCAGGAACTCGGTGTAGATGCTCTCGCCGCGCGTCGGTGCGATGAGTTCGAGCTGGGTGTCGCCGGCGTAGCTCAACGAGATGTCGGCGTGGTAGTCGGCGGGGCGGCCGCGGTGTTCGCAGGTGTCCGGCCCGAAGTGCACATCGGGCATGCGAATCCATTTCCTGGCCCCGAGCAGCGTGGTCAGGGCCGCCTCGGTGGCGTCCAGGTCGCGGGTCACCCACGCGATCTGGACAGGTGTCTGGTCGGTCATCGGTTCGAGGATATCCCCGGCCCGCCGGTGTGGCTAGAACGTGTTCTAGTTTTGCCCGCCCGCGGTCAGCAGGTCGACGGCCAGGTGCAGCTGCTCGTCGAACAATGCCCGAGGATCGGTGAAGGTGTCGCTGCCGTACTGACCGAACACCTCGAGGCTGATGGCCCCGATGATCATGGCCCAGATCGCGGTGCACCGGATCACCAGCGCATCGTCACCGGGAAAGCCGAACTCGTCCCGCACATGACCCAGGTCGGTCGACATCGGTTGGGCGGCATGGTGTTCCGTCAGGGCGATGTCGCCGGTGGCCACACCGGTGGCGACCGCGTCGAACAGCATGCCGATCACCCGGGTGCCAGGTCCGGTGGTCAGCTCGGCCGGGGCGTGATAGCCCGGCACGGGGCTGCCGTACAGCAGGGCCCACTCGGCGGGCTGATCCAGCGCCCAGCCGCGGATCGCGTGGGCGATGGTCGCGACGTCGGCCCGCCAGCCGCCGTCGGCGGCCACCCGCGCCTGGCCGACCGCGTCGGCGAGGTCGGAGTAGGCATCGATCAGCAGGAGGGTCAGCAGCGCATCGCGGCTGGCGACATAGCGGTACACCGCCGAGGACACCATGCCCAGCTCGCGGGCGATAGCCCGCACCGACAGTCCGGCCGCCCCCACGGTCGCCAGCTGCCGGCGTCCCAGCTCGACGATCTGGGCTTCGATGCGCTGCCGCGTGTCCTCGCGTTTCCCCACGCGCCGAGTCTGACACATCCGAGATCACTGCTCTTGTTTTTCGCGCACCCCGGTGGCATCCTCGTAATGAGAGCACCGCTCTCAAATCTTCGAGTCGATGGGACACCGCCATGAATGCGCACTACGACCGTCCGAACGCCGCCGCCCGGGCGGCCAACGCCGTCATCCGCCGGCTCGCCGAGGCGGGGATCAGCATCGCCGGCACGCGCGCGCTACGCGTGCGGGGCCGTAAATCCGGCGCACTGCACAGTGTGGTCGTCAACGTGCTGCGGGTCGGCGACACCGAGTACCTGGTCTCCCCGCGCGGCAACACCCAGTGGGCACGCAATGCGCGGGCAGCAGGCGAAGTGGAACTGGGCCCGCGCTGGCGTCGCACCGCGGTCACCCTCACCGAGGTCGACGACGACGCCAAGCCGGCCCTGCTCAAGAGCTACCTCGACCGGTGGTACTGGGAGGTCAAGGGCCACATCGCCGGCCTCACACCGGACTCGACGGCCGCCGAATTGCGTTCGGCCGCACCGAAAGTCCCGGTGTTCGCGCTCGCACGCTAGTTGGCGTTGGCTTCCTCGGCGGCAGCCACGTTGACGACGTCGGCGCCGGCGCGCACCTGCTGGCTGGTGGCGACCCATGACACCGCCGCGGGCAGGTTGCCCCAGGTGCTGTTGAACAGTCCGATGATGACGGCCTTGTTGTTGTCGACCGGCATGTACACCGGGCCGCCGGAGTCGCCCTTCTGGCTGACCACGCCGTTCTCCATGGTGAACCAGCCGTTGTTGACCCGCTCGATCGACCCGCAGCTCTCACCGGTGATCACGCCGAAGTGGCAGACCGGCTGGCCGTTGGCCATCGGCGGGGCGGCGTCGGCGACCAGCTGGCGGCCGCCGGGAAGAATGTTGTTGACCGCGACGTCGGCGGCCAACGTGATGGTCTCGTAGTCGGAGATCACCTGGTCGGTACGCACCACCGCGCCGTCAGGGGTGTTGTCCTGGAATGCCGACACCATGCCGATGAAGTGGCCGTCGCGATCCGTGACCGGTCCGTCGGCCCGGCAGTGACCGGCCGAGTAGGCGATGCGCGCCACCGGATCCACGTAGCCGAGGGTGCAGACGTTGCTGGCCTGGCGGATCTCCATCCCGGGCGAGACGACCACACCGGGTGTCGCGTGGGCCAGCGGGGCGATGATCGCGGACGCGGCCAGAGCCGCGGCGGTGGAGACGAATCCCAGCGAAAAACGAGTCACCCTACACCCCGATCGGTCGGCGGTACGTCAAGGACGCGCCGCGGAAGTATCTCGACTGTGTATCGGCGCCGATTTCAAATCGTTACCAACGAACTATGGCGTACCCGGCGTGTCGCCGCAGGAATCGCCGCAGATGGGGTTAAAAGCCGGAGTTAGGAGTCGAACCCCAGGCCCAGCCGGTCGAGGGTGCGCAGGATGAGGTTGCGTTTGCCCTCGTTGTGATCGGCCCGGTCCAACGACCACCGGGTGGCCTGAATCCCCACGCTGGCCACCGGTTCGGGCGGGAACGGCAGCGGCTTGCGGTTGACCATCTCCAGCTCGGTCCGCTCGGTGGGGTGACCGTCGAGCAGGTCCAGACAGACGTCGGCGGCGAACCGGGCGGCGCCGACACCCAGACCGGTGAATCCGTTGACGTAGGCGATCCGGCCTCGCCCGGCCAGCCCCCAGTGCGCACAGAACCGGGTGTTGGTGTCGATCGCACCGGCCCAGCGGTGGCTGAACCGGACATCCTCGAGTTGCGGGAACGTGATGAAGAAGTGCGCGGCCAGCTTGCGGTAGCTCTCGGGCCGGTCTTCGTACATCGAGTCGACACGGCGACCGTAGTGATAAACGGCGTCATAGCCGCCCCAGACGATCCGGTTGTCCGCCGAAAGGCGGTAGTAGTGGAACTGGTTGGCACTGTCGCCGATGCCCTGCCGGTGGCGCCACCCGATGCGCTCCAACTGGTCGCTCGTGAGCGGTTCGGTGGACAGCACATAGTCGTACACCGGAATCGTGTGGAACCGGTTTCGCTTCAGCAGGCTCGGAAACACGTTGGTGGCCAACACAACCTGGTCGGCCTGGAGCACCCCGGCGGACGTCTCGACCCGGATCCCCCGCTGTTCGCGTTGCACCGACGTCGCCGCGGTGTGTTCGAAGACCTCGACCCCGGCCTCCGAGCAGGCCCGGGCGAGTTCGAAGACCAGCCGGGCCGGATGGACGATCGCGCAGGTGTCGGTCGCCCACAGGCCGGCCTGATAGGTCGGTGAGGCGACCTCGGCGCGCACGGCCGCCTGATCCAGGAACCGGCCCTCGCCGTCGTCGGCGCCCTCGGCCAGCCACTCGACCTGATGCGGTTCGGTGGCGACGGTGAGCATGCCGGTGCGCTCCCAGTCCACGTTCATGCCATAGGACGCGATATCGGCCTGCATGCCGTCGAGGTTGGCCAGGCCGAGCTTCTCCAGGCGGTCGAACTCGGTGGGCCAGCGCGACTTTCCGTTCTCGGCACCGTGGGTGATGCTGGCCTCGACGAAGCCGCCGTTACGTCCCGATGCCGCCCAACCGACCCGTTCGGCTTCGATCAGCACCACCCGCGCCCCGGGGTTGCGCGCCTTCGCGTGCAGAGCCGACCACAGTCCGGCATAGCCGCCGCCGACCACCAACAGGTCACACGTCAGGTCGCCGGACAGCCGGGGGTAGTCGGGACGGGCGACCAGCGACGAGTCCAGCCACATCGATCCGAACGCGGCGGAGCCCAGCGCCCGGGCGATCAGGGCGGGATCGACGTCGCGGTCAAATACGGTCTGCACTCCAGCATGGTGCCATGACGGCGGCGTCCTACCGGGCGAACCGCGCGAGTAGGGGCCCGACGATGGCCAGGACGAAAACATAGGGCGTGGCCAGCGTTCCCACCGCGGTGACGGTGGTCCCCGCCAAGCCGATAATCACCAGGGAGAACTCCCCGCGGGCGACCAGCGCGGTGCCCGCGCGCAGCTGGCCCGGTCGGCCGACGCCGTCGCGACGGGCCGCGTACACACCGGTGGCCACCTTGGTGATCGCGGTGACGGCGGCCAGCAGTACGGCCGCCGGCAGCATCGGCACCAGGTCCGCCGGTGCCACCGACAACCCGATCGCCACGAAGAACACCGCCGCGAACAAATCCCGCAACGGGCTCAGCACGGTGCGGGCCCGCTCGGCGGTCTCCCCCGTCAGTGTCAGCCCCACCAGGAACGCGCCCACCGCGGCCGAGGCGTGCAGATGTTCGGCCGCCGCGGCCACCAGCAGGGTCAGCCCCAGGATGCGCAACAGCAGTTGCTCGTCGTCGGGATGACTGATCAGCCGGCCCAGGTGATGACCCCATCGGTAGGACGCCGCGAACACCAGCACCAATGCGACCATCGCGGCAGCCATCCACAGCAGCGCCTCCCACCACGTGCCGCCGGCCGCCAGCACAGCCAACAGCGGCAGATAGGCGGCCATCGCGAAGTCCTCGAGCACCAGGATCGACAGCACGGCAGGCGTTTCCCGGTTGCCCAGCCGGCGCAGGTCGTTGAGCAGGCGCGCGATCACGCCCGAGGAGGAGATGAACGTGATGCCTGCCATCGCCAGGATGCCGACGAAGTTCAGGCCGAGCAGCCAGCCGGCGATCGCACCCGGGGTGGCGTTGAGGACCAGGTCGACGCCGGCCGACGGCAGATGTCGCCGCATGCTGGCGGCGAACTCACCGATGGAGAACTCCAGGCCCAGGGTCAGCAGGAGCAGCACCACGCCGATCGTGGCGCCGGTGGACACGAACTCCCCCGCCGCGGGGACCGGCGCGATTCCGCCGTTGCCCAGGGCCAGTCCGGCGAGCAGGTAGAGCGGGATCGGTGACAGCGCGAAGCGGCGCGCCAGGGTTCCGAGGATGGTCAGGACCGTGAAGATGACGCCGAGCTCGAGGAGTAGCGACGCCGACACAGCCACTCAGATCATCCTTGGTCGACGATTCGACGGACGCCCGAAATGCCGTGCTCGGTGCCGATCACGATCAGGACATCGTGGACGTGCAGCACCTCGTCGGGTTTCGGCGAGGCCAGCACCGCTTCGTCGCGCACGATCGCCACGATCGACGCGCCGGTGCGGGTCCGGGCCTTGGTATCGCCGAGCGGCCGGTCGACGAACGGCGACCCCGCCGCGATCTCGACCTGGCCGGCGTCGAGGCCGGGCACTTCCTTGGTCAAGTCGGCGAAGCTCTCCACCATCCGTGGGGCACCGAGGATCTGGGCCAGCGCGTCGGCTTCCTCGACGGTGAGCCGGAACACCGGGCGCGCTTGGTCGGGGTCGGGGGCGCCGTAGACGACGACTTCGAAATCACCGCCGCGCCGGGCGATCACACCGATGCGGTTGCCATCGGCGTTGTCGAACTCGTACCGCAGCCCGACTCCGGGCAGCAGGACTTCTTTGACCTCCATGGGCTCCATCCTCGGGTGGCGGCACCGATGTTGACTAGCTTGCGGCCACCGTAGTCGCCGGTTGCCGGGTGGTGCTGGGCGCCCAGCCGGGCGGACCGAAGACGTAGCCCAGCCGGTCACGCCAGCGGCGCGCCGAGCGGACGTCACGGGCGATCGCCGCGTACTCGTGGGTCTGCAACGTCCAGATGTTGAATGTGGTGACCGGCTTGGTGAGGCCGTAGCGCGGGCGGAACAGTTCGGGCTGAAATGTTCCGAACAGGCGATCCCAGATGATGAGGATGCCGCCGTAGTTCTTGTCCAGGTACTCCGGGTCCATCCCGTGATGCACACGGTGGTGCGACGGGGTGTTGAACACGAACTCGAAGGCCCGCGGCAGCCTGTCGATGCGTTCGGTGTGGATCCAGAACTGGTAGATCAGGCTGATCGAGAAGCTGGTGAACACCATCCACGGCGGAACGCCCAACAGCGGCAACGGAATCCACATGATGATCTCGCCGCTGTTGTTCCACTTCTGCCGCAGCGCGGTCGCGAAGTTAAAATAGCGGCTGGAGTGGTGCGCCTGGTGGGTGGCCCAGATCAGCCGGACCCGGTGGGCGGTGCGGTGGTAGGCGTAGAACAGCACGTCCACTCCGACGATCGCGATGACCCACGTGTACCACTTCGTCGGCGAGAGGTGCCACGGCGCGACGTAGGCGTATAGCGCGGCGTAGCCGAGCAGAGCCAGGAACTTCCAGACGCCCATCGTCGCCACCGACATGAGCCCCATCGAGATCGAGGCCCAGGCATCGCGGGTGTGGTAGGCGCCGGACGCCGGTTGTTCGGCTTCGGTCAGCCGTTCGAGCTTGCGGGCCGCGGTCCATTCGAGGATGAGCAGCACAAGGAAGAACGGGATCGCGAACAGCACCGGCTCACGCATCTGCGGCGGGAGAACGGACAACAGTTCACCGATTCGTTCCACGCGACACCTCCCGGCGGGAGTCTAACGCGATCCGGGCCCGTTGTTAGACACGGCGTCAAGAAGCCTCAGCGGAAGCTGAGCACCTCGTCGCCCCAGGCGTGGCGGATCGGCCGGTCCAGGTCGTCGACGACGCGATCCCGGCGATCGATCACCAGCGTCGCGCGATCGCCGTCCCGATACGGCGCCCAGTGCGGCTGACCCAGGGGCACGTTCGGGTCACCGGTGGCCGCGAACGCCGTCCACCGGGCACGCATCCGCTCGGACAGTTCCTCGCCGGTCTTGAGTCCGCCGAGCTTGAACGTGACGTCGCGCGGACCCGAGATCAGGTTGCCCCACACGTAGATCAGTTCGGTGGCATGCGCGGCACCCAGTCGGATCGTCTTGAAAAGTGGTGTGGCCCAATCGAATCGGTAGAGGTAGACCGGCGCCACCGCAGTGTGCCCCTCGGCGAACCACACCGTCGGCATCCGGAAGCCGACGTCGCTGGCCACCCACAGGCTGCGGGTGCGGGCCATCTTCGCCGGGTACACCGAACTGACCTGCTCGGCGGTCGGCAGTTGCAGGCCCGGCTGGTCGTTGGCCATCTCGCTGAACATCGTGCGGACCGCCTTGGGCGCGATGGGCATCAGCGGTGAGCGCATCAGCCGGAACAGCGCGGCCTCGTTCTTGTTGGTGCCGATCAGCAGCGGCACCGGGTGCGTCTTGCCGGCCCTGGCCAGCGTGACCGGGTAGTCCGGCACGAGGTCCCCGTCGACGGTGGGCGCGAAGGCCAGCAACCCGGGCGTGGTGGCCGGGACGTGATCGAAGACGTGCTGTGACGCGTCGACCAGGGTCTCGACGGGAGCCCGGTGCGCCTCGGCCGCTGTCATGCCGAGCCGATCGAGGAACAGCTCGGCCATGGTGCCCGCGCGCTCCATGCCGTAGATCGAGGTGGCCGGCGCGCTTTGGGCGATGGCCCGGGAGAACAGGCCGGCGGCCTCCGGCACCGCCAGCAGCGTGGTGGTGATCGCGGCCCCGGCCGACTCACCGAACAACGTCACCCGGTCCGGGTCGCCGCCGAATTCGGCGATGTTGTCCTGGACCCAGCGCAGCGCGGCCAGCACGTCGCGCAGCGCGACGTTGCTGTCGAACCCGGCCGAGGAGAGGTCGAGGAAGCCCAGCGCACCGAGCCGGTAGTTGATCGTGACGACGACGACGTCGGAACCGGTGGCCAGCACGGTGCCGTCGTACATCGGCTGGCTACCCGACCCGAAGATGTAGGCGCCGCCGTGCACCCACACCAGCACGGGCTTGGGGTCGCCGGTGGCCGATGCCCCGGTCCCGGACGGCGCCCAGATATTGAGGAACAGGCAGTCCTCGTCGGCGTGGGTGCCCAACCCCATCGGGATGGGGCTACGCGGCTGCGGGCTGACCGGACCGAACGTCGTCGCGTCGGCAACCTCGGTCCACGGCTGCGGAGCGACCGGCGCCCGCCAGCGCAGGTCTCCGACCGGCGGGGCGGCATAGCGAATGCCCTTCCACGTCGTGACCCGGCCGTCGTCGGCCCCGCGCACCGGCCCGTAGCGGGTCTGGACGACCGGGCTGTCCACGATCGGCCGCACGCTCGCATCCGCTGTCATCGCTGTCCTCCTGCCCAAAAGTGCGATGTCGATGAACGACATCACCCATTCACGCTACCGACGGGTAATGCGTCTGGGCGCGCGGCAGCCGGTCTATCCGGTCACCGCGGCGGCCACCTATGACGGCGGCCACACGTCTCGGCCCAGCTATCCTGACCCGCGTGCGGAAATGGGCGCTCCTGTTGGCCGCTATCACTGTGGAGGTCACCGGCACCCTGTCGCTGCGCGCGTCGCAAGACCATTCGGCGTGGCTGATTCTGGTGGTGTGTGGTTACCTCGCCTCGTTCTACTTCCTGGCGTTGGTGCTGCGGGCCGGCATGCCGGTCGGGGTGGCCTACGGCGTCTGGGGTGCGGTCGGAACCGCCGCGACGGCCATTCTGGCGGCGGTGATCTTCGGTGACCCGTTCACCGTCCCGATCGTCGCCGGGATCGGGTTGATCATCGCCGGCGTCCTGCTGGTCGAGCTCGGCTCGCGGAATCACGCCGGCCAGGAGGGCACGCCATGATGTGGCTGACGCTGGCCGGGGCCATCCTCATCGAGGTGTGCGCGACCCTGTGTCTGCGCGCCTCGGACGGCTTCCGCAAGAAGGCGTGGGTTGCACCGATGCTGCTCGGCTATCTGGTGTCGTTCACGTTGCTGTCGGTGACGCTGTCGCTGGGCATGCCGGTCGGGGTGGCCTACGGCGTGTGGTCGGCGGCCGGTGTCGCGTTGATCGCGGTGATCGCCCGGGTGGTGTTCGCCGAGCCGCTGACGCCACTGATGATGGGCGGCATCGCACTGATCATCGCGGGTGTGCTCACGATCGAACTGACCGGCGCCGTGGGCTGAGAGCCCGGGCCAGCAGGACCGCCACCAGCCCGGCCACCGGAACGGTGAGCAGACCGGCTCGCAGCGATACGGCGTCGGCGATCGCGCCCACGAGGATCGGTGAGCCGAGGAAGCCCGTCCGCATCAGCCAGGTCAGCACTGTCAGCCCGGTGCCCGGCCGCAGTCCGGGCAGCTCGTCGGCGGCGTGCATGGCACCGGGTACCAGGGTGGCCGAGCCGAATCCGGCGGCGGCGAATCCCGCGATGGTGCCGGGGATGCTGGGGAACGCCAGCGCGCCCGCCATGCCGGCGGCGACGATCACACCGCCGGCCCGGGCGACCGTGCACGGCCCCCATCGGTCGGTCAGCCGGTCGCCGACGAGGCGGCCGATGAACTGGAAGCCGACCAGTGCGACGTAGCCGAACGCGGCGAGCGCCGCGGGCGCCGACAGCGACTCTCGCAGATACAACGTGGCCCACGAGCTGCCCGCGTCCTCGACGGCGGCACCGGCGATCGCAATGGCCACCAGCGCGGCCAGCGCGAGGGAGACACTGCGGCCCGCCCCGGCCGTGGCCCGCTCACCCGCCGGGGTTTCGGTGTGGTCGTGGTCGGGACCGGGCAGCAGGTACCGGTAGGCGACCAGGCACACCGCGCTGAACAACACAGCGGATCCCGAGAGCTGCGCGACGCGGGGAATGCCGAGATAGATTGCGCCCGCCCCGATCAGGCCACCCAGCACCGCCCCGGACGACCACACCGCATGCAGCGAGTTGATGATGAAGCGGCCGTACGCGCGTTGCACGCGCAGCCCGTGCACGTTTTGGGCGACGTCGGTCACCGAGTCGGCCGCACCGGCGCAGAACAGCGCGACCGCCAGCGTCGGGCCGGTGGGTGCCAGGCCGGCGGCGATTGTGAAGACGGCGATCAGCACGCTGCCCGCGACCGCCACCACCGAGGAGCGGTACCGACGGACCAGGGCCGCGGCGGTCACCCCGGTCAGGAGCGCACCCGCCGAGAACGCGGCCACCGCCAGACCGAACGCCGAGTTGGACAGCCCGAGATCAGCCTTGATCTCGGGGAGGCGCGGCAGCAGGTTGGCGAACAGCGCGCCGTTCGTCAGGAACAGCGCGGCGCTGGCGATGCGGGCTCGCCGATTTCGCGCAGCGAGTCCGGGGCCGCCCATGTGAGGCGAGGTTACGGGCAACCAAGCAAGATGGCACACATGACTGCTTCGTCGCTGGCTGAACTCGCCCATCGGTTCGGTGTGGCCACCGAGTACTACGACTGGACCGGGCGGTCCGTGCCGGTCGAGGAGGACACCCTGGTGGCGGTGCTGGCCGCGCTCGGTGTCGAGGCCCGCACCGAAGAGGGCCGCGCCGCAGCGCTTTCGGCCGACGACACCCGGTATTGGTCCCGGTCGCTGCCACCGACGGTCGTCGGGCGCGCCGACAGTGAGACCTCGTTCTGGGCGCACGTCACCCACGGCGACCCGGCGCACGTCTGGGTTCGGCTGGAGGACGGCACGGTGCGCACCGGGGTGCGCCAAGCCGACAACTTCACCCCGCCGCACGACCTGGACGGCAGGCTGGTCGGTGAGGCGACGTTCGTGCTGCCCGCCGATCTGCCGCTGGGCTACCACAGCGTCCATCTGAGCTCGGGGGGTCAGGAGTTCAGTACGCCGCTGATCATCACCCCGGCCTGGCTGGGGCTGCCGGCCCGGCTCGGCGCGCGGCGAACCTGGGGCCTGGCCACCCAGATCTACAGTGTGCGGTCCCAAAACTCCTGGGGGGTAGGCGATCTTGGTGACCTCACCGATCTCGCCGTGTGGGCCGGAGCGCGGCACGGGGCCGGTTACATCCTGGTCAATCCGCTGCAGGCGGCCGCACCGACCCGGCCGATGGAGCCCTCCCCCTACCTGCCGACGTCACGGCGGTTCACCAATCCGATCTACCTGCGCGTCGAGTCCGTTCCCGAGTTCGCTCAGCTGCCCAAGCGCGGGCGGGTGTGGAAGCTGCGGGCCGCGGTTGCGGCCCGGTCACGCAAGATCGACGCCATCGACCGCGACTCGGCGTGGGCCGCGAAACGTACTGCGCTGAAAGCGATTTACCGGGTGCCCCGGTCGGCGGGCCGGGAGCTCGCCTTCGAGGCGTTCAAGCAACGGGAAGGCCGGGCCCTCGACGACTTCGCCACCTGGTCGGCGCTGGCCGAGAAGTACGGCGGCAACTGGCGGAAGTGGCCGAAAGGCCTGCGCCATCCGGCCGGCCCCGACGTGGCCGAGTTCGTGGACCGGCACGCCTCGGCGGTGGACTTCCACCGCTGGCTGCAGTGGCAGCTCGACGATCAGCTCGCCGCCGCGCAGTCCCAGGCCGTCCGCACCGGGATGGCGCTGGGCATCATGCACGACCTCGCCGTCGGCGTGCATCCCGACGGCGCGGACGCCTGGGCCCTGCAGAACGTGTTGGCCACCGGGGTCGCCGCCGGCGCTCCGCCTGACGAGTTCAACCAGCTCGGCCAGAATTGGTCACAACCACCGTGGCGGCCCGACCAGCTCGAAGAGCTTGGCTACCAACCTTTTCGGGATCTGATCGCGGCGATCCTGCGGCACGCCGGCGGGGTGCGCATCGATCACATCATCGGACTGTTCCGGCTGTGGTGGATCCCCTCCGGCGCCGCGCCCACGAAGGGCACCTATGTGCGCTACAACCACGACGCGATGATCGGCATCGTCGCGCTCGAAGCACACCGGGCCGGCGCCGTCGTCGTCGGCGAGGATCTGGGCACGGTGGAACCCTGGGTGCGTGACTATCTGCGGGCTCGCGGCGTGCTGGGCACCTCCATCCTGTGGTTCGAACTGGACCGCGACGGCGGCGGCGGACCGCTGCCCGCCGAGCGCTGGCGGGAGTTGTGCCTGTCCTCGGTGACCACCCACGACCTGCCGCCGACGGCGGGTTACCTCGCCGGTGAGCACGTACGGTTGCGTGACGAGCTCGGCCTGCTCACCCGCCCGGCGGAGGAGGAACTGGCCGACGATCGCGCCGAGCAGGCGGCCTGGCTGGCCGAGCTTCGCCGGGTCGGTCTTCTCGGTGACGACGCCGACGAGGAGCAGGTGATCCTGGCGTTGTACCGGTATCTGGCCCGGACCCCGTCGCGGCTGCTGGCGCTGGCGCTGACCGACGCGGTGGGTGACCGGCGCACCCAGAATCAGCCAGGCACCACCGACGAGTACCCGAACTGGCGTGTCCCGCTGACCGGGCCCGACGGTAAGCCGCTGCTGCTCGAGGATGTGCTGACCGACCCGCGGGCGCAGGCGCTCGCGGCGGTGATGCGGTCCGCGACCGCGCCACATCCGGAATAGCGATGCCGAGATACAGCGCCGGTGTGCTGCTGCACCGACATGTCGACGGCGTCGCGGAGGTGCTCATCGGGCATCCCGGTGGGCCGTTCTGGGCACGCAAGGATGACGGAGCATGGTCGATTCCCAAGGGCGAGTACGACCCCGATACCGACGACGCGTGGGACGCCGCACGGCGTGAGTTCGCCGAGGAGTTGGGATCCGATGTGCCGCAGGGCGTCCGGATCGAGTTCGATGCGGTCAAGCAGCCGAGCGGCAAGGTGCTGACGGTGTTCGCCGTCGAGGCGGACCTGGATGTGACCGAGGCACAGAGCAATACCTTCACCCTGGAATGGCCGAAGGGTTCGGGGCGAATCCAGGAGTTCCCCGAACTGGACCGGGTGGGGTGGTTCCCGGTGGCGCGGGCACGCCGCAAGTTGCTCAAGGGCCATGTGGTGTTCCTGGACCGGCTGATGGCTCATCTGCCGGGACTGGGGGAAGGCGACCCGGAGCCTGCGGGTTAGCCTCACGACGTGAAGTTCGCCGTCGTCGCTCCCATTGCCGCGGGGGTCACCGCGGACCCCGTGTGGATGACGGAGTTCGCCCGCCATCTCGAGGCGTGTGGCTTCGAGTCGATCATCATGGCCGAGCACACGGTGCTGATGACGCAGTACACCAGCGTGTATCCGTACGACCCGTCGGGCCGGGTCGAGGTGGCCCCGGAGTGCCCGGTGCCCGACCCGCTGGAGATGCTGGCGTTCCTGGCCGGCCAGACCACCTCGTTGGGGTTGGCCACCGGAGTGCTGGTGGCGCCCAACCACCATCCGGTGATGCTGGCCAAGCGGGCCGCCACCGTCGACGTGCTGTCCGGCGGACGGCTGCGACTGTGCGTCGGGGTCGGTTGGTTGCGGGAGGAGATCGAAGCCTGCGGAGCGGGTTTCACCAGCCGGGGCCGTCGCGTGGACGAGCAGATCGAGGTGCTGCGGGCGTTGTGGGCCGACAATCCCGGCGGCGTGAGCCATCACGGCGAGTTCTATGACTTCGACAATGCGATGTCCTACCCGAAACCGGTTGCAGCCGAGGGTATTCCGATTCATATCGGTGGGCACAGCCGGATGGCGGCACGGCGGGCCGGGCGTCTCGGCGACGGTTTCCAGCCACTCGGGGTCGGCGGCGCCGAGCTTGCGACGCTCATCGAGGTGATGCGACTGGCCGCCGAGGACGCCGGACGTGACCCCGCCTTCCTCGAGCTGTCGCTGGGCCATCTGGTGACCAAGGTCGACGCCGACCGGGCCGGGCGGTTGGCTGAGGTCGGAGCCGGGCGGCTGGTGCTCGGGATGCCTGCTGTCACCGAGATCGACGAGGCCAAGGACCTCCTGTCGGCCTGCGCGCAGCGCCTGGGATTGCGGCCGTGAGTCTTTCGGTCGCCGACCGTTCCGACCTGTCGTGCGTTGTGCATCGCTACGCGGCTGCGGTCGACGACCGGGATGTCGAGACCGTGATCGGATTATTCGCTGCTGACGGCGAATTGGTGCTGCCGGATCCGCCGGAGGTGCTGACCCCGGCGCGGTCGCACCGTGGCCCGGACGCCCTTCGCGACGCACTCGCAGCGGCGACCAGCGTCGGGCGAACGCATCACAGCATCGACTCCGAGGTGTATGCCGTAGGCCCGAATCCCGCTGTCGCACACGGTCGCATCGCGGCGACGGCACACCACTTCAGCCGCCGCGCGGAAGGTTTCACCGATCTGGTGTGGTACCTGCACTACGACGACGAGTACCACCGCGCCGAGCCAGGTTGGGTGCTGACCCGCCGTGCCCTGACCATCGACGCGATCGAGACGCGGCCCGTCCGGCGAGTGCGCTGAGGGCAGCCCGTCGAGCGTGGGCGTTGTCGGTGGAGCGCCGCGGTTCGTCGACGACAGGCCGCACGCTCGGCGCACTCAGGTGCGGGACTGCAGTGCCTGCTGGCCGAAGGTACCGGTCGCCAGCGAACCGTCCGGCAGCACCAGATCGCCGCTGTCGAGCCGGGAGCGCAGGTAGGCGAACGTCTGCGCGGTCTGGGCGAACAGGTGCTCGCCGGCCACCAACGCCGGTCGCGACTCGTCGTCGGCGGTGACGAACTGCGGCAGCGGTTGCACCACGGTGTGGTAGTCGACGTTGAAGAACAGCGGGAACGAGTACCGCTCCTGCTTGACCTTGCGCACCCGATGCGACGTGGCCACGAAGGCGCCGTTGGTCCACAGTTCGAGCATGTCGCCGACGTTCACCACGAACGTCCCGGGAATCGGTGGCACATCGATCCATTCCCCGGCGCCGTTGAGGACTTCGAGGCCGGGGGCCGTTGGCTTGAGCAGCGTGAAGCACTCGTAGTCGGTGTGCGCCCCGATGCCCTGGGCGTCTTCGGCATCCGGATTGTGCGGATAGTAGATCAGCCGCAACTGGCTCGGCGTCTTGGTGGCGTGCCGGGTGAAGGTGTCCGGATCCTCCCCGAGCGCAATGGCGAAGGCGGCCAACAGATCCTGTCCGACGCTCAGCACCGCCTGGTAGTACTCGGTGACCGTTTCGGCGAAGCCGGGAAGATCGGGCCACACGTTGGGTCCGAGCATCGGGTTTCCCGCCAGGTGGTCGGGGTCGTCGGCGGGCAGATCCAGTGCGGTGTCGAATGCTTCTTTGACATCCGGCTTGTCGCCGTAGAACCCTTCCTCACCCACCGGCACATAACCGCGATGACAGTTCGACAGCCCGATGTACGACTTCATCTTCTCCGTCACCGGCAGAGCGAAGAACTGCTTGGTGGCCTCCAGCAGCCGGTCGAAAAGCTCGTCGCTGACCGGGGTCCCGGAGATGTAGAAGAATCCGACGTCGCGTGCCGCTGCGCCGAGTTCGGCCGCGACGCGCTCACGGTCGGCAGCGTCGGCGGACCGCAATCCGCTGATGTCGATGACGGGTACCGATTGAAATGATGTCGCCCCACTCACAGTGTCACGCTTCCTTCGCTTTCTTTGATGTCCCAGGTGATGTCGTCGTCGACTCGTAGCTGTCCTGTCTCGATCCGAGGACGCAGCTGCGCCCCGACGCGGTGTGAATCGCTGGATTCCTCGATCCGCCAATCGGTTCCGCTGACGGTCCCGAGCGAGATTTCCTGCGGGCCGGCCCAACCGAACCGGTCCCCCACCCGCACCAGCACCCCGGTCGTTCCCGGCGCCGAGAGCACAAGTCCCCAGCAGGGTTGTGTCGTGCCGGCTTCGCGCTGCCAGTGCTCGGTGTAGTCGGCGTGTATGCCGATCTCCACGAGGGTGCCACCGGCCCAGCTCATCCGCCCCGCATCGGGCAGACCGGGTGGCTGCAGGTCGACCAGGCGGGCCCACACGAAGACATCGTCGCGCTGGCTGAGCAGGCCGGCGAAACCCTCACCCGGTCCACGCAGATCGACGAACATGGAGATACCTTGCAGCCATTGCACATTCGTTCCGGTGTCGCGGGAACCGTCGGCCTCCACCAGCAGCGTCCGTCGCCAGAGCCCGGTGCAGTCGGCAATCATCGGGGTCGCGAGGGTCACAGGGACGCGTCCCATCTCGATCGCAACTCCTCGAATCCTGATTCGGTGGGCCGGCCCAGCGCCCGGACCCGGGCGATGCCGCCATCGGGATAGGCCTGCACTCGAATGGCGGTGATCGCCGGCGCATCGACCACGAAGACCTGTCGCGCGTCGGCGATCAGGTGCGTGCGGGGCAGCACCACCTCGTCGAACGGCAGGGCCCACCATGGTCGTCGGGCATCGGGCCGGTCCCGGGTACCGAGCACGGACACCTCGCGGGAGGCGTTGAACACGAAGTAGGACGTGTCGATTTCGATGCGGGTCAGATCGCTGGGTGTCAGAAACGAGATCGTCACCGCGTCGTGGGTGTCGGGCCCGATGTCACGCCTGCGCCGGGCTTCCCAGCCCGACCCCATGTTCTGCGGGCGGTCCGCGGCGATCAGCGCCCGCGCGTCGGAGAAGAACGTGTCGCTGCAGTGCTCGACGCACCCTCCGTTCTCGGCACCGGACACTTCGACGGTCACCCCGGACCACAGCGCCGGATCGGGTACGGGGTCGCCGTAGGCCCGCAGCCTGGCCACCCCGCCGTCGGAGGCGATCACCAACTTGAGGTGGGTGTAGCGGCGCGGGTCGTCGACGGCGATGGGGTTGTGCGCGTCGGCTTTCAGAGCCGTCAGCGGCGACAGCAACCGCCAGTCCACCCGTGCATCGCATGGGTCGGTGCCGGCCGCCGGCGTGGCTGCATACAGCGTGCAGCCGGTCGGATGGTTGCCGGTGAAGAACCGGGTGTCGACGTCGATGGTGCGCAGCCGGCCAGGCACTCCGAGCCGGATGATGGCCCAGTCCGGCGCGGGCGCATGCCTGCGGGTCTCCCAGCCGTCGACCACTTCGCCGCGCAAGTCGAATGTGCCTGGGACGAAGTCGGGTTCGGCCGCGTCGATCAGCCGCTCTTTGACGCCGAACGACTCGTCGCTGGCCGCCACGACGCTGCCGCCGACCGTGCGGCACGCCAAGTCCAGTCCGGTCATGTGTGTAACCCCTGCGATAGTGGCCAATGCGTGCGTGCGTTGTCCGGTCCGGCGGCATATACGCCGGCCTTGCTGGTGGACAGGTTCAGACCGACCAGCATCTGCGCCAGACCCACCGCCGCGGCCACCCCGTCGACGGCGGGCACTCCGAGTGTGTCGGTGATCGCGGCGGTCACACCGGCCATTCCCGCGCAGCCGAGGCAGATCACGTCGGCGCCGTCCAGCGTCACCGCGCGCTCGGCTTCGGCGACGATCGCGGCAACCGCGCCGGCTGGGTCGGCGTCGACCTCCGCGGTCCCGAGGCCGCACGCCCGTATGGATGCACAGTGGGCAGCCAACCCGGCCAACAGCAGACGGTCCTCGATCGGAGCGATCGAGCGGGCCAGCGTGGTGACCACCGAGAACCGCCTGCCGATCAGATGCGCGACGTGGGCGGCTGATTCGGCGATGTCGAGTACGGGGACGTCGAGCATCTCCTGCAGCGCGTCTTTGCCGTGTTCACCGAAGCCGGCCAGCACGACGGCATCGGCGTCGAACGTTCCGGCGGCGAACTGGGTGGCGACGACGTCCATCACCCCGACGGCGGAGAGGTAGCTCTCCGCGGCGGAGTCGATCGCGACGGACCCGAAAGCTGGTTGCGCGGTGACAATTTCGGTCCCGGGTGCGGCCGCCGCCCGGGCCGCGGCATCGATCTCCGCCGTCATCGTGTCGGAGGTGTTGGGGTTGAGTACCAGAATTTTCATGCCGGTTCCCGCAGTCCGGCGACCAGCAGGTCGCCGTGGCTGTCGTGGCCGGCCACCCGTCCGGCCCGCCACATCTGGCGGATCGCACCGGTCAGCACGCTGCCCTCGTACGGGGTCACCGGATGACGATGCCGTAGCTCGGCACCCCGCACCACCCATGAGGCGTCGGGCTCGAACACGCAGAAATCGGCGCGCTTACCTTCGGCGATCAGTCCCCGGTCGGTCAGCCCGGCCAGGCCGGCGGGCGCCTGCGCCATCCACCGGCACACGTCGCGCACGTCGAATCCGAGCCGGCGGGCCTGAGTCCACAGCGCGGGCAGTGCGATCTGCAACGAACTGATCCCGCCGAAGGCACGGCCGAAGTCTCCGCCGGTGAGGTCTTTGTGGCGCGGGGCGCATGGCGAGTGGTCGGAGACCACCATGTCCAGCGTTCCGTCGGCCAGCGCAGCCCACAGCAGGGTGCGGTTGTCCCCGCCGCGGATGGGCGGGCAGGCCGCGAACACCGTCGCCCCCTCGGGAATGGCCTCGGCGGCGAAAGTCAGGTAGTGCGGGCATGTTTCGGCAGTCACCGGAAGGCCTGCCGCTTTGGCCTCGGCGAGCATCGGCAGCACCTCGGCGCTCGAGACGTGCACGATGTGGGCTCGGGCACCGGTCTCGGCGACGGCGTCGAGCACGATGCGCACCGCGTCCCGCTCCGCCGCGTCGGGCCGCGACCGCAAAAATTCGCCGTAGGACCGTCCCGCCGGGGCGGGGCAATCGGTCAGCACCCGCTCACTTTCGGCATGTACCAGCAGTACCGAATCCAGTTCGGCCACAACGGCCATCGCGGCGCGAAGCTGGTCGGGGTCCAGTGGCGGAAAGTCGGCGTTGCCCGACTCGGACAGAAAGCATTTGAAGCCGAGCACTCCCGCACCGGCCAGCTCACCGAACGACTCGAGGTTGTCCGGCACGATGCCGCCCCAGAAACCGGTGTCGACGTGGCATGCGCCGCGCGCCGCGGAACGTTTGACCTCCAGCGCCGGCACCGTGGTCGTCACCGGATCACAGTCCAGCGGCATGTCCACGACCGTGGTGATGCCACCGGCCAACGCCGCGGCCGTCGCGGAGTCGAAGCCCTCCCAGTCGGTGCCCGGGTCGTCGATGTGCACATGAGTGTCGACCAGACCGGGCAGCAACACCACGTCGGGGCCGAGCACTGTCTCGCCGGCGCCGCCGAGGTGACTGTCGACCTCGCCGATTACCCGGATCACGCCGTCCGCCAACCCGATCGCGGCGGGCCGGACCTCGCCGTCGATCACCGCGCGCGGTGCGCGAATGACGTGTTCGACGGCGGCCGTGGTCACGGCGGGGGCACCGGGCCGAACCGGTCCGCGAAGCGCTGGGTCAGCTCCGGCCAGACATGGGGGTCGTGGCCGGGCACCAGCTCGTAACCCTTGTCGGTGGCCAGTCGCTTCAGCTTGCGGATCGGCTCGACCGTGTCGGCCGGATCGACGTCGATGAACCCGCCGATCGGCAACTCGTGCTCGATGTTCTCGGTGAGGTCGGCGGCGTCGAACGCGAATACGAACCCGCCGCCGCCCACCGCCTCATCGAGCTCCACGACGAAGCTCTGATGCCCCGGGGTGTGCCCGTAGGTGGGCACCGCGGTGATACCGGGCGCGATCTCGGCCTCACCGTCGGCGAGTACCCAGTCGATGCGGGGATCGTCGAAGTCGATGCGGTTGATCGCGTTGTGTTCGGGCTCGGGATGGTTCGAGAGCCCGTACTCCAGCTCGCGGCGCTGCGCGTGCACCGGGACCTTGCCGGCGAACAGCTTCACGCCGCCCGCGTGGTCGTGGTGCAGGTGCGACAGCGCCACGAGGTGGATGTCGTCGACGTCGATGCCGATGTCGTGCAACGACTCCTCGATCGGCTCACCGGGTCCTGGGAGTACCGGGATGTACTCGACGGTCGGGAAGAACCGCCGGTACAACGCCGGATCGCGGATCAGTGCGGTGTTGAACCCGGTGTCGAGCAACACCCAGCCGCCGTCGGTTTGCAGCAGCACCCCGGGAACCGGCTCACGCATCCGCAGCTCCGGTGGCGCCCCGTAGACCGACACCGACTTGGGTAGCTCCTCCCAACCGAGGGTCAGCAGGACAATCCGGCGAACTTTCCCGTCTCCCAGGACCATTCGGCTCAGCCCACCGACAGCGCGGCCAACCGCAGCGAGTTCGGGTCGGTCACCACGTGTGCCTGCTCAACGCCCTTCAGCCACGGCTGGGCCACCATGAAGTCGTTGACATCGGCGACATTCAGCCAGCAACCCGTCTTGACCGCTTCCTCGCCGGCCGTGGAGAAGTCCGCGTCCGATCCGGTGGGCAGCCCCTTGGCCAACGCCTCGGTGATGGGCGGCGCCGAGCAGCCGAAGAAGTTCAGTCCACCGTCGGCATCCCAGGAGATGTGGCCCCAGGTGTAGGGCGAGGGCGCGTCCGGCCACCCGAGGTAGGTCATGATCTCCGGAGCCGACTGCCCGTCGCCGCCGACCCATCCGTAGATCTCCGACGTCGGGTAGGCCTGGACCTTGGCGTTGAGTCCGGCTGCGGCCAATTGGGTCTGAACCAGGTTGCTGATCAACTGGTTATCGGGGTTCGACGAGTCGTAGCCGATGGTGACCGACTTCTGGTCGGCAGGCAGACCCGCCGCGAGCTGAGTCAGCACGGACGGGTCGTGGGTCACCGACTGCTTACCGAACTCGGCGGCCATCACGTTGGGCGGGTAGATCTGTTCGGCCTTCTTGCCGCGGCCGAAGTAGGTCTGCTTGACCAGTTCGTCGACGTCGATGGCCTGCATGACGGCGTTGCGGTTCTTGGCGTCGGTCATCATTCCCTTCTTGGGATTGATGTAGACGAAGTTCGACATCATGGTCGGCAGCGAATAGTTCGCGAACGACTTGTTGTCCAGGTAGGACTGCACCGCGGAGGACGGCAGGTCATGCAGGATCGCGGCGAGCTGACCGTTGTTGAACTGCAGCTGCTGCGCCGAGACGTCGGTGATCACCGGCAGCTCGACCTTCTCGAAGTACGGCTTGGCGCCCCAGTAGTCGCCGAAGGCGGTCAACTGGTACTTCGAACCCACCTCGGCGTCGGTCAGCGTGTACGGACCGGTGCCCAGGTCGTGGGTGGTCAGATAACCCTGCGCGTGGTCGCTGCCCGCGTTCTTCTGCAGCCCGTCCGGACTCATCATCCGCGGGCCATAGGGACACGCGAGGTAGTCCAGGAACGCCGAGTTCGGCGCCTTCAGCGTGACGGTGACGTCGTAATCGCCCTGGGTGGTGACCGATTCGACGTCGGAGACCATGTATGCGGGCCCCTGATTCACCGCCGCGCGCCGGTCGAAGGACGCCTTGACAGCCGCGGAGGTGAACGGCGTGCCGTCGTGGAACTTGACCCCCTGGCGCAGCTTGAAGTTGAACACCTTGTTGTCCGGCGATGCCGTCCACTCGGTGGCCAGCAGCGGCTGGAGTTCAGGCTTGTCGGTGCCGGCCTTGTACTCCAGCAGACCCTCATAGGTGTTGGTGGTCAGCAGCAGACCCTGGCCGGCGTAGTAAATGTCGGGGTCCGGCGGCTGGCCCGGATCCTGCAGGAATGACAGCTTCAACACCTTGTCGGTCGGAGCCGCGTTCGGGGTGCTGCTGCCACCGGAATTCGAACCGCCGCAGGCGGTCAACGCCAGGGCTGCGGTCGCGCCGATCGCAAGCAGCGTGGTGATTTTCTTCATCGGGCGGCTCCTTCGAGTACCGGGGTGGTGAGGGAAGCAAAGGCGTCGAGGATCTCCTCAGTGGTCCGCGTCGCGCCGGTTTGCAGGTATTCCATGGCATCCAGTGCGGCATCGTGCCGGTAGACCGAGGAACCGCCGACACAGTCGGACACCACCCGCACGTGGAAGTCACGCTGATGGGCGTCGGCGAAGGTGTAGTGCACACACACGTCGGTCAGGCCGCCGATCAGGATCAGCGTGTCGGCCTTCAAACCGGACAGCACGATCTCGAATTCGGTTCCGATGAAACCGGAGTAGCGCCGCTTGACGATGTGGAATTCGTGATTGGGTCCGGTGAAGTCGGGTAACAGCTCGGGATGCAGTGGGGTGCCGGGCCTGCCGTCGATGCAGTGCGGTCCTTCGACACCGTCGAGTTCACGGCCGAAGTCGATGCCGTTGGCGCGGTGCACTTCCTGGAAGAACACGATCGGGATGGTCGCGGCGCGCGCGGCGGCGATCAGTTGCCGCGCCCGGGCGATTCGGTCGGCGTAGCCGGCCATGTGCGGGATGCCCACCTCCTCGACGGGCATGTCGCCACTTTCTTGCATGTCGACGACGACCAAGACCGGATTGCCCACTATCAGTGGCTGTTTCGGCACCTATCCTCCTGTAACTGCGATGCGGGGGTCTGCGGCGGCCTGGAGAAGATCCACGACCGTGTTGATGAAGACGTAGAGGGCGCCGAGCATCAGCGTGACGCCGGCAATCGCCGGGAAGTCGGCCACCGGGATGCTCTGGGCGATGTACTGGCCGATGCCCGGCCAGCCGAAGACCTGCTCGACGACCAGCACGCCGGCGAACATCAGGCCGACCTGCAGCCCGGTCATCGACAACGCCGAACCGACGCAGTTGCGCAGTACGTGACCGGCCACTATTCGGCTCTCCGACAATCCTTTTGCGCGTGCGGTTCGCACGTAGTCGCTGTCCATGTCGGTGAGCAGACTGGACCGCAGCACCCGGCCGATGGCGACTGCCGGACCCAACGCCAGCACCAGGGCCGGCAGGATCAGGTGGTGCAGGGCGTCGGCGACGACGTCGAAACGTCCGCTGAGCAGTCCATCGACGGTCAGCAGTCCGGTGGGGCCGGTCGGCGGGTTGCTGATGCCGATGCGGCCGTTGGCCGGTACCCAGCCGAGCTTCTGGTAGAAGACGATCAACCCCAGGATGCCGAGCAGGAACATCGGCGCCGAGGACCCGGTGAACAGGATCGCCCGCAGCACAGCCGATCCCCGCCACTTCAGCGTGGTGCTGAAGGCCAGCAGCACGGCCAGTACCAGCGCGATACCGATACCGTAGAGGGCCAGTTCCAGGGTGGCCGGGAAGAAGCTGCCGAGATCGGACGCGACGGCGTGCCGGGTCCGGTACGACGTGCCGAGGTCGCCCTGGACCGCCCCGGTGAGGTAGTGCCAGAACTGGGTGACGATCGGGTCGTTGAGGCCCAGCGCCTCTCGGCGCGCGGCCACCGCTGAGGCGGACGCCTGTGCGCCCATCTGAGCCTTGACCGGATCCAGGGGCGAAATATGTTGCAGCACAAACATCACGGCGGTCAGTGCGACCAGGATCACCAGCGTGGCGGCCAGTCGGGAGGCGATGAACGCTTTCACCTGTGGGCCTCCTAGCTCGTCTTCATCAGGTTGCGCAGGCTGTCACCGGCGACATTGCCGATCACTGCGAGGACAAGTACGCCCAGGCCGGGCATCACCGGGACCCACCACTGCTGCAGGAAGTAACTCAGGTTGCGGGCCGCGTCGGCGCCCAGTTCCGGGGCGGGAGCCGACTGCCCGAGACCGAGGAACGACAACGCCGCCAGCGTGAGGATCAACGTGCCGAGGTCGAGGCTGGCGGCCACCAGCGCATTGGGCACCGCGCCGGGCAGCAGGTGGCGCATGGCGACCCGGACGGGCCCGACGCCGGCCAGCCGGGCGGCCTCGACGTGGGGGCGGGCCGCCAACCGCGCGACCTCGCCGCGAACCAGCCTGGCGTAGAACGGCCACCACACGATCGACACCGCGATCAGGGTGTGCACGAAGCCGGGCCCCAGTGCGGCGACGACGGCGATGGCCAGCACCGGCGCCGGCAGCGACAGGAACCCGTCGGTGATCCGCATCAAGGTCGCGTCCAGCCAGCCGCCGGTCGCGCCGGCGATGAGCCCGACGAGGCCTCCGATGAGCAGCCCGACGCCGACCACCACCAGGGCTGCGAACCAGCTCGACCGGATGCCGAACAGCACGCGGCTCAAGATGTCCCGCCCGACGCTGTCGGTGCCGAGCAGGAATCCGTTCTTGCCGGGTGCCTGCAGCGGCATGCCGACGGGCACCAGCGGGTCGTGCGGGGCCAGCAGCGGGACGGCGACGGCGATCACGGTCACCAGCAGCAGCAAGGACACCCCGAGCCAATTGACGATCACCGCACGGTCTTTCGGTAACGCCGCCATCCGCTTCTCACGGCCGCGCAGCAGTGCCGGGGCGGGGACTGCGATGGCCATCAGCGCGCCTTCCGTTCGATACAGGCGACCTGGTGCGGGCTGCCGGGGGTGCCTTCCAGGCGGACGTCGAGTTCGATGTCGCTGCAGGTGTCGATCGCGATCGGGCACCGCGGGTGGAAGGCACAGCCGGTCGGCGGTGACAGCGGGCTGGCGGGTTCGCCGGCCAGCACCCGGCAGTCGCGGCCCAGGTCGGGGATCGCGTCGACCAGCGCCTGGGTGTACGGATGCGTCGGGCGTCCGATCACGTCTTCGGCGGGACCGATCTCGACGATGCGACCCAGGTACATGACCGCGATCCGGTCGGCCACCACCCGCGCCACCGACAGGTCGTGGGTCACGAACACCACCGACATGTCCAGGCTGCGGCGCAGCCCGCCGATCAGATTGAGCACCGAGGCCGCCAGCGATACGTCCAGCGCGCTCGTCGGCTCGTCACACAGCAGCACCTGCGGCGGGATCACGGTGGCCCGAGCCAGCGAAACCCGTTGCCGCTGACCGCCGGACAACTGCGCGGCCCGCGACTTGACCACATCCTGCGGAAGGCCCACCCGCTCCAGCACTTCCGCGACGGCGTCCTTGCGCTCGCTGCGCGACATCGAGGTGCCGCGCAGCCGTTCACCGATCAGTTCGCCGACGGACAACCACGGTGTCAGCGAGGCACCGGCGTCTTGGAAGACCATCTGCGGGCGGGTGTCGCCGGCCAGTTCGACCTCGCCGGTGGTCGGCTTCTCCAGCCCGGCGATGATGCGCAGCAACGTCGACTTCCCGGAGCCGCTCTCGCCCACCAGGGCCACTGATTCGCCGTGCGCGACGGTCAGCGACACTCCGCGCAGCGCCTGCAGTTTGCCTCCGGATGCCCCCGAGCGATCCAGCCTGCGGCGGCGCACGGTGAACGTCTTGGTGACGGTGCGGGCATCGACGGCGGGCGGTTGATCAGCCGCAATCTCGACCCGCTCGGCGAAGGCTTCGGCCTCGGCGGCGACGATCCCGGCCAGCTCGGTGCGCATCTGGGCCGGCTCGATGATGCACGCGCTCACCCGGTTCTCGGCGCACGCCACCGGATCCGGTGGTGTGGCGGAGCATTCGGTGCGGGCCAGCGCACACCGCGGCACGAACGCGCAACCGGGCAGCGGTGCGGTCGGACTGGGCACCTGGCCGGCCATCGCCGCCAGCGGCCGGTCCCGCGCCGTGTCCAGGGTCAGCCGCGATTGCAACAGCCCGTGGGTGTAGGGATGCGCGGGGGTGGCGAGAACGTCGGCGGTCGGGCCTATTTCGGCGATCCGCCCGGCATACAGCACGGCAATGCGGTCGGCGATCTGCGCGGCGACGCCGAGGTCGTGGGTGATCAGCACAATGCTGCAGCCGATCTCGGCGCGCAGCCGCTGCAGCAGCGCCAGCACCTGTGCCTGCACCGTGACGTCGAGTGCGGTGGTCGGTTCGTCGGCGATGATCAGCTCGGGATCACCGGCCACCGCGATCGCGATCATCACCCGCTGGCGCAACCCGCCGGAGAGTTCGTGCGGATAGGCTCGCATCCGTCGTTCGGGATCTGGAATACCAACGGCGGTCAGCAGTTTCAGTGCTTCTGCGCTGCTGCCTGCTACTTCTTCGACTTGTTTGCCGATCCGCATCGTCGGGTTCAGCGACGTCATCGGATCCTGGAACACCGCGCCGAGGTCGAGTCGGCGGACCTTGCGCAGCTGCTTGGCGGCGCCGGTGAGCATGTCGGTGTCGCACACCTGGACGCTGCCGCTGGTCTTGGCGGCGCCGAGCAGGCCGAGCATGCTGAAGCCCAGAACGCTTTTCCCAGAGCCGGATTCGCCCACCAGGCCCACGATTTCGCCGGGTGCGATCTGGAGCGACACCCCGCGCAGCGCGTGCACGTCCTTGCCGTTGCGGCGGAACGTGACACAGAGATCATCCACCGCGGCGACCACGTCGCCCGGCGTCGTCGCCGGTGCATCGGGTCGCAGCGCGACACTTGCGGCGCTCGCCATGCAGAGTCTCCCGGAAGGTCAGAGGGTCCACGAGGATGCGCTCACCGGTGAGCCATCAGCCTGTCGATTGACAGTTTTACGGGCCTCTGGTCGCGGTGGGTGTCGCTGGCGTAACCAAACCAAGACGGCGCGTAACCGATAGGTATCCCGCGTTTCTGTCATGTGACAGAAAATCCCTGGGTCTGTCTTTTCGCAGGTGATGTAGGTCAACATCGGACCATGGAGACAACGCGGGCGGGCCGTCCGCGCTTGACCGAACGGCGCAGACCCGGCACGACCGCCCGGGACGAGATCCTCGACGCCGCGGCGGAGCTGTTCACCAGCCGCGGCTACGCCAGCACCTCGACCCGGGCCATCGCCGAGGCGGTCGGCATTCGGCAGGCCTCGCTGTACCACTACTTCAAGACCAAGGACGAGCTGCTGTCGGCGCTGCTGCACCAGACTGTGACACCGACCCTGACGTTCTTGTCCGGACTGGAGCAGGGCGGCGACCCCCGCTCGGCCGCGAGCACCCTGCACGCCCTGGCCGCGTTCGACGGTGCCCAGCTGCTGACAGCGCAGTGGAACCTGGGTGCCCTCTACCTGCTGCCCGAGCTCCGGGAGGCGCGGCTGGCCACGTTCTGGACCGAACGTGAGCGCCTGCGACAGGCCTACCTGGACCTCAGCCGCGCGGTTCTGGTGGCCACCGGCATCTCCGACGACGCGGCGGACCTTCCGTTCCGGTTGGTCGAGTCCTTGGTGAACATGTGGACACCGCCCCCGCATCCGGACCCCGGCACGCTGGCCGGCCACGTTGCCGACGCGTGCCTTCGCGTCCTCGGTGTCACCGAGGACCAGCTTGCCGCGCTCAGCGCGTCCGAACCCGTCCGGGCAGGACATTTGTAGTATCAGGCCATGCCGCTGGCCGAAGGCGAGACATTCGCGGGCTATACGATCCTGCGATTGCTGGGCGCGGGCGGGATGGGTGAGGTCTACCTGGCCCAGCATCCCCGGCTCCCCCGCCGCGACGCCCTGAAGGTGTTACCGGCCTCGGTGAGTGGCGACGCCGAATACCGGGCGCGATTCGAACGGGAAGCGGATATCGCTGCCACGCTCTGGCACCCCCATATCGTCGGCGTCCATGACCGCGGCGAGACCGACGGCCAGCTGTGGATCGCCATGGATTTCGTCGACGGCAACGACGCCGGCGATCTGTTGAGGAACTTCCCCACCGGCCTGCCCCAGGCTGAGGTGCTCAAGATCGTCACCGCGGTCGCCGAGGCGCTGGACTACGCACACCAACGCCACCTGCTGCACCGCGACGTCAAGCCCGCCAACATCCTGGTTTCCAAACAGGAATCCGGTGAGGAACGAATTCTGTTGGCGGACTTCGGAATTGCTCGGTGGGACGACGATGCCAGCGGGTTGACCCAGACCAACATGACGGTCGGCACGGTGTCCTATGCCGCGCCCGAACAACTGATGGGCCGCGACCTCGACGGGCGGGCCGACCAGTATGCGCTGGCGGCCACTGCCTACCACCTACTCACCGGCACCCCGCCGTTTCCGCATTCCAATCCCGCGGTGGTGATCAGCCAGCATCTGTCGGCGTTGCCGCCGAGCCTGGCCGAGCACCGCCCGGAGCTGGCGAACCTGGACGCTGCGCTGCGCAAGGCGCTGTCCAAGGACCCTGCCGAGCGGTTCGACCGCTGCGTGGACTTCGCGCGGGCGCTGGCCCACCACATCACCACCCCGGTGTCCGGTGACGGCCTGATCGATGCCGATGGCACCCGACTGACCCCGATCACCGATGCGGCGCCCATCGGTGAGCCGGCCCCGCAGTCTCACGGTCGGTGGCTGAAAATTCTGCTTCCCGTCCTCGCGGTGCTGCTGGTCGCCGGTGTCGCGATCGCCTTCATCGCCGGGCGCGACCGCGGGGAGGACGTTGCCGCCAAGGACCTCCGGACCGCCACGACGACGGCAACCACCCCGGCCGTCCCGCCACCACCGCCGGCCGCGACGACGACACCACAGCCGACCACGACGGCGACGGCACAGACGACCGACACCGTCACCGTCGAGCCGACCCCCACCGCGGTGATCGGCTCGGATTGCACCGAGCCGGGCGCCACCGGAACCACCGCCGACGGTGCCACCGCCTATTGCACGAAGTTGCAGTACACCAGCCGCTACCTGTGGTCGGTGCATTCCGACGAGATCCCGAATCCGGTCGTCACGTCGTCGCCGACGTCCCCGGTGGCGGCCCCGCCGACCGAGACCGAGTCCCCGGTTCGTGTCTGCATGCAGGAAACCGGGCATACCAGACTGCGATGTGCCGAGGAGATTTTGCGCGGCAACGGCGGCTAGGACCGAACCGATGAGCGCTGACGACACCCCCCTGTGGCTGTTCGCCGATCAGCTCGGGCCGCAGTTCCACGGCGGCGAACACGCGCACCGTCCGGTGTTCCTGGTCGAGGCGACCTCCGCGCTGCGCCGGCGCCGCTTTCACCGGCAGAAGCTGCACCTGGTGCTGTCCGGGGTGCGGCACGCCGCGGCCGACCTGGGTGAGCGCGCAACCGTGGTCCGCGCGGAAACCTACAGCGAGGCGCTGCGCGATTACGGCACGCCGGTGCTGGTGCACGAACCGACATCGTTCGCCGCCGATCGCTTCGTGCGGCGCCTTCAGCGCGACGGCATGGTCGCCGAGGTGTTGCCCACCCCGGGATTTGCGTTGTCGCGGGCCGACTTTCGACAGTGGGCCGGGGATCGGCGCCGGTTCCGGATGGAGGACTTCTACCGCGAGCAGCGCCGGCGGTTCAGCGTGCTGATGGACGGTTCCGAGCCGGTCGGCGGGCGGTGGAACTTCGACGCCGAGAACCGCGAGTCCCCACCCAAGAACGGTGCATCGATCGGTGTCGACGCGCCGTACCGCCCGCGCGAAGACGACATCGACGACCGGGTGCGCCGCGACCTCGATGCGATGGATCTGCCCACCGTCGGCGTCGACGGACCGCGGCTGTTCGCGGTCACCCCGGCCGAGGCACGCCGGGCGCTGACGAGATTCATCGAACGTCGGCTGCCGCTGTTCGGCCGCTACGAGGACGCCATGATGGGCGGTGACTGGGCGATGTCACATTCGCTGCTGTCGGTGCCGCTGAACCTCGGCGTGCTGCACCCACTGGACGCCGTGCACGCCGCCGAACAGGCCTACCGGGACGGCAACGCCCCACTGGCCGCCGCCGAGGGGTTCATCCGCCAGATTCTGGGCTGGCGGGAGTACATGTGGCACCTGTACTGGCACTTCGGCCCGGACTATCTGGACAACAACGCCCTGTCCGCCGAGACTCCGCTGCCGGCCTGGTGGAACGAACTCGATGCCGACTCGGTCACCGCCGAATGTCTGCGGCAGGCGCTCGGCGGGGTGCGGGATCGCGGGTGGGCGCACCACATCCAGCGGCTGATGGTGTTGGGCAGCCACGCCCTGCAGCGCGGTTACCAGCCGCGGGCCCTGACCGAATGGTTCGCCACCGCGTTCGTCGACGGTTTCGCCTGGGTGATGCCGACGAATGTGGTCGGGATGAGCCAGCACGCCGACGGGGGTCTGCTCGCCACCAAGCCGTACACCTCCGGTGGTGCCTACCTGAACAAGATGAGCGACCACTGCCGCTCGTGCAGCTTCGACCCGAAGGTCCGCATCGGACCGAACGCATGCCCCTTCACCTCGGGTTATTGGGCGTTCGTGCATCGTCACCAGGACCTGCTGGCCGGTAACAACCGCACCGCGCGCGCGGTGTCCTCGATGGCGCGGCTGGCCGACCTGGACGCCGTCGTCGAGCAGGAACGGCACCGGGAGACGTTCTAGTCACATACCGGTGAAACGAATCCATGCCCTTGTGGCGATAGAGGTCGCAAGAGGCTGGTGTGATCTGCTCGCAGAGCGACCTCCAAGCTCCCTGGGCTATGTTCGACCGCAGACACAGACGGAGGTTGGAGTGAAAAGGCTCATCCTGGTGGCCGCCGGCGCGCTTGCCGCAAGTTCGGCAGCAGCCGCCCTCAGCATGGGGTCCAGCAGCGCCGACCCGAATGCCGGCGGAACGATGAACATCCTCGGCGAACCGTATTACAAGGCGGTCGCGATCCTGCACGCCCAAGGCATCTCGACGGTCTTCGGCGGCTCGGTGGGCAGCGACGTTCCGCAGGCCAAATGCATCGTTCAGAGCCAGAAATACCTGGCCAGCGGCAAGATGTCGCTGATGCTGAACTGCACCAAGGCCGCCCAGCCCGACGCGCCGGCGCCTAGCGCACCGGGTTCGGCCCCTGCTCAGCAGATCCCGTCCGACGGTGGTTCCCGCCCGACTCCGGGCGCTCCGGGAACCGTGATCGTCACGCCGACTCAGGTCGGCTGACCCGGCTCCGATACGGGCTAGACTCCTCGGCAGCCAATGCCGGGAGGTTTGCCCATGCTGCGCCCACGTCGCTTCGACCGCGAGATCGATCCGGGCCCGGTGCAGATCCAGGCCCGTAAGGTCGCCTTCGACGTGTCCGACGCGCCGTTGCACTGGATTCCGGGGCACCCGGTCGCCTCACATGTGGTCGGCCTGCTCCACGTCGTCCTCCCGGTCGCGGAGCGCTGGTTCGTCGCCACCTACAACGAAGCGCTGCCGCTGGTGAAGGATCCGCGGCTGGCCGAGGACATGCGCGGGTTCATCGGCCAGGAGGCCACCCACGCCGACACCCACGACCAGGTCCTGCAGGAGCTGATGGTGGCGCGCGGCGTGGACGCCGAGCCGATCCTGCGCCAGCTCGACTACGTGTTCGGTCAGGTGCTCTCGCCCAGCACATCGAGTGACCCACGGAAGCGGCTGAACAATCTGTGTGACCGCCTGTGGCTGATCGCGGCGATCGAGCACTACACCGCCGTCCTGGGCGACTTCGCGCTCAACTGCGCCTGGGACGACTTCGGCGCCGACCCCACCCTGGTCGACGTCTTCCGCTGGCACGGCAGCGAAGAGGTGGAGCACCGCAACGTCGCGCACGACGTCGCGGTCTACTTCCACGACAGCTATCTCGACCGGATCCGCTCGATGGCCATGGCCGTGGTGCTCATCGCCGGCTTCTTCAACCGCGGCAGCTGGTACATGTGTCGCACCGACCCGACGCTGGACATGAGCTGGTGGCGAATGCAGCGACTGCGGGCCCGCGACTCCAAGCTGGGTCTGCTGCCCAAGTACCGCACCTTGTTCGGCACGACGACGCTGACCTACTTCCGGCCGAACTATTCACCCGAGGAAATCGGGTCCACCGCGCAGGCGGTCGCCTATCTGGCCAGCTCGCCGGCCGCCCGCGCCGCGCACCTGTGAGAGACCGGCTGGGGTCCGCGCCGCCGAGCGCGTCGGGCCGTACTCGCCACGATCCGCTGCTGCGCCTCACCGACGCATCGATCAGGGCCCTGTGGGCGATCAGCGGCGCGGTGCGACGCCCGGCGATACCGCAGGCACGCGAGCGCACGTTCACGCTGCAGGTCGTCGACCGTCGGGTGGTCGCGCGGGATCAGAACGTGGTGGCACTGACGCTGGCGACGCCGGATCGACGACCCCTGCCGGCGTGGCATCCCGGCGCGCATGTGGACATCCGGCTGCCCAGTGGGCGCATTCGGCAGTACTCACTGTGCGGCGACCCCGCCACGCCCACCAGCTACCGGATCGCGGTGCGGCGCATCCCCGATGGTGGTGGCGGATCGATCGAGGTGCACGACGATCTTCAGGTCGGCGCGACGGTGACCACCGGTGGCCCGCGAAATGCGTTCCCGCTCACCGTTCCCGGCTACGGCTCCCCCGCCCGGCAGCTGCGGTTCATCGCCGGCGGTATCGGCATCACCCCGATCCTGCCGATGCTGGGGCTGGCGCAGCGGCTGAGTATCGACTGGTCGATGATGTACACCGGGCGCAGCCTCGAGTCCATCCCGTTCCTCGACGAGTTGGGCGAATTCGGTGAGCGGGTGCAGATCCGGACCGACGATGAACACGGAATTCCGACCGCCGCAGAACTTTTGGGCGCCTGCCCGGACGGTGCAGGCGTCTACACGTGCGGGCCGGCGCCCATGCTCACCGCCATTCGGGAAGCCCTGGCCGGCCGCGACAACGTCGAATTGCACTTCGAGCGGTTTGCCGCGCCGCCGGTGGTCGACGGCACGACGTTCACCGCGACGGTGGCCTCGACAGGTGTCACGGTGGCGGTGCAACCGGAGCAGACTCTGCTGTCGGCGCTGCAGCGCGAGCACGTCGCGGCACCGTACTCCTGCCAGCAGGGCTTCTGCGGCACCTGCCGCACCCGCGTCATCAACGGCGTTGTCCAGCACCGGGATACGCTGCTCACCGCGCCCGAGCGAGCCGAGGGAATGATGCTGACGTGCGTGTCACGCGCGCCCGACGGCGGCCACCTGACGCTGGATCTGTAGTCAGTCGGCCTTGAGCATCGGGATGCCCTCGCTGGTCGAGAACTGGGCATCTTCCTGGCTGGCAAGCCCCATCGACACCAGCGTCCGCGGGAAGATCAGGTCGGTGAGGTAGGCCAGCGCGACCGCCCACCGGTTGACTCCACGCGGGATCGCATACAGGTGATAGGCACGGGTGACGGCTTTGGCGGGCAGGCCGGAGACCTGGATGTTGAGCGGGTTGGCCACAGCCTTGCGCGGGCCGAGATCGACGACCAGACCCATGTTGCGGTGCCGGTAGTCCTTGGAGGTACCGAACCCCAGGCTGGCGGCGACGTTGCGCGCCAACGCCTTTCCCTGCCGTACCGCATGCTGGGCGGTGGGCGGGGTGATGGTGCCGGGCTGGGTCAGGTCGGGGACGGCGGCGGCGTCGCCGGCGGCGAAGACGTCGGGGTGACCGGGCACCCGCAGGTCCGCGCCGACCTTCAGCCGGCCCTTCTCGGTCGGCAGGCCGAGCGTCTCGATCAGCGGTGCGGCGGTCACCCCCGTCACCCAGGCCACCGTCCGGGTGTCGATCCGCGAATCATCGCTGAGCACAACGTGATCGGCGTGCACTTCCTTCAAGGTGAGGCCCAGCCGAACGTCGATGCCGCGGTCGCGCAGAACCTCCCGTGCGGCTTTCCCGAGCTTCTCACCCACTTCGGGCATCACCTGTTCGGCGAGGTCGAGCAGCAGGAAGCGCACCGATTGCGGGTCGAATCCCATCTGGCGTGCCGCGGCGTCGGCCAGCGCCCGCAGCTGGACCACCAGTTCGGTGCCCGAATACGAGGCGCCCACCACCACGACCGTGCGTCGTGCTGCGGCCACCGCGGGGTCGGAGTCGATACCGGCCAGTTCCAGCTGCTCGAGGAAGTGGTCGCGCAGGTACAGCGCCTCGGCGATCGATTTGAGACCGCGGGCGTAGGTGGCCAGGCCGGGAATGTCGAAGAGCCGGGTCACCGAGCCGGGCGTGAGCACCAGCCGATCCCAGGACAGTTCGTGGCTTCGACCCTCGGGGTCGGTGTAGCCGAGCGTGTGCGCCGTCAGGTCCGCGGTGTCGACGCGACCGCGGATCACCTGAACCCCGGGCAGCGTGCCGGCCAGCGGGATGGACACGAAGCGCGCGTCGACAAGGCCGCCGGCCACATCGGGCAGCAACGGCGTATAGAGCATGTAGTCGATCGGCGAAATGAGGGTGATCTGCACATCTGCGCTGTGCCGATGTAAGCGACGCTGCAGCCGCCGCGCGCACTCGAACCCGGTGAAGCCGCTTCCCACCACCACGACGGACGTCATCGGGCCAGTTATACCCTCACCCGGCGAATACAAACTCACGACTGGGAGTGTTGCGCCGCGCCGTGCCGACCGAGCAGGATGGGTAGCCCTATGGCACGTTCGCTGGGTCTGCTGTCTTCGGTCTGGTCGTCGGCGGCGACCTTCCCGGTGAGCACCGGGGCGGCGATGGCGTACCGCACCCTGTTCATGACCGTCAAGCGGTTGGTGGTCGGGCGCACGATGACGGTGCGTCTCGACGGCGGGGACGTCACGCTGACTGTCACCGAATTCAACTCGCGCCTCGACGTCCGTGGTCTTGCCGTCGGCCAGTTGAATGACGTTCGGATCACTGCGACCGACATCCGTTGGGGCAACCATCATTTCGAGGGCGCCACGATGGTTCTGCACAATGTGCACTTGAAGCCGGGTGTTCCGCCCGTGCTGGTGGCCGCGCCGGTGGAGGTGACCATGGTCGTCTCCACCCAGGCGCTCAACGCGGTGTTCTCCGAGTCGCTGCCCCGACTGTCGGGTCATGTCGACGACGACGGCATCGCGCGGTTGCGCTGGACTCGCCACCCCCGGCTGGGCAGTGTGGAGGTGGATGTGGAGTTGGACGGCTCCACGTTGTGGTTGCATCCGCGGGCGCTGCGCACCACTCGGCGCCGGTGGGCGTTGCCCACGCGGTTGCCGTCCTACCCGGTGCGGCTCCCGGAACTGGCCAGTGGCCTGACCCTGACCAGTCTGTCGTTGGGGCCCAGCTCCTTACAGCTGACCGGTAGCCTCCCGCAGTGGCGGGCCGAGGTGCCCAGGGCGCGCGTCGAGGACGTTCTCACCCAGCTCAGTGCTGTCGGGCGGCCACTCAATTTCACCGGCCGGTCCCGCCGCAGCTAGCCGGCGGCGCTCGTAGCGCCGGACCGCGAGCACCGTCACTGCGGCCAGAGCCCACCCGAGCAGCAGATCGATGACATAGTGCTCGGCTGCGTACACCAAGGTGAACGCCATGATCATCACGTAGCCGGCCAGCAGCGGCCGCCAGCGCCGGGCGACCCGTCCCCACAGGAATGCCGCGATCATCGCCGACAGGCCCGCGTGCAGCGACGGAATGGCGGCGACCAGGTTGACGCTGGCCTGACCCTCGTCGAGCAGCGCGCGGGCCACGTCCAGATGCAGCATCGCGAAGCCCCGGCTGGAGATCCGCTCCACGACGTCATTGGCGCCCGGGTGCTGGGTGGTCACGGGCCCCAGCAGCCCGCCGTCGGCATGCGGCACCGGGCTGAACATGCACGGCGGTGCGGACGGACCGCCTGCGACGTCGGCCGGCTCGCAGCGGGCCGCCGCCCAGGGCGGCGCCGCGGGCAGCACCGCATAGATGGCCAGCGCGGCGAACGACAGCACCACGAATCGCCGGACGAATGCCTTCCACTCCGCCCGGTCGCGCAGCCACAGCACGCCTGCCACCACGTACGGCAGGATGAAGAACGACATGTACACCGTGCTGATCACCACCTCCCACCAGGGCGGGGACGGCATCTTGAGGTGTTCCTGAAGCCACACGGTGGGCACCGCGCCGAACATCCGGCGATCCACCTCCGGTTGCCACACCCACTGGGTGGGGGTGCCGATCAGCCCGGCCGCTCCCCTGCTCAGGTCGTACACGATCAGCACCACGGCGAAGGGCAACCAGTCCCGCACGATCAGCAACACCCGGCGCCTGCCGATGCTGGCGGCCAGCAGCCCGGAACACACGTAGAGCAGCACGAGCTCACGATTGAGCGCCAAACCGTTTGTGGCAGTCCACCATACGATGCCGCCCAGCCAGACTCCGATGGCGGCGCGCCGGATCAACGCGAGCCGGCTGGTGTGGGGATCCGGATCGCGCTGCGGCGCTTCGGGCTCGACGTCGACGGCGGTCATCCCCGTCCACTCAACCCGTTCATCGCATGGGGTTACCCGCTTTACGCAAGATTTCGTTCAGACGCCGTTAATCCGGCGGTCGCGGGCCCACCGGACCGCGGGTTGCCCCCAGAGCCACCGAGCAATTCAGTCCCAGGCGGAGGCAACAGCCTCTTCGACGTCGATGACCTTTGCCTGTTGCGACGCCGGGCTGTCGATCTCGTCGGCGACGTATGCCGCGACGAACCGACGGATCTCGGTGTCGACGCCGGCCACGATCCGCAGGATCTCGCCGCGCACCGATTTCGAGGTCACGTGCACGGCGATGTCAGAGGGCCTCGGCTTCGCGACGTCGATGACCAGGGTGAGCGGTTCGGCCGCGCGGGCGGTCGCCCGCAGCGCGATATCGCCGTCGACCTTGAACCGCTGCTTGTCGACTCTGAGGTCCACGATCAGCTCGATCACCAGCGGGATGCGCACGTTGAAGGTGATGGTGTCGCCCACGCTGCGCCGGGCGGTCGGCTGTTGGATTTTCACTTTGGCGGTGACCTTGGCCAGACCACCGGGCCCTTGGGCCATCGGGCCCATCTCGAATTCGCCGCCGGCGATCTCGGCGAACGCGGCAGCCACCCGTTCCTCGGTCACCGCGATTTCGAAGAACCGGCGCCCGAATTCCTCATAGGTGACGAAGCTGTGCGATTGCATAGAGGTCTACGTTCTCACGTCTGATGTGGACCCGAGAGCGCGGACCGGTAACAAATCGGTTCGGGTCAGGCCGGCGGCCACACCAAGTGGAGCCCGGCATCGTCGGCCGGTTCACCGGCCGCGACCGCGAAGGTGTCCAGTGCGTTGACCACGGCCTGCCGCTCCTTGACGCTCATCGCACGCAGCGCCCGGGTGATCGCGCGCCGGCGGTGCCGGTTCATTTTGCGGACCAGTTGCCGTCCCTCGGTCGTGAGCGACAGCGATATGTTGCGCCGGTCCGCCGCGGAGTCCTGCCGGTGCAGGAAGCCTGCCTTGATCAGCCGATCGCAGATCCGGCTGGCGTTCGACGGGCTGATGTCCAACGCCGCGGCGACCGACGCAAGGTTCAGCGGGCCCTGGGTGTCGATCATCACCAGCACCCGCAGCTGCGGCACGGTGACGACTTCGGAGATCTCGGCTATCGAGGCGGCGGCGATACCCACCAGTGCGCGGGAGGCCCGCAATACCGCATCGACATCTGCCGACGACGGCCCGTCGATTGACTGCTGCACGCCCGGCCCCCTCCTCATTGATGTTCCGGCCACGGCGCTCACTCGTCTTTCGCGGCCAGCACCGACACCACACCCTTCTCTTCGAACAATGCCAGATGAACGTGCCGCGGGCTGCGATGGCCGTGTTGTCGCAGCACGGCGTCGAGGTCGGCGCGAGTCAGCCCGCTGCGCCGCAGGTTTCGTTCGTCGACCTCGCCATCGCGGATGAGCACGCGAAGCGGCGGATCCACAATGCGCCGCAAGGCCGGAACGAACCGCATCCGGACGACCGCTGCATGCGCCGCGATCAACGTCGCCAGCGCCGCCGCTCCGGTCAGCCATGCGGTGTCGGGCGCGGTCGCGGTCCGGCCCACGACTGCGCCGACTGCGACTGCGGTCACCCAATCGAATGGGGTGAACTCCGCGATCGCACGACGTTGGGTGAAGCGAAACGCCGCGGCGGCCGTGACGAAGAGTGCCAACGCTTTGGCAGCCGCCCACGGCGCCTGGTGCCAGTCGCCTATCAGTGCGTGCTCCCAGCCGTTCACATCGCTTCCTTGACCCCTCGTCTGATCAACCACACGTTGGCCGGCCACGCCGTCGCGAAGCCGATGATCATGCCGATCTGCATCAGAAACCAGTAGACGGGATTGTTCGGATGCAGCGGATCGGAGCCGAAGAAGACGAACGACATCAGCGCCATCCAACCGAACAGTCCCACCTCGAAGGCGGTCAGTGACAGCACATCGGCCTTCGCTGCCTGGGCTAGCCCTTTGCGCAGTCCCAGGCCGCGCATCGGGGCGATGGCGAAGTACTGGAACAGAATTCCCAGCGCCAACGCCGCAGTGTAGTCACCGATGTACTCCGGCAGCAGCGCTCGTCCGGCCAGCTGCAGGGCCAGGGCGAATACCGTGAATTCGGCGATGATGTCCCCGAGAGTGCATCCTGCCCCGCAGTGACTGACGCCGATCGCGGTGGTGGCCCAGCCCGGCTTTCCGGGCGGGCTGTCACGCCCGTGCTCGGCCAGCCACCGGCTACTCTGTGGCCTTCCGAAGCGCCAATACATCCATACCGCGACCGGACCGAAGTACAGGCCGGTTACCGGCCATACCGCCTCCATTACGCGCATCCGCTGCCGGTAGCCGCGTGCGTAGATGTCGAAAACAATGATCAGAGAACTGATTCCGGCCAGCGCCAGCGCGCACCAGGACAGCACCGTCAGCCACGCGGGGGCCACGCCGGCCTCCTGAGACCTCGGGACGTCACCGGTACAACCGACGCGACCAGGTATCGGCTCAACCCGCCCGGTATGGAACGAGGCCCCATGCCATTGCGATGCATGAAGTGCGCGTACCCGGTCGGCGGCGATGAATGCCCGTGGCGGGCACACCTTAATCGAGGCCTCATCGAACGCTTAGATTAGTTGCGCACAGGCAATTGTTTCTTGACGGTAAGCATGGACATCGTGCTCAGCGACAGCCGAGCCTAATGTTTCGCAACGGCGTGCCACGCCAGGTCGGCGATCGCGGCGCAGTAGTGCTCGGCGATCGGCTCCCGGGTGTAGAGAGCGCGGACGTTGATCGGTGCCAGGACGAGCTGCATCGCGGCGATCGTGTCGACGCCGTCCCGCAGCTCGCCACGCGCGGCAGCCCGATCGAACACCGACCGGATACTGGCGAAGCGCCGCATCCAGAACGCCATCCGGGTGTCGTCTGCGAAGGCGGCACGGTCGTCCACCACCAGTGCTCGGAGCAGACTGCGCCCGACCGTGTCGTTCACCTGCTGGGCCACCGTTGTGGCCAAGGCTTGCAGGTCGGTGCGCAGGGATCCGGTATCCGGTGCGGTGAGGACGTCGTTGCTCCAGTACAGGAGGGCCTCCAGAGCGAGCCGGCTGCCGTCCCCCCAATATCTGGTGACCATCGACTCGTCGATGCTGTGCCGCGAGCACATCGTCGGAATGTCGAAGCGCTCCAAGCCCCACCGGGTGAGCTCGTCGTAGGCGGCTGTCATCACCATCTGCCGGACGTCATCGGGGACGCCGGCATCCGTATGCTCCGAGTCGCCTTCGATTGGTCGACCTCCGTCCCTGCCATTGGTCAGCTGCCAGTCAACCACTTCTGCCGGTCGGCTCGGATCGGATTGCGGCGCTATTGCCGACCAGGCCCGCGGGCAGCCGACGGCCGGGTAACTTGGACGGGTTGGAGTCATGGCCGAAATCGCCCGCGCATCCCGGGGTCGCCGCGCCTATGAGGCTCTACGTCAACAGGTTTCGGTCACAGCTCCAGCAGCACAGTGACCGGGCCGTCATTGACCAGCGCCACCGCCATGTCGGCGCCGAACACGCCGGTTTCGACGTGGGCGCCCACCTCCCGCAGCGCATCGGCGAAGGCTGTGACGAGCGGCTCGGCGACGGCGCCCGGCGCCGCCGCGTTCCAGGTCGGCCTGCGACCCTTCGCGGTGTTGGCGTACAGGGTGAACTGGCTGATCACCAGGATCGGCGCGCCGATGTCGGCCGCGGACCGTTCATCGTCGAGAATCCGCAACTGCCATAGCTTTTCGGCGAGCCGGCGGGCGATGGCGTCGGTGTCGGAATGGGTGACGCCGACCAGAGCCAGCAGGCCCTGACCGGAGGGCCGGATTTCCCCGACCACCTCACCACTCACCGACACCGAGGCCGACGTCACCCGCTGCACCAGCACCCGCATGGCTGCCGATGCTAGTGCGTGCCCTGGCTAATCCCCGCTGCCGACGGGCGCGTACCCGAGGATCGCCTTGGTCTCCAGGAAATCGGCGAAACCCTCTTCGCCCCACTCCCGGCCGTTGCCGCTGGTTTTGTACCCGCCGAAGGGGGCCTTGATGTCGAACGCGTGGTTGATCGTGACCGCGCCGGCCCGGATGCGCCGGGCCAGCGCACGCGCCTGGTCCAGGTCGGCACCGGAGACGTACCCGTAGAGGCCGTAGTCGGTGTCGTTGCCGATCTCGACGGCCTGGTCCAGGTTGTCGTAACCCAGGATGCACAGCACCGGTCCGAAGATCTCCTCGCGGGCGATCGTCATGTCGTTGTTCACGTCGGCGAACACCGTCGGGCGCACGTAGTAGCCGGTGTCGAGGCCCTCGGGACGGCCCGGGCCGCCGGCCACCACCGTCGCGCCCTCGGCGATGCCCTTCTCGATAAGGCCTTGTACTTTCTCGAACTGCGCGCGGGAGGCCACCGGCCCGATGGCCGAGCTGTCGGACAGGTCGCCGACCTTGACTCCCTCGGCGGTGGCTTTCGCCACGGCTACGGCTTCGTCCATCCGCGACTTCGGGACCAGCATGCGCGATGGCGCATTGCAGCTCTGCCCGGAGTTCATCATCATCACCGCGACGCCGGCCGCGACGCTCTGGCCGAACGCCTCGTCGTCGAGCACGATGTTGGGGCTCTTCCCGCCGAGTTCCTGGCTGACTCGCTTGACGCTGGGGGCGGCGTTGCGCGCCACCTCGATACCGGCCCGGGTCGAGCCGGTGAACGACACCATGTCGATGCCGGGATGGCTGGACAGCGCGGCGCCGACACCCGGCCCGTCACCGAAGACCATGTTGTAGACGCCCGCGGGAAGCCCTGCGGCGTCGATGATCTCGGTAAAGATCTGCCCGGAGAACGGCGCCACCTCGGACGGCTTGAGCACCATGGTGCACCCGGCAGCCAGGGCCGGGAACACCTTGCAGGCGATCTGGTTGATCGGCCAGTTCCACGGCGTGATGAGGCCACACACCCCGACCGGCTCCTTGACCACCATCGTCTGGCCGCGCTCGGTTTCGAAGCTGTAGTTCTTCAGCACGTCGATGGCGGTCGACAGGTGACCGAGACCCATCATCACCTGCGGCCCCGCCGCCAGCGTCGGAGGTGCGCCCATCTCCTCGTGCACCGCGTCCGCGAGATCCTTCAGACGTTTCTGGTACTCGTCGAGGATCGTCTGCAAGACGTCGAGGCGGTCTTCCTTGGAGCTGACCGACCACGTGCCGAATGCCGTGCGGGCCGCTTTGACCGCCTTGTCCACGTCGGCGTCGCTGCCGATGGCGATCGTGCCGCCGACCTGCTCGAGTGTCGGGTTGTCGACGTCGAGCGTCCGCAGCTCGACCGGCTCCACCCACTGGCCATCGATGTAGAACTTCAGATATTCGCGCATGATCACATCCTCCTCAATCCGGCTGGGTTATTGGGTGCCTTCGGCGTACCAGGTCCTGAATCGGTCGTACTTCGGCATCTCTTCGGAGTTCGCCTTCGGGTCGATGCACACGTGCACCACGCCGACTTTTCCACTGGCGTAGGCCCGGGCGATCGCCGGACCGATCTCCTCTTCTTTCTCCACATATTCACCGTGGCAACCGAAACCTTCGGCGATCTTGTCCATCCGGACATCCTTGCTCCAGTGCACGCCGGGTTGCGGGGACGGCTGGTCGAAGGTCCGCTTGTACACGCCGACCTCGAGACCCCACTGATGGTCGACGCCGACCACACACACCAGCGGCAGGTTCTGCCGGGCTGCGGTCTCCAGCTCGGCGATGTGGAACAGGAACGCCGAGTCACTGGTGAGCAGCATGACCGGGCGGTTACCGCCCTCGGCCACCGAGGCGCCGACGGCGTAGGGCAAGCCGGTGCCGAGGTGACCGAAGTTCTGGTTCCAGATCACGTCGCGCGGCTTGGTCTGCGAATACGTCCACTGAAAGATCACGGTCGCCCCGCCGTCGCGCACCAGGATCCCGTCGTCGAGGTCCTCGAACGCCTTGGTCGCCTCGACGACGTAGCGAGCCGGGTGCACCGGGGTGCGTCCGCTCGGTGCCTCCTCGGCGACCCGGACCAGCTCGGCGGCGTCGGCTTTGATCAGCGTCTCGAGGTTGGCCGACACCGACCGCGGGGTGTCTCGCAGCGCCTCCACCAGCTGGGGGACGACGCCGCGCAAATCACCGACCAACGCCACGTCGACGGGCCGGTTGACACCGATGGCGGTCGGGTCCTGCTCGACCATCACCCATTTGCGGGTCGCGTTGCCCGCGGCCCAGTGCTGGGTCTTGCCGTAGTGCATGGGTTCGCCGAGTTCGGTGCCCAGGGCGACGCACAGGTCGGATTCCTCGACGGCGGTGTTGGCGGCCGGGGAGAACAGGTACGGGAACGTCCGGTCTTGCAGCCCGGGGATGAACGAGGTACCGCCGGAGGTCTGGATCACCGGGCAGGCCATCAGTTCGGCCAGCTCCTTGACCTCCTGCTGGGTGCGGGAGGTGTGCACGCCATGACCGACCAGCAGCACCGGGCGCTGGGCGTCGCGGATCAGCCTGACCGCCTCGGCCACCTCACGGCTGCCAGCGCCCTGGTTGACCAGCCGGTAGGCCGACGGCGGCGGCGCGTCGTCGACGTCCAGCTCTTCGAGGATGATGTGCGACGGGAACTCGACGTAGGTCGGTCCCGGGGTGCCCGACATGGCCTTGCGAATGGCCTCATGGATGATCTCGTCGGTCTGGTCTGCGTACTCGATTGAGCTGCTGTACTTCACCGATGCGGCGAAAAGTGGCTCCTGCTGCACGAATTGGATGCGTCCGCGCCGCACCCGACGCTCGGTGACCCGGGCCCGCTGCCCACCCAGGAAGATGACCGGCGAGTTCTCGACGAGTGCGCACTGGATGGCGCCGGCGATGTTGGCCATGCCCGGGCCGAGCGTTCCGATGCACAGGCCGGGCTTGCCCGTCATCCGGGATGCGGCCTCGGCCATGAAGCCGGCGCTCAGCTCGTGGTGCGGCGCCACAACCGACCACCCGCGGGCATCCGCTTCGGTGAACATGTGCACGAAGTTGGGATCCGGGATGCCGAACAATGTGTTCACGCCCTCGGCCTCGAACAGGTCGAGAATGCGTTTGTAGACCGGTACACCCATGCGAAACTCCTTGATTCCGTTACAGATAGCGTTGTGCGAGTTGGTGACGATGCGCTGCGGGTGAGCCGAACAGCGAACGATTCAGCGCGGCCCGCTTGAGGTAGACGTGGACGCCGCTTTCCCACGTGTAGCCGATGCCACCGTGCAGTTGCATCGCCTTGCCTGCCACGTCGACGGCAGTGCTGCACGCGTACGACTTGGCCATCGCGGCCGCTGCCCCCGCATCGGGTTGGTCACCGGTGACGGCGTGTACGGCCGCGCGGACCAGTTGGCGGGAGACCGCGATCGCCACATACATGTCGGCGCACGCGTGCTTGACAGCCTGGAACGAGCCGATGGGCCGGTCGAACTGGTGTCGCATCGTCACGTAGGAGACGGTCGCGGCGAGCATGGCTTCGGCCACGCCGAGACTGTCGCATGCGATGGCGGCGGCGGCCCTATCGCGTAGCCGGCCGGCGGCCGACTCGTCGACGAAACTCAGCGCTGCTCCTGGGTGTTCGACCGTCACGCGGGCCAGGCGGCGGGTCTCGTCGAGCACCGGCTGCGGGGTGACGGACACAGTCGCCTCGGTGACCCCGGCGTCGGTGACGACCAAGATCGTGTCGGCGCCCTCGGCGTCGGGCACGAAATCGAACGGCTCGAAGGCAACCGCCACTCGGGTGCTGCCGGAAGCTGTTTCGGCGAGCAGACGGTCCCGGGTCTCGCTGGGCGCCAGGCTGTTCAGCACTCCGACGGCCAGCACGGCGCTGCCGAGAAAGCTGGTGGCGCTGGCCGCCCGGCCCATCTCCGCACAGATGACCGCCGCCTCGGCGAACGTCGCGCCCGCGCCACCGAGGTGTTCGGGCACTTCCAGCCCGGTCCAGCCGGCGTCGGCGATCACCGCCCACTCGACCGTGCGCTCCTTGGCCAGCAGACCGCCGGCCACCGATCGTAGGTCGGCATGGAACTGTTCGAAATGGTCTGCCATCACGCTGCGCCTGATTCTCGCGGTCTCACAAGGCCCCGCTCGGACTCGGTTCGCGCGGCAACCCCAGCCCGCGTTCGGCGATGATGGTGCGCTGAATCTCGCTGGCGCCACCCGGAATGGTCCATTCCCAGGATCCGATGAAGTCCAGCATCCACGCCCCGGACTCCCAGCCGCTGGACGCGGGTTTGGCGAGTGTGGTGTGGGCGGCCAGCCCACCGATCTCGGCGCCGAAGTCGGTCATCCGCTGCAGCAGTTCGCTGTAGAACAGCTTCACCACCGAGGCGTCCGCCGCCCCGACTCCCTCGGCATCGTGGTTGAGCACCAGGTCACGGCACAGTCCGCGCAGGCCGGCGATCTCGATCTCGAACTGCGCCAGGCGATCGGCGACCCGCTCATCTGTGATCGGCGAGCAGGCCTGCACCAGCCGGCGGAAGCCCGCAGTCCCCAGCCGCTCGGCCAATTCCAGCATCGTCATACCGCGCTCGGCGCCCAGCGTCGCCTGGGCGACCTGCCAGCCCTCGTTCTCGGCGCCGATCAGATTGGCCGCCGGAATGACCACGTCGTCGAGGAAGATCTCGCAGAAGTGCGACTCCCCCACGGCGTTGCGGATCGGCCGCACCTCGATACCCGGTGTGGTCATGTCCAGCAGGAAGTAGGAGATCCCCCGCCGTTTCGGCGCCTCCGGATCGGTGCGGGCCAGAAGTAGACACCAGTCGGCATGCAATCCCCCACTGGCCCAGATCTTTTGACCATTGACCACATAGGTGTCGCCGACGCGTCGGGCGGTGGTACGCAGGCTGGCCAGATCGGATCCGGCTTCGGGTTCGGAGAATCCCTGCACCCAGATCTCGCCGTCCAGGATGGCGGGCAGGTGGCGGCGGCGCTGCTCCTCGGTGCCTGCGACCAGCAGGGTGGACGCGGCGTGGTGGATGCCGACGAACGCCAGGACCAACCGCGGGGCGTCCTGCGCGGCGAGTTCGGAGTACAGCACGATCTGCTGATCGACCGGCATTCCGCCACCCCACTGCCCCGGCCAGTGCGGGACGGCGAAGCCCGCGGCGTGCAGTTCGGCGAACCAGGCTTTCTGGAAGGCGACGAAATCGGCGTCGGTGACGCCGGTTTGGGCGGACCGCCAATCGGTGGGCACATGGCTCTCGCACCATGCACGCACCTCGGTCCTGAAGTCCTCGAGGTTCGTCATGAATTGGCCCGCAGCTGGTCCATGGCGTGCGCCACGGCCGCACCGTCGTCGAACGACGGAGCGATCTGCGTACCGGACCGTATCGCCTCGACCACCGTGCCGAGGAACGCCGACAATGCCGGCGGCGGTGACCGTCGTGGTGCAGGCGGGAATTCGAACGTTTGCGGATCCTCGCCGCGCCGATACACCACCAGTGCCGTGTCGCCGGTCAGCTCTACGGAGCCGGCGCTGCCGAGCAGTGTCGCGCGCGGCGTGAGGGCAACCGCCCCGGCGAAGCCGGTGTCGTGGGAGGCGGTGCAGCCGTTGGCCATCCTGAACCACGCCGAGTACGCGTCCTCGGCGGTTGCCTCGGGCGCCGAACCCTCGATCCGCGTGACACCCCCGCAGTCGGCCACCTCGCTGTTGAACAACCACCGCGTGTAGTCGATGAGGTGCGAGCCGTAGGCGCCGATCCAACCGCCACCGCGCTCACGGTCGTTGATCCAGCCGTACTCGCGTCCGCGTAGTCCGCTGCCGTAGAACGTCCAGTTCAGATGCACTGGCGTGCCGATCGTTCCATCGCCGGCCAGCTGTTTGAGCTTCGCCCACGCCGCAGTGAACCGGAACTCGAAGTTCAGGAAGTTCAGCACTCCCGCTTCCCGTGCCCGGTCACGCATGGCCTCGGCCTCGGCGGCGTTGCGGCCGAACGGCTTGTCGCAGAGCACGGGGTGTCCGTGATCGATCGCGGCGTTCACATGATCGACGTGCATGAACGGTGGCGAGTGCACCGAGACCAGATCGACGTCCGATGCGATCGCCGTCCGCACCGCGGACTCGTCACGTGGGCTGATCACGTCGACGTCGAGGCCGAGACTCGAGTAGACCGGCGCGGCAGCGTGCTTGCCGAAGCCGGTGCCGATGACAACGACCTTCATGCGAACAGTCCTGTCAATCCGGCCCCGCCCACCCTGCGCGTCAGCAGGTCCCGCGTCGCGGACAGGCCCGATGGGAGCCGTCGCAGCGGCTGGCTGTGGCGTGAGAGCCAGGACAGGGTCGTCTCGTCGCAGAACCCCACCGCACCGTGCAGCTGATGACACACCCGAAAGACGATCTCCGCGGCTTCGAGAGCCGACATTCGCAGGGCGAGAGCATCGTTGCACGCGTCGGCGCTGTCGCTTCCGATGCTCCACAGCGCGTACTTGGCGAGAATGTCCAACCCGCTGCGCTCGACTTCGGCGTCGGTGAGCTGGAACTGCACGCTCTGAAATGCCGACAAGGTCTGACCGAATTGCTTCCGCAGGTTCACATGCGCAACTGTCAGCTCGATCGCGCGATCCAGCATGCCCAGCAATGTCCAGCACTGCAACGTCAGCGCCAAGGCGACGTCCCCGGCACCGTTCTCATCGATCGCCGACAGCTGCAGCTCTGTGACGAATGCCGGCCCGGCCGCGGTATGGCCGGTCACGTGGGCTCGCGCGCCGTCCAGGGTCACTGCTGCCCAACGGGTTTCGAGGCCGGCCAGAGTCGCCGACGGTCGGCTGCCTGCCACGACCACCAGCCCGTCGATGTCGAGGTCGGCGGGAGCGGACAGACGCTCGGCCACCGGGTAGGGCACCGCCCAGTAGCCCGCGCTGCGACAGAGAGCCGCGGCGGCTTCCAGACTGTCCGGGTCGGTGCGAGGGTCGAGCTCCCACGCGCCCAAGCCCGAGAGGATCGGGCCGACGAGAGACTCTCTGAGGCCCGGCTTGGCCGGGTCTTTTTCGGCCTGCTGCACGAGTTGGTCCCCGCCCGCGGCCTCGAAGGCCCGACGTGCCTGAAGGCCGAACTCTCTGGCCTCCGCGCTGAGGTCCAGCACCATCGAGGTCATTTCGCCGCCGCCAGCAGAGAACGGGACAGCAGGATGCGCTGCATCTCGATGCTGCCCGAGGACACTGTGGAGGCCTGCGAGTACTTCCAATGGTCCTCGACCTCGCCGAGGAACCATCCCGCCCGCGGGTCGTCGTGTGACACCTCGGCCGCGATGTCCATCAATACCTCTGCGCTGTCCTGATCCAGCTTCGTGACCGCGATCCGGTAGGCGGCAGCGTCGCCGGGCCGGACCCGACCGGCGCTCTGGAGTTCCACGATGCGATAGGCCATCAGCCGCGCACGGCGGCAATGCGTCAACATCCGCACCCATCTGCCGCGCAGTTCAGCGGACACGTCATCCCAGCGGTCGCCGAGAACCGTTGGCGCCGCCGCCAGTAACCGTTCACACCGCGCGTACCGGGCGATTCCCACCCGCTCGAACGAGGTCACCTCCTGCACGATCGACCATCCGTCGTCGACCGTGCCGAGCACATCCGCCTCGGTGACCCGCACGTCCTCGAAGAACACCTCGTTGAGGTGATGCGGGCCCATCATGGAGCGGATCGGCCGCACCTGGATCGCGGGATCGTTCATCGGGACCAGGAATATCGTCAGGCCCTGTTGTTTTCTCTGCGTTGCGCCTTCTCCCACTTTGGTGGTGCGCGCCAGCAGGAAGCACCACTGCGCCATGGTGGCGTACGACGTCCAGATCTTCTGACCGCTCACCAACCAGCCGTCGCCGTCCCGCCGCGCGGTCGTCCGCAGTGACGCCAAGTCCGATCCGGCCTCCGGTTCCGAGAAGCCCTGACACCAGATCACGTCGCCGCGGGCGATCGCCGGAAGATGGGTGCGCTGCTGGGATTCGGTGCCGTGCCGCATGATGATCGGTCCCACCCAGTTGACCCCCATGTACTGCGCACCGCGCGGCTCGTGGTGCGCCCACATCTCCTCGCGGACCACGGTCTGTTCCCACACCGAGACGCCGCGACCGCCGAACTCCTTCGGCCAGGCCGGGCAGAGCAGTTCGTGCGCGGCCAACGTTTTGCAAAACCGTTGTGCGACATCCAGATCCGCGGGGTCATCGGTGAACGCCCCGAGGTATCCATCCGGAACATGGTCTTTCACCAACTCACGCAGCTGTGTGCGCAGTGCTGCCGCTGACGCGCCCATGTCGAAGTTCAGATTCATCGGCTCTCCACTTCCGCCAGACCCAGCTCGGCCAGCACGGCCTCGGTGTCGGCGCCGAGTTCGGGTGTGGGCCCGGCGATCCGCCCCGGAGTCCGGGAGAACCAGGTCGGCACGCCCGGCATCCGAACCGGACCCTGGGGGGTGGGCACGGTCTCGAAGAATCCGACCGCATTGAGCTGTTCGTTGTCGAACAGCGCCTGGGGCGAATTCAGCGGTGCGGCCGGAATCTCGAGCTCGACGAACAACGTCAACCACTCCTCGGTGGTGCGTTCGGTCATGGTCTGCGCCACCAGTGAGTACACAGTGTCGATCTCGGCGGCCCTGGCCGTGAGCGTCGCGTATCGCTCGGTAGCCCAGGCCGGCTGCACGGCGCCGATGAAGCTGGCCCAGTGCCGGTCGTTGTAGATCAGCGCCGAGATGTAACCGTCCTTGGTGCGATACGGCTTTCGATTCGGCGCGACCGTCCGGTGGTACAACGCGGGCCCGAGGGGAGGGTCGAACATCGCGCCGTTGGCGTGCTCGACGAGCATGAACGAGGCCATCGTCTCGAACATCGCGACTTCGACCTCCTGACCTTCGCCGGTCCGCTCGCGGTGGAACAGCGCCATCGTCGTCGCATACACCGCGGTGAGTCCGGCGACCTTGTCCGCGACGATCGTGGCGACATAGTTCGCCTCACCGGTCAATTCGGCCTGCACGGCCGGCAGGCCGCACTCGGCCTGAATGGTGTCGTCGTAGGCGGGACGGTCCCGGTCGGGTCCGCGGCGGCCGTAGCCGTAGCAGTTGGTGTAGACGATCGACGGGTTGATGGCGGCGACGTCGTCGTAGCCGAACCCGAGTTTGGTGATCGCCTTCGCGCGCATCGAGTGGATGAACACGTCGGCACGCGCGATCAGCGCGCGCAGCGCGGCCCGACCCTCGTCGGATCGAAGATCAAGTACCACACTGCGTTTGCCGCGGTTGACGTTGACGAACACACCACTGAGCCCCGGTACGGGGCCGACCGAGACGTAGCGGGTGTCATCACCGGCCGGCGGCTCGACCTTGACGACGTCGGCGCCCATGTCGGCCAGGATCTGGGTGCAGTAGGGTCCCATCACCATCGCGGTGAGGTCGACCACCCGGATCCCGGCCAGCGGGCCGCTGCTGTTCATACCGTGCCCCTTGCCATAGCGAAGCTGTGGCCGATGTGCGCGTGGTGGCCGTCGGGGACCACCGGGAACATGAGCTGCTCCCCGAGGTCGCGAATCTGGTCGATACGAGCGCCCACGTCGTCGACGGTCCACGCCGGCTGGTAGACCCCGGCGCTCTCGACGACGGCGACCCGGGCCACCCGTCCGGCGATCGCGGTGAGAATTTCGCCGGTGACCGAACATGATTCGTGCGCCAGCCAGCCGACCACGGGAGCGACCAGCTCAGGACCCATCGGCGGGTAGGCGGAGGTGTCGATACCCTCGGCCATTCTGGTAACCGCCGCCGGGACGATGACATTGCAGCGCACCCCGTGGTCGGCGCCCTCCAGCGCGACGACGTTGGAAAACCCGATCACCCCGGCCTTGGCCGCGGCGTAGTTGGCCACCCCGTGGTTGCCGTACAGGCCGCCGATCGACGACGTGAGGACCACTCGACCGTAGCCGGCCTGACACATCGACGGAAACGCAGCGCGCACCACGTGAAAAGCACCGCGCAGGTGAACGTCGAGCACCGCGTCGAAGGTCTCGGCCGTCATCTCCGACAGCGGTGCGTGGCGGACGTTTCCGGCGTTGTGAATCAGGACATCCAAGCGACCGTACGCCTCGAGGGCCGCCGCCACGATCGCCTGGCCACCGTGGGCGCTCGCCACCGACTCCGGCGACGCGATCGCCTCCCCACCTGCTGCGGTGATCTCGTCGACCACCTGCTGAGCCGGGCCGGTGTCGGTGCCCTCACCGGTCAGCTCCCCGCCCGCGTCGTTGACCACGACCTTGGCACCCAGTCCGGCGAGCAGCAACGCGTACTCGCGACCCAGACCCCGGCCTGCGCCGGTGATGACGGCGACCCGGTCGTCGAATCGTGCCGGTGCCATCAGGTTCCGAGTACCAGGCCGTCGAGATCACCCGTGCCCCGCCACTGCTCGAGGAGTTCATCGAAGGCGTAGAAGCCGGGCGAGTAGAAGTCACCGAGGAAAGCGCCGTTGTCCTTCGCGCCGCCCTGGCCCTCGTTGTTGTAATAGCCCGGCGTGCAGGACAGTTCGAACGCGGAGTTGTCGATCGACAGCTCACGGACCGTGGTGACCCAGGCGTCCTGACCTTCCTGGCTCGGCTCGACGGTGGTCGCGCCGCGATTCTGGGCCTCGGCGATGATGTAGGCGATGTGCTTGGCTTGTTGCTCGAACATGGCGGTGGTGTTGGCCGAGACTCCGCCCTGGATGAAGCCCATGAAGAACTGATTGGGAAAGCCGCGACTGGTCATGCCGTGCAATGTCGAGTAGGCGTCGTGCCAGTGGTCGAACAACGACAGCCCGTCCCGCCCCACGATGGCGTCGATCGCGAATCGACGGCTGATCTCGGTGGAGATCTCGAAGCCGCTCGCGAAGATCACGCAGTCGACCTGGTATTCGACCCCGTCCGCGACGATCCCCCGCTCGGTCAGCCGTTCAACGCCTTTGGACGCCGACACGTCGACGAGGGTGACGTTGGGACGGTTGAACGTGGCCAGGTAGTGCTCACTGGACGTCGGACGCTTGCACATGAAGCGGTAGTAGGGCTTCAGCGCCTCGGCGGTGGCCGGATCCTCGACGACTTCGGCCACCAGGCGGCGCAGCCGCTCCATGATCTTGAAGTCCTCCTCCTCCCGGAACGCCATGATCTGCTCGATCGACACCGAAGCGGGATCCTCGGTCGCGGCGATCCGGGCAGTCAGGTTCCGTCCGAGCTCGGTCCAGAAGTCGCACACCAGATCCGGTTCACCGAACACCACACCGACGAACGGCGACCAGTTGTGAAAGTTGCGCTTGCGTTCTTCCTGCCAGCCGGGTGGCAGCGACGCCGCCCAGGCCGGATCGGTCGGCGGATTGGTGCGCGCGTCGACCGACGACGGCGTGCGCTGGAAGACGAAGAGCTCCTTGGCGTCCCGGCCCAGATGCGGAACCAGCTGAATCCCGGTGGCACCGGTGCCCACCAGCGCGACGCGCTTGTCGGCCAGTTTGTCCAAGCCGCCGTCCGCGCTGCCGCCGGTGTAGTCATAATCCCAGCGCGCGGAGTGGAACACATGGCCGGCAAAGTCTTTGATCCCCGGGATACCCGGCAGCTTCGGCCGGTTGTAGGAGCCCTGCGCCATCACGACGAACCTGGCCCGGATGTCGTCCCCCCGGTCGGTGCTGATCCGCCAGCGGTGCGTCTCGTCCTCCCAGCGCAGTTCGCGCACCTGGGTGGAGAACAGCGCTCCGTCGTACAGGCCGAAGTGCTTGCCGATGTTGCGGCAGTGCTGGAATATCTCGGCGCCGTCGGCGAATTTCTTCGACGGCATGAAGCCCAGCTCTTCGAGCATCGGGATGTAGCAATAGGCATCGTTGTCGCACTGGATCCCCGGGAACCGGTTCCAGTACCAGACGCCGCCGAAGTCACCGGCCATCTCGATGACCCGGATGCCGTCGACGCCGGCCTTCTTCAGGTGGGCGCCCGCCAGCAACCCGGCGAAGCCGCCGCCGAGCACCACCACATCGACATCCTCGATGATCGGATCACGCTGCACCACCGGCGTATACGGGTCGACTTCGTAGAACTCGGCGAAGTCGCCGTCGAGCTCCAGGTATTGCGCGGAGCCGTCCGGACGTAGTCGCTTTTCCCGCTCGACGCGGTACTTCTCCCGCAGCGCATCGATGTCGATGTCGTCGGGTGTCCGGGTGGGTCCACAGTCGGCGGTCATCGGCCGGTCTCCTCTGCGAGCGGTCGCGGCTCCCCGGTGCCCATGTACTTCGACAACTGGTAGTGCAGGTTGACAGTGCTGCGCTCGCGATATGGATTGGGCTGTGTCCCGGGGAAACCCAGCGACTTCATCCCCTGCTGGACGGCGGCCATGTTGGAGAAGTCCTGGGGTAGTACGCTGCGCCACCGCGGATCGCCGACCGGGGTGTACTCCCATTCCGTCTGGGGCTCGGCGCCTTTGGGGTACAGCTCGAACACCGACACCTCGAAGATGCACTTGTCCGGGTCATAGCCCGGGTCGGGGCGTGCGCCGTAGCACAGCGCACTGGTCAGGCCCTGTCCGATCTGGAAGTTCGGGAACAGCTGCCATGCGGTGCCGCTCTGCCCAAGGATGTCGGCAGGGATGGTCGGCCAGAAGACCCCGCGCGCCTCGTCGTCGCGCCGCGCGGAGGCCAGCCAGTGCTCCAGAACCTTGTCCGCCGGGGTGCCCTCGGGCAATTCGTCGACGAGTCGCAGTGCGGCGGCCACCAGGGTTTGCGTGGTGGTGGCGTTGGTTTCCTCCATGGTGTACACCTGCATCTCCGCGGTGGAGATGCGGGGGTCGCCGGTCCCGAGCCTGATCTTGGACTTCGTCTCGGCCATCTCCTCCGGAGCGTCGTAGCCGATGTTGCTGTGCCTGCCCTGCGCCTTGGCCCAGCCCTTGAATTCACCGAACTTGTTGAACTCCGGGTGTGTGGTGAAGACGTGATAGGTCTCGTTGAACGCTTCCAGCGCGACTTTCCAATTGCAGTCGAAATGCACCCATTTGCGCCACTTGCACCGCATGTTCTCCAATCCGAACGGATCGAGGATCTTCGCGGCCGGGAACAGGTAGTCCGCCAACGGTTCGCAGTCGGGGTCCATGTTGACCCACAGCCAGCCACCCCAGGTGTCGACGTTCACCGGCCGAAGCCGGGTGTTGTCCGGATTCAGCGCACCCTTCCAGTCGGCTTCTTCCCGGATGTGAGTGCAGGCGCCGTCCAGACCATAGGTCCAGCCGTGGAATCCGCACACGAACGACTTGCGTGCCCGTCCGACAGCATGTTTGGCCCCCGTCGGGGTGTCCACCAACCGGCGGCCGCGGTGCATACACACGTTGTGGTGCGCCGCGAAAGTGTCCGCCCCCGTTCGCACGACGATGATCGAGTCGTCGAGGATGTCGTACGTCAGGTAGCTGCCCACCTCGGGCAGTTCCTCCACCCTGCCGACCTGCTGCCAGACCGTGCGCCACAGCTTGTCGCGTTCGGCGCGGGCATACTCCGGCGAGATATAAGCATCGACATCGATGGTCATCGGCTCCGCGAGCTCTTCGGCACTTTCCAGTTCGCCCATCATCACTTCCTTTCAGGGCCTGCTGATTTCGCGGCGGAAGTCGTCGTCGGCGAGGAACAGCGAGGTGTTGTCGGCACGAAGGTGGCTCCACCGCAGGTCCAGGCCACCGTCGACGAGCAGGGTTTGGCCGGTGATGTAGCTGGCGAGGTCCGACAGCAGGAACACGATGGCGCCGGCCTGTTCTTCCGGTTGTCCCCGCCGTCCCATCGCGATCGCCGCTCGGTCCCGTTCCGGATCGGGGTCGACGTAGGTGCGTGACGCCTCGGTTTCGGTAACCCCGGGTGCCACGGCGTTGACCCGTATGTCGTCGAGCGCGAGTTCGACCGCCAGGGTGCGGGTGGCCGCCACGATCGCGGCTTTGGCCGTGCCGTAGGCGATGTGGAACGGCGCGGTGTTCATGCCGCTGATCGAGGACACGGAGACAATCGAGCCCGGCCCACCCACTGCACGGATTTCGGCGGCCACCGCCTGGCTCATGAAGAACATCGTCTCGAGATTCGCGGTGAACAGGTCTCGCCAGTCGTCACGGCTGACCCGGGTGGCGGGCATCCACGTCGAGGGTGCGGCGCCGCCGGCAATGTTGACCAATCCGTGCAGTCGCCCCTCGGTGCGGCGCGCCGCGGCCAGCACGGCTGCGATCCCGTCGTCGGTCGCGGCGTCGGCTGTCACGGGCACGATCGGCAGTCCCTCGGCGATCAGCGGGCCGATATGGGTGTCGAGGTTGTCCTGCGAGCGGCTGACGGCCACAACCGTCGCGCCGGCCCGTGCGGCCATGGCGGTCACAGCGGTTCCGATGCCGCCGCCGCCCGCGCCGGACACCACCACGATGCGGCCGTCGAGCCTGAGGAGATCCGCCATACCCTGCTTTCGCTCACCATTTTGTCCGGACAAATAGATGCACTCTGCCGAATGGAGAACATGATTCCGCAGCGATTATGGCGTCGTCAAGGGTGATCATGCAGAAATATGGCGCCTATTGTCTGGACTAAATCAGCTTGGTACGGTCACGCGGTGGAACAGAGGTCGCTGCGTTCTTCGCCTGGCCGCTTCACCCTCGTCCAACCCCCTGTGGTGGCCGAGGGCTGGACCATCGAGCGCCGCACCGCACCCAGCCGGCTGTTCGGCGCCAACGGTCTGCGGACCGGTCCGGACGGTCGGGTGTACATCGCGCAGGTGACCGGCAGCCAGATCAGCGCCCTGGACATCGGGACCGGATCACTCGACACGATCAGCGCCAAGGGCGGCGACATCATCGCCCCCGACGACGTCGCGTTCGACGATGCCGGGAACCTGTACGCCACCGAGGTGATGGACGGGCGGGTCAGCGTGCGGGCCGCCGACGGCAGCACTCGGGTGCTGCGCGACGATCTGCCCTGCGCCAACGGCATCACCATGCACCGCGGCCGGCTCTTCATCTGTGAATGCCGCGAGGGTGGCCGCATCATCGAGCTCGATCCGGCCGGCGGACCGCCGCGCATCCTGCTGGAGAACGTGCCCTCACCCAACGCGATGGAGGTCGGACCCGACGGGTTGCTGTACTTCCCGGTGATGGGTGCCAACGAGATCTGGCGCATCGACCCCGATGGCGGCGGCCCCGAAGTGGTGGCCGGCGGCCTGGGCGTGCCCGATGCGGTGAAATTCGACGCGAACGGCAATCTGGTCTCCACCCAGGTACACAGCGGCCAGGTGCTGCAGATCGACCCCCGCACCGGCGAGCACACCGTGCTGGCCAACCTCAGTCCCGGGTTGGACAACCTGACGTTCGTGGGGAACAGACTGTTCGTCTCCAACTTCACCGGCGAGATCACCGAGGTCCTCGACGGCCTGCAGACCCGCACCGCGCTGCCCGGCGGGCTGAACTGGCCGTTGGACCTCACGGTCGGTTCCGACGGTGTCGTGTACATCGCGGACGGCACCTACTTCTATGCACTAGGCGCCGATGGCGAACTGCAGACGCTCGGCATGCTGTTCAGCCCCGGCTACCCCGGTTTCGTCCGGGGTGTGACCGCGACGGGGCCGGGCGAATTCGTGGTGACGACGTCAGGTGGGCAGGTCGCGCGGTTCCGCCCCACCCAGGGCGAAAGCGATTTTCTGGCAGCCGGATTAGACCAGCTCTACGGGGTGGCCGTTGCAGCGCGCGGCATCGTCGCCGTGGAGCAGGGCACCGGGCGGCTGGTGTCAGTGGACGCCGGCCGCACCGAGGTATTGGCGACCGGACTCGATACTCCGGTCGGGGTGGCGTTCGGGCCCGATGGCAGCCCGCTGGTCAGTGAACGCGGCCGGGTGGTGCGGGTCGATGGCGGCACGATCGAGCCGGTCGTGGACGGATTGGGTTGTCCGCAGGGCATTCTGGTGGACGCCAACCGGCTCTACATCGTCGACGCGGACGCCAAGTCGCTGCTCGAAGTCGATCTGGACAGCGGATCGCGAACCACGATCGCCTCGGGTCTTCCGGTCGGCACACCACCTGGCGTCACCCCCAAACCGCTGCGCGGCATGCCGCCGTTCTCGGGTCCCCAGGGGCCGTTCGCCGGGATCGCCGCCGCGCCGGACGGCACCATATACGTCTCGGCCGATGCCGACGGCAGCATCTTGGCCCTGCGCCGGAGCAGCTGACATGACACCTCCCGAGTCCGGCGACCACCGCTATATTCAGGTGGCCCGCACGCTGCGCAAGGAGATCGTGGACGGGGTGTATCCCGTCGGTTCTCAGCTACCCACTGAACACGAACTGTGTCAACGGTTTTCGGTCAGCCGGTATACGGTGCGCGAAGCCTTGCGACGGCTGCGTGAGGACAACCTGGTGTCGTCCCGGCCGCGGGCCGGCACGATGGTGGTGCCCAGGCCGTCGGCACACGCCTACGTCCAGGACGTGGTGTCGATCAATGATCTGCTGGCCTTCGCGACGGGTGCCCGCTTCGCGATCGAATCGATCGCCATGGTGACCATCGACGACGAACTCGAGCACCGGTCAGGGTTGGCGGCCGGCGAAGAATGGCTGGCGGTGCGGGGCTTCCGCGGCGCCGACGGAGCCGACGCCCCGGTCTGTCGTACCGAGTACTACATCAACCGCGCGTTCGCGGCGGTGGGCCGGATGCTGCAGAACCACAGCGGGCCGATCTTCCCGCTCATCGAGGACCTGTTCGGGCTCAGCATCGTTGAAGTGCGGCAGGAGATCTCCGCTGTCCAGATCAGCGTCGAGCTGGCCGGCCGGCTCAAGGTCGAACCGGGTACACCCGCACTCGAGATGCAACGCACCTACATCACGTCTGATGGTGAGATCGCCCAGGTGACCGTCAATACGCACCCGGCCTCGCGGTTCCGCCACTCGATGACGATGCGACGGGTGAAGGGCTGACGGGCAATGCGCACCGCGCAGCGTGACGCCGAATTGACCGCCCGGGCCTACGGTTCCGGATTGTGGGTGCACGACACCCTGGCGGACGCGTTGACCGCCGCCGCCCGCGACACCCCGCAGCGGGAGGTTCTCGTCGACGGCCCGATGCGCCTCGACTGCGCAACACTTCACAACCGGGCGACCGGGCTGGCCGGCGCGATGCTGACCCGGATACCCGCCGCAAGCGTGGTGTCGTTCATGCTGCCCAACTGGCATGAGGCGGCGATCATCTACCACGCCGCGACCGCGGCCGGCATGGTGGTCAATCCGATTCTGCCGTCGCTGCGTGACCACGAGCTCGCTTTCATCCTGGCCGACGCCGATGTGCGAATGATCTTCGTGCCCGGCGATGTCGGCGGTCACGACTATGCGGCAATGCTCCAGCGCGTCACCGCGGCGCTGCCCCATCCACCGGTTGTCGTCGTGGTCCGCGGTAAACCCTTGACCGGGCAGCTCGCGTTCGACTCGCTGCCCACCCAGCCGGCGTCGGCCCCGGCTCTGGACCCCGACGCCGTCCGGATGATCCTCTACACCTCCGGCACCACCGGACGGCCCAAAGGTGTTCTTCACAGCCATAATTCGATTCACGCCTTGATCCGCCAGATCGGCAGACACTGGCTGATCGATCCGGGATCGGCATTCCTGGTGCCCTCCCCCATCGCCCACATCGGTGGCTCGATCTATGCGTTCGAATGTCCAGTGCTGCTGGGAACCACCGCGGTGCTGATGGACCGGTGGGACTCCGACGGCGCGGTCGCACTGCTGACCGCCGAGCACTGCACACACATGACCGGCGCGACGCCGTTCCTGCAGGCGATTCTCGCCGCCGCCCAACGCGCGAACACCCGCCTACCCGACCTGCGGGTGTTCATCTGTGGCGGCGCCTCGGTTTCGCCACAGCTGATCCGCACTGCCGCCGACTATTTCGAGCGGGCGGTGATCACTCGGGTGTACGGCTCCACCGAGGTGCCGGTCACGACGATCGGCGCTCCCGACGATCGCGACCGGGCCGCCGACACCGACGGCCGACCCGGCATCGCCGACGTGACGATCGTGGACGGTGAAATCCGGGCCCGGGGTCCGCAGATGCTGCTGGGCTACCTGCATCCGGAAGACGACACCGACGCCTTCGATGCCGACGGCTATTTCCGCACCGGCGATCTCGGTCACTGGGTGGACGGCCACTATCTCGTGGTCACCGGCCGGGCCAAGGACATCGTCATCCGCAACGGCGAGAACATCTCCCCCAAGGAAGTCGAGGACGTACTGCTCGGCCACCCCGACATCGGCGAGATCGCGATCGTCGGGGTTCCCGACCCGCGCACCGGGGAGCGCGCGTGCGCGGTGATCGTCACCGATCGGCCGCCGGGGCCAGACGTCGGCGATCTGCGTGACTTTCTGCAGGCCACCGGTGTCGCGAAGTTCAAGTGGCCCGAGCAGGTGGTCGTCTGGGACGCGCTGCCCAAGAACGACGCAGGCAAAGTACTGAAACATCGAATTCGAGCGAGATTGGTCGACGCGGATGAGTGATCCACAGGTGGCGGTGGTGACGGGCGCAAGCAGTGGAATCGGATTCGCCTGCGCCACAACGCTCGCCGCGGCAGGCATGGCGGTCGTCGGCACCGGGCGCGACGCGGGCCGGCTGGCCGCGCTGGCCGAGGTGATCGGCGATCCCGACCGGGTGGCCACGCTGGCGGTCGACCTCACCGACGACGATGCGCCGCAGCGGATCGTCGAGGCGGCGGTCTCCCGGTGGGGACATGTCGACTTCCTGATCAACAACGCCGGGGTCGGCAGCCCGAAACCGCTACACGAAACCGACGACGAGACGCTCGACCACTTCCTCGGGGTCATGCTGCGCGCGCCGTTCCGGCTCGCCCGCGACGTGATCCCGCACATGCCAACGGGTTCGGCCATCATCAATGTCACCTCGACCTTCGCCGTGGTCGGCGGTCTGCGCGGCGGTGCCTACTCGGCAGCCAAGGGCGGCCTGACCGCACTGACCCTGCACATCGCGTGCCAGTACGGCGCACAAGGGATTCGCAGTAACGCCGTCGCGCCGGGCGTCACGGTCACCCCGATGGTGGAGCACCGCCTGGACGACCCCGGCTTCCGGAAGATGCAGACGGAGATGACACCGCACACCCGGCTGGGACGGGTCGAGGACATCGCCGGCACGGTGGCGTTCTTGTGCTCCCCCGCAGGCAGTTTCATCAACGGCCAGACCATCGTGGTCGACGGCGGCTGGAGCTCCACCAAGTATCTGTCCGACTTCGCGCTGACCTCGCAGTGGGTCGCCCGGTGAACCTGTTCGCCACCCTCGATCAGGCAGCGGACCGCTTCGGCGACCGCGGCGCGGTCTACCGCGGCGAGCAGCAGCTGCACACCTGGAGCGAGCTCAAGCAGCGCGCGCTGCGACTGGCCGCATCGCTTCGGCGTGTCCACGCACCAGGCCAGCGGATCGCGATCGCCAGCGAGAACCGCGCGGAGATCATCGAACTGTTCTACGCGTTGTGGGCGGCCGAGTGCGTCGTCGTCCCGGTGAACTTCAAGCTCCATCCCCGTGAGATGGCACAGATCCTCGACGACTGCAGTGCGGCAACGGTATTCGCTTCTCCCAAGATCGCGGCAGACCTGACCCCGCACTCCCCCGTCGGCGTCGAACAGATCGGCGGCCCGGACTACGACCAGCGGTTCACCGCCCCGCCCGCTGACGTCCCGGTAACCGACCCGTCGACGCTGGCGTGGCTCTTCTACACCAGCGGCACCACCGGCCGCTCCAAAGGAGCGATGCTGTCCCACCGCAGTCTCACCGCGATGACGGTGGCGCATCTGGCCGACATCGATTCCCCGGACGAGAATTGCAGCCTGCTGCACACCGCCCCGATGTCGCACGGCTCCGGTCTCTACATCGCGCCGTACGTGCTGCGCGGCGCACGGCAGGTGGTTGCCGCATCCGGCGTCTTCGACCCGGACGAATTCCTCGATCTTTGCGCGGCACACCCGGGATCATCAGCGTTCCTGGCGCCCACCATGATTCAGCGCCTGGTGGGCACCGGGCGGGAGGCTCCCGCCGCCCTCCGCATGATCGTGTACGGCGGAGGCCCGATGTACGTCGACGGCCTCAAGAAGGCGATGGCCGCGTTCGGGCCTGTCTTCGCGCAGATCTACGGCCAGGGCGAATCGCCGATGACGATCACCGGATTGCGGCGCGCCGACCATGAACTCGGCGACGACGCGATCCTCGGGTCGGTGGGATACCCCCGTTCCGGCGTCCAGGTGGCCGTGCTGCGCGCGGACGGCGGCCGCGCCGAGCCGGGCGAGATCGGTGAGATCGTGTGCCGGGGCGACGTCGTGATGTCCGGATACTGGAACAACCCGGCGGCCACCCGCGACACCGTGAAGCAGGGCTGGTTGTACACCGGGGACATGGGGTCGTTCGACGACCGTGGCTACCTGACTTTGCACGACCGCTCCAAGGACGTGGTGATCAGCGGAGGCAGCAACATCTATCCGCGGGAGGTGGAGGAGGCGCTGCTGGAGCATCCCGACGTGGCCGAAGCCTGCGTGATCGGTGCGCCGGATCCCGAGTGGGGTGAGGTGGTCGTGGCGTTCGTCGTGGGCTCCGCCGCCGGCGATGTGCTCGACGCCCACCTGCTCGATCGGATCGCCCGGTTCAAACGGCCAAAGCGCTACCTCTTCGTCGACGACCTGCCCAAGAACAGTTACGGCAAGGTGCTCAAGCGCGAATTGCGCGCCCGCCTCGGGTAACGACGTTCTCGTCTGCATAGAATGCCGCTATGTCCACCGATTACCGCTTCCTGACCTACGAAGAGCTCGATGACGGCCGCATCGTCCGCATCATGCTCAACCGGCCCGAGGCGCGCAACGCGCAGAACCGCGGCCTGCTGGTCGAGCTCAACGAGGCGTTCCTGCGGGCCGAGGCCGACGACACGGTTCGGGTGGTCATCCTGGGCGGTCATGGCCCGATGTTCTCGTCCGGTCACGACCTCGGGTCGGCGGTGTCGCGGGCCGAGTACACCCCGGGGCCGGACCAGCACCCGAGCTTTCAGGGCCTCGGCGCCAACCGGGAGGGCGCCGAGAAGCTGATGCTGCAGGAGTGGCATCACTTCTTCGCCAACACCCGCCGGTGGCGCGACCTGCGCAAGATCACCATCGCGCAGGTGCACGGCGACGTCTACGCGGCGGCCCTGATGCTGATGTGGGCGTGCGACCTGATCATCGCGGCCGAGGGCACCCGGTTCGCCGACGTGGTGGGCACCCGGCTGGGTATGTGCGGTGTCGAATACTTCGCCCATCCGTGGGAGTTCGGCCCCCGCAAGACCAAGGAGCTGATGCTCACAGGTGACGCCATGGAGGTCGACGAGGCATATCAGCTCGGCATGATCACCAAGGTCTTCCCTCAAGCCGAGCTCGCCGACAAGACGCTGGAATTCGCCCGCCGGGTCGCCGAGGTGCCCACGATGGCGGCTCTGCTCGCCAAAGAAGCGGTGAATCAAACCGTCGACAACATGGGCTTCTACAACGCGCTGAACGCCTGCTTCACGCTGCACCAGCTCAATCACTCACACTGGGCGCAGGTGCACGAGGAGGGCTGGCCGGTGGGCCTGGAGTCCGATGGCCTGCCGAACTGGAAGACCGCGCCGCCTATCGTGCCTGCGGTCAAGGACCAGGTCCGCGCTGAAGGCTGATCGTCGGCACAGCTGCGCGATCACGGCAAAGTCCCGATTCCAGCTCACCTGAATCGTTCAAGTAGTCTCGGCGCTGTCACAGGCCGTGACCGATGAGCCGTGCGGTTGGGCGACTGCTGCCGACGTGCCGTGAACGATGCCTTGCCGAAATCCCTTGTTATAGGCTTTAATTCGCGGAATGCGCAAAGCGCGTTAATCGGATTAGCCTTATAAATCTTAAGATTTATGTTGTGCAGGACACACTTTTTCGCGAAACGTGGTGAAAAGCACAGACTTTGGTCTGCGCGCAAATTGTTGTTAGTTTCGGCCGCATGTTTGCAATCGCGACGTTGATGACTCTGATCAGTCAGGTGTCAGGCACGCCGTACGTCCCCGGCGGGGACACACCGGCTGGCACCGACTGCTCGGGACTGGCCTCCTGGGTGTCAAATGTGGCCACCGGAAGGCCTGCCTTTGGCAGCCGGTTCCACACCGGCAACGAGGAAGCCGCCCTCCTCGCCCGCGGATTCCACTACGGAACCGCCCCCAATTCCCTGGTGATCGGCTGGAATGGCCGCCACACCGCAGTCACATTGCCCGACGGCACCGCGGTGTCCAGCGGTGAGGGCGGCGGCGTGCGCGTCGGCGGTGGCGGCGCCTACCAGCCGCAGTTCACCCACCACATGTACCTGCCGATGCCTGCCGATGCCACTCAGGATCCGCCCGCGCCGCCGGCGCCGGATGCTCCCCCGCCGGCTCCGGATGCGCCGGTGTTTGTCGACACCGTCGACGCGCCGCCGCCGCCGGCTGCCGACGTTCCTCCGCCGGCCCCCGACATCGTGCCCGCCGGCGCCGATATCGCCCCTCCGCCAGTCGATCCCGTTCCCCAGCCCGCATAGAACATCCACGAGTACGCCGCTCTGCCCACCCCGGCAGTGCGGCGTATATCGTCAAAAGCCCTGTTGTGCGATGAGTTTCGCTCCTGCGTCACGGGCGGCGGCGGGCCGGGCGAGCACGCCGGCCACGACCAGCACCAGGACGGCGACAGCCAGGCACGGCCCCCACACCGCACTGCCGTGCGGCCACGGGATCACATTGCGATACAGGGTGTATCCCAGCAAGGCCAGACCGAGCAACGGCAGGATCACCTCCGACTTGCGAATCTGGTTGTCGCGGGCGAGGAATAGCAGCCGGACAGCTCCCAACGTGGCCAGTGCGTAGGCCACCAGCAAGATGAGCGTGCCCGCTGTGGCCGCGATGCTGAACACGTCGAATGGACGCGCCCGCAACGCAATCCAGCCGATCGCCTGGATTGCGAACACCGCCGCCACCGCTGTTGCCGCCGCGACATGCGGAACGTTGCGTCGGGGATGCACAGCTGCCAGCGCGGCCGGGCCGATACCGTCCCTGCTGAGCGCGTAGAGCAGCCGGCTCGCACCCACCACGCTGGCCAGGCAGCAGGCCGCCGCGCTGAACGTCGCGCCGACGACGATGACATAGGACAGCCACGGTGCGACGTACCGCTCGGCGATATCGCCCATGAGCGCGTCGGATTTGGCAAAGGCCGCGACCCCGGCCGAGTCCGTGCCGAACGCCATCATCTCGATCGCCGTGACCGTCACGAAGAACACCCCGCCGAACAGCGCGGTACCGAGGATGGCCCGGGGAATGTTGCGCCGCGGCGCCTCGGTTTCCTCACCGAGAGTCGCCGCGGCCTCGAAGCCGGCGAACGACAGGAAGCCGAACACGATTCCCAGGAACACCGTCGAGACCGAGGTACCGGGGGCGACGGTGAACACCGACATGTCCAGATGCTGACCGCCGGGAGTGTGGCCGGTGATCACCTTGCCCAGCGTGATCGCCGCCACCACCAGGATCAGCATCACCGTCAGGCCTTCGGTGACCAGCAGGACGGTGGCGCCACCCCTGATCTCCCTGGCGGCGAGCCACCACACTGCGGCGAGCACCAGCCAGGCGAACACGAACGCAATCCAATCCGGTAATTCGTTGGGGGCAGCAGCTTTTCGAACCAGATCGGTCAGGAAGATGCCCGCTGCCGTCGCAGTCACCGCGCCGAAAAAGACATAGGTTCCCGCGTTGAGCCAGCCGGCCACACTGCCGGCTCGCGGTCCGAGCGTGACACCGACGAAGGCGTACACACTGCCGGCGTGGCTGAACCGTTGGGCGAGCCGGACGAACGTGTGGGCGATCAGCAGAACGCCGACTGTCGCCAACAGGAACGCCAGTGGGACTGCACGACCGACCGCGGTGGCCGTTCCCTGCGGATTGATGTTGATCGCCATCGACGGTGCCATAAGCGCAACCGACACACCCACCGCCGACCAGACGGTGAGGGTCCGGCGCAGCGCGGGATCACCGGACACCTCGTGCCCCGCCAATCAGTCACCCTCGTCGAGCACCAGCGCCTGTTCCGGGCAAGCTGCGACACCGTCTCGGGTGCGCTGCTCGTCTCCGGGTGCGACGTCATGGTCCTCGAGTGTCGAGTAGCCCATGTCGTCAACCGGAAACAGCTCGGGATCAACGGCATAGCACAGCGCATGACCCACGCACCGTGAGCTCTCCAGGCGGACCCGCATCGGCTCAGGTTAACCGCGGCCCCCGAGCGGACGTGCCGATTTCGGCAAGGCCTCAGGGGTTGATGGTGTTCTCTCCGACCTGACGCCCCCACACATACTCGGTGAGCAAGGGCTGGCCGAGTTCGAAGTGGTTGTACGGCGCGATCGAGGCCCCGTCATCCATCACCAGGTAGGGAGCCGGCCAGAAATTGCGGTCGATCGTCTGCCAGCACCCCGGTGCTCCGCCCGGTCCACCCCTGCCGTTGGTCCTTGGCAGGTTGTCCGGGTACACGTAGGGATTCGGCGCGCCGAGGATCTCGGTCATCGTGGAAAGTGAATATCCGTTGCCGCCGAAGGCATCCAGTGCACTGGGTGCCGCCTGCGCGATGTTGCGAATACCGCAGAACAGTTCGGGGCTGTAGGTGTCGAGAAGCTGGGAGCTGGGGACCAGGTCCGCCATCCCCCGAATGAAGTACGGCTTGCTGCGCTCGAAGATGTCGGCGCCGGTGTTGCCGAATCCGATGGAGGCGAGCAGGGCCGCGTCGATGTCGTGCTGCTGGCCGTTGAGCGAGTTCGCGGTCACCACCGCGTGGTCGAGCGCATCCCACAAGTTGGGGCTGGCCTTGGTGTAGACGTCGGCCAGATCGCCCAGCCGCTGGATGTCGCGGCGGATCTGCGGCATCTGCGGGTTGATGTCGTCGAGCACCGAATTGCCGTTGACGATCGACTGGCCGAACTTGGTGCCCAGCCCGTTCAACGCCTCGGCCGTCGCCGACAGCGTGAGGTTCAGCTTGACCGGATCCACCTTCTCGGCGATGGAGGTGACTGTCTCGAACAGGGTGTTGAACTCCGTGGTGACGCTGGAGGCGTTGATCACGTCGGACGTCGTCAGCCGGGCCGACACCGGATTCTTCGGTGTCGACAGTGCGACGTACTTGTTGCCGAAGACCGTGGTGGCCTTGATGTCGGCGTGCACATTGGCGGGGATGTAGGCCAGATAGCGGGGCTCGACGTCGAGCCTCAGCCGCGCAATGTTCTTTCCGTCGCGCTCCCCGGAGCTGACGTTGATGACCCGGCCGATCACCACTCCGTTGAAGGTGACCTTTGACCCCGTGTCCATCACCAGGCCGCCGCGATCAGACACCATCGTCAACGTTGCCCGAGGCGACAGATCGCCGCGGAATTGCAAATAGACCAACGACAGGACCAGAACGATCACGGCGAGAAAGATCAAGCCGGCAGCCTTGAGCGGCGGACGGTCGCGCCAGTTCACCGCAGCCCCTCCTCACCCCGACCCAAGCGAACGAGCGCCCCTACCGGCCGTGGCCAGTGATATGGACCACAGGAATGTACCTGATGTGCGAGTCGAATGGTCGCCATCCGCGCAATTCGCCATGCCGTTAATTCAGTAATTCTGATTGCGTCATCGTCAATATATCCGGAACCGGACCGACGCGGTGGAATATGCAGGTGCCCAACCAATTCCGCGAGCCCTGATGTGCATTGCCAACGGCCGCCGATAAGGGTGGCAATTTGTCTTTGCAATATTTGCTGTGGCACTGCGGCACCGATGATCGGCGGGTGCCGCCCGCCGACCGGATGCTGACGGCTTCCCGAACTGGCCCCAAACCCGCTCCGGTAAGCGGTGGAGTCGGGATAATCGACTGTGCCGCCCGGGGGTGTCGCCGGCGCGGGAACAGCTCAGCGAGGAGCGTGAGACCCATGTCCATCATCGAAGCGGACTCAGCGACCCAGTCGCCCCATCAGCGCGCGGTCAGCGAGACCCAGCAATACATCGACAGTCCGCGATTCGAGGGGATCACCCGCCTCTACACCGCAGCCCAAGTCGTCGAACAGCGCGGCACGATCCCCGTCGACTACACCGTCGCCCGTGAGGCGTCGGCCGCCTTCTACAAGAGGCTGCGAGAACTCTTCGCAGCCAAGAAGAGCATCACCACCTTCGGGCCGTACTCGCCGGGCCAGGCGGTGACCATGAAGCGGATGGGCATCGAGGGCATCTACCTGGGGGGCTGGGCGACCTCGGCCAAGGGTTCGACCACCGAGGACCCGGGCCCGGACCTGGCGAGCTACCCGCTGAGCCAGGTGCCCGAGGAGGCAGCGGGCCTGGTACGCGCGCTGCTGACCGCCGACCGCAACCAGCAGTACCTGCGCCTGCAGATGACCCCCGAGCAGCGCGCGGCCACGCCGGCCGTCGACTACCGGCCGTTCATCATCGCCGACGCCGACACCGGCCACGGCGGAGATCCGCACGTGCGCAACCTGATCCGCCGCTTTGTCGAGGCCGGCGTCGCGGGCTATCACATCGAGGATCAGCGCCCCGGCACCAAGAAGTGCGGCCACCAGGGCGGCAAGGTACTGGTGCCGTCCGACGAACAGCTCAAACGGCTCAACACCGCCCGCTTCCAGCTCGACATCATGGGTGTGCCGGGCATCATCGTCGCCCGCACCGATGCCGAGGCGGCCAACCTCATCGACAGCCGCGGTGATGAGCGGGACCAGCCGTTCCTGCTCGGCGCGACCAATCTCAAGGTGCCGCCGTACAAGTCGTGTTTCCTGGCCATGGTGCGCCGGTTCTACGAGTCGGGTGTCACCGAGCTCAACGGCCATCTGCTCTACGCGCTGCCCGAAGGTGAGTACGCGGTGGCCGACGCCTGGCTGCAGCGGCAGGGCATCTCCGACCTCATCACCGAACAGGCCGCCGCATGGCGCGACGGTAAAGAACATTCGCTGGACGCCCTGTTCGACAAGGTCGAGTCGAGATTCGTCGACGCCTGGCAGGACGACGCCTCGCTGGACACCTACGGCGACGCGGTGGCCGAGCTTCTCGCATTCCGGGAGAGCGAAGGTGAGCCGCACGAGATGAGCGCCGCGGACTGGCGCGAGTTCGCCAAGACCGCATCGCTGCACGCGGCCCGGGAGAAGGCACGCGAACTCGGCGTCGACGCAGCCTGGGATCCCGAGCGGGCCAAGACCCCCGAGGGTTACTACCAGGTCCGCGGCGGCATTCCCTACGCGATCGCGAAATCCCTTGCCGCAGCGCCGTTTGCCGACCTGCTCTGGATGGAGACCAAGACCGCCGATCTGGCCGACGCCCGCGAGTTCGCCGAGGCCGTTCATGCGGTGTATCCGGACAAGATGCTGGCCTACAACCTCTCCCCCTCGTTCAACTGGGACACCACCGGGATGACCGACGAGGAGATGCGAGCCTTCCCAGAAGAACTCGGCAAGATGGGCTTCGTCTTCAACTTCATGACCTACGGCGGCCACCAGATCGACGGTGTCGCCGCCGAGGAATTCGCCACCGCCCTGCGCCAGGACGGCATGCTGGCGCTGGCGCGTCTGCAGCGCAAGATGCGGCTGGTCGAATCGCCGTACCGCACACCGCAAACGCTGGTCGGCGGACCACGCAGCGATGCCGCGCTGGCGGCATCCTCGGGTCGCACCGCCACCACCAAGTCGATGGGCAAGGGCTCCACCCAGCACCAGCACCTGGTGCAGACCGAAGTGCCGAAGAAGCTGCTCGAGGACTGGTTGGCGCTGTGGAGCGAGCACTATGAGCTCGGCGAGAAGCTGCGGGTGACGTTGCGTCCGCGGCGTGCCGGCGGCGAGGTCCTCGAGCTCGGTATCTACGGCGAGCGAGAGAAGGGCGGCGAACAGGAGCTGCTGGCCAACGTGCTGGTCGACCCGATCAAGGACCGGCACGGCCGGAGCATCCTGACGGTGCGCGACCAGAACACCTTCGCCGAGAAGCTGCGGAAGAAGCGCCTGATGACGCTGATCCATCTGTGGATGGTGCACCGGTTCAAGGCGGACGCCGTCTACTACGTGACGCCGACCGAGGACAACATCTATCAGGCCGACAAGATGAAGGCGCACGGCATCTTCAGCGATGTGCACAAGGACGTCGGCGAGATCATCGTCGCCGACGTCAATCAGGAGCGCATCGCCGAGCTGCTGGAGCCCGACCGGGTGGCGCTGAAACGGCTTATCGCCAAGGAGGATTGACCCCCTCCGCCCAAACCGACATTTCGCCGGGAAAGATCGAGTAGCGCGCGACATTTCGTCGATCTCGGCGCGGAAACCTACTTCAAGTAGGCGACGATCGCGTTGGTCAGTCCGCGACGGGCCGCGTCGAGATCGCCGTAGCTGCCGAGCTGCTTCTCGGAGGCGATCCCGCGCATCGCGCCGGGAATCAGCCAGGCCATCTCCCGGATGCGCTGCGGGTCGACGTGCAGGTCCGCGAACGCCTTCTGGCAGGTCTCCTGCCAGCCCTGCCCCCAAGAGAACAGTTCGGCAGCGGTCTGCGGGTAGAGCCGCTCGAGGTCGGCATGCTCCCTCGGCAGCGCGGCCCGCAGGTTCTCGATCGCGCGCGAGTCGCGGTTCGTCAACCCGTCATAGAGCGTGTCGATGATGCCGGCCACCCGCTCACGCAGGCTCGCCGACGTATCCGGCGGGGTGAAGATGTTGGCCCGCCGCTCGGCCGTGTAACGCAGTACCGCTGCCCAAAAGCCGTCGGTATCACCGAATTGGTATTGCACGGTGCCCCAGGTGGCGCCGGCGTCTTTCGCGATCCGATTGGCCGACACCGCACCGGGCTGACCGGATGCGAGCGCGGTCAACGCCGCCTCGAGCAGGCTCTCGCGGGTGGCCGAACCGCGCCGGTTCGGCCGTCGTCGCGCACTGTCCGCCTCGGCCACGCCGAAAGCCTAACCCAGATTCATTGACACTTCTATGATCTCTTTCTAGACTCGCCAGCGTGGCGAAACCGTCCCTGTCGATGAAGCCCACCGGCTGGTTCCAGGTGGCGTGGTCCGACGAGATCGCGGTCGGCGACGTCCACCGCATGAAGTATTTCGACACCGACATGGTCGCTTGGCGCGCACAGTCGGGAGCATTGACCGTGATGGATGCCTACTGCGAACATCTCGGCGCTCACCTCGGATACGGCGGCCAGGTGGTCGGCGAGGTCATCCAATGCCCGTTCCACGGCTGGCAATGGAACCACGAGGGACGCAACGTCTGTATTCCCTACCAGGACAGGCCAAATCGCGGCCGCCGGATCCCCACCTACCCGGTGGTGGAGCGAAATTCCTCGGTGTACATCTGGCACGACATCGAAGGTAGGTCGCCGTACTTCGACGCGCCGGACATCTTCGCCGACTTCGGGGACGACAAGACCGCCGCCGACTATTACCCGCAGGCCCGGCTGTACCGGCCACAGCTTGAGCTTCATCCGCAATACGTGCTCGAAAACGGGGTGGATTTCGCACATTTCAAGTTCGTGCACCAGACTCCCATCGTGCCGCTGTTCACCCGGCACGACTTCGACGAGCCGGTGTCCTACGTGGATTTCACCATCACCTTCGAGGGCGACGAGGGCCAGATCATCGACGACATCAACAGCGGTGTCGAGGCGATCAACGGCGGACTCGGCGTCGCGGTCACCAAGAGCTGGGGCATGATCGACAACCGCACCATCTCCGCGGTCACCCCGGTCGACGAGAACACCTCCGATGTCCGGTTCATGGTCTACATCGGCCGCAAGCCCGGCGACGACAGCGCCAAAGCCGAAGCCAAGGCGCAGGCGTTCGCCCAGGACGTGATCGACCAGTTCGCCGCCGACATCGAGATCTGGCAGCACCAGCGCTACACCCACCGCCCTGCGCTGGCCACCACCGAGTTCGACGGCTTCACCGCAATTCGTAAGTGGGCCAACCAGTTCTATGTTTCCGACCACCAAGGAGAACCTGCGAATGTCAGCCAATAGCCCGATCCGGGTATTCCAGGTGGCGACCGGAAACGTCGGCACCGAGATGATCAAGCGCATCGGTGAGCATCGCGGCCTGGAGCTGGTCGGCCTGCACTGCTACTCCCCGGAGAAGATCGGCCGCGACGCCGGTGAAATCGCCGGAATCGCGCCGATCGGTGTCACCGCAACAGGATCCGTCGACGAGATCATCGCCGCCAAGCCCGATGTGCTGACCTTCCACGGGGTCTTCCCCGATGAGGACCTCTATGTGAAGGTGCTCGAGTCGGGCATCAACATCGTCACGACCGCGGACTGGATCACCGGCTGGCATCGCGACACCAATCACCCGCACCACTCCGGCAAGAAGGTGTCGCAGCTTCTGCACGAGGCCTGCGAGAAGGGCGGCTCCAGCTTCTATGGCACCGGCATGAATCCCGGCGTCAACCAGATCCTCGGTGTCGTCTGCTCCTCCGACGTCGCGGAGATCGAGAACGTCACCACCATCGAATCGGTCGACGTGTCGTGCCACCACTCGGCCGACACCTGGAAAGAGGTCGGCTACGGTCTGCCCGTCGACGACCCGGCGCTGCCCGGCATGCTCGAGAAGTACACCCGGGTCTTCGCCGACAGCGTGCTGATGATGGCCGACTGCTTCGACCTCGAACTCGACGAGGTGACGTTCACCTATGAACTGGGCGCGTGCACCAAGGACGTCGACCTCGGCTGGTACCAGCTGCCCAAGGGCTCACTCGGCGGCAATTACCTCAAGTACCAGGGCATGGTCGACGGTGTGCCGCGGGTCGAGACGCATCTCGAGTGGCAGATGACACCGCACACCGATCCGAGCTGGGACATCAAGGGGTGCTACATCACCCAGATCGCCGGCGACCCGTACGTCTACAACAAGCACATGATCTTTCCGAAGCCGGGCGTCGACCTGTCCGACGTGGAGTCGTTCGCGTCCATCGGCATGACCGTCACGGGGTTGCCGGCGCTCAACGCCATCCCCGCGGTGGTGGCCGCCGCACCCGGGCTGATCACGAGCGCGGACCTGCCGCTGCGTGGATTCGCGGGCCGGTTCAAGAAGTAAAAGCCGCAGTCTGACGGCGATCGAGCGAACGGTAAACGGAGAAGTATCGGTCCGGATTCGGTTTGGTGAACAGAAGATGAACACCGACGTCAGGGTGCACTTTGCCGCGGTCTCGGCGCGTTTTCCGCTGGTCGGCACCCCGGTTCGACAGCAACGGTTCAGAGCCTCTCAACGGTCCTGGACACCAGTCCAGAAGATAGCGAACGGTGTATGGGCGCCGGAACTGTCCAGGTAAAGTGCCGTCCGTGGGAAAGCACCGGTTAGCCAGGCCCCGGCGCCGATGGTCGGTCGCCGTGGTCGCGCTGGCCGCTCTCCCGTTGGCCGCCGTGCTGTCCGGCAGCACCGGTTCCGGCCCCGCCAAAATGACGTCGGGCACCGTCGAGTGCTGTGCCGAATTGGTCGCCGCGGCGCCGATGGATCTGGCCGCCGCACCGATCGGTGCGCACTACGTCGTCATGACGCAGGCCGAGTTGGTGGCCAGCAGAAGTGCGGTCAACCGCACGCCCCTGCACGCACTACCCGCGGGCGTCGGAATCGAACAGGGGCTGCAGCTCAAAACGGTCCTGGCCGAACGCCTCATCAGCGCCTACTTCCCGGAGATCCACAACATCGGCGGCGTACGAGCCGACTCGTTGAAGTGGCATCCGATGGGCTTGGCCATCGACGTGATGATCCCGAATTGGCAGACGCCGGAAGGCAAGGAACTCGGCAACCGGATCGCGGCATTCGCCCTGGCCAACGCAGACCGGCTGTCGTTGAATCACGTGATCTGGCGCCGCATCATCTACGACCACGGCGGCAAACCGTCCCTCATGCCGGATCTCGGCGGAAACGACGCCAACCACTACACTCACGTTCACATCGCCACGAACGGTGGCGGCTATCCCACCGGTGACGAGAGTTATTTTGGCTGACTTCAAGGTTTTTGGTGTGGCGTCGAGCGCCGCTCTTGTGCTGATCGCCGCGCCGGTCGCGCACGCCGACGAGGTGTTCTGGGGTGGTTGGTACAAGATCACCTTCCACACCGATCAGAAGTCGGGCACGTCGAAAGCGGCGACACAACAGGAAACGCCCTACACCGCCTCGTACAAGATCAACACGGACTGTTCGGCCGACATCTGTACCGCCTCGGTCATCGACGGCCCGACGCCCAAGGACAACGCCGCGCAATCGACCAGTTTCGTCTGGACGGGCTCGCAATGGTCGAGGTCGAACAGCTGGCGATGGGACTGCACACTGCCGGACGGCACAATCACCTACGACCCGGCGCATTCGGTGACGACCTATACCCCGCAATCCGACGGATCGCTGGCGGGCACATTCCAGACCACCATCGAAAGCGGCGCCTGCCAAGGCACGGTCACCATCCCGGTCACCGCAACACCGGCCTGACCCACCTCGTCGCTTAGGGTGCGAAGCGTGAATCGTCTCGACCGCTTCTTCGAGATCACGGCCCGCGGGTCGACGATCGGCGCCGAGGTTCGCGGCGGCCTGGTCACGTTCATCGCGATGGCCTACATCGTCGTGCTGAACCCGATCATCCTGTCCGGGGCCGCCGACGTGACCGGACACAAACTCGGCTTCGCGCAGGTTTCGGCCACCACCTCGCTGGCCGCCGGGGTGATGACGATTCTGTTCGGCGTGTTCGCCCGGCTTCCGTTCGCGTTCGCCGCCGGGCTGGGCATCAACTCGTTCCTGGCCACCACCGTGGTCGGTACTGTCACCTGGCCGGAAGCGATGGGCCTGGTGGTCGTCAACGGCCTCGTCATCGTCGCGCTAGCCGTCACCGGGCTGCGCCGGCTCGTGTTCGACGCGGTGCCCATGCCGCTCAAGCTGGCGATCACCGCCGGCATCGGCCTGTTCATCATGTTCATCGGCCTGGTCGACGCCGGCTTCATCTCCTCGACCGGATTGCCCTCTCCCCCTGTTGGTTTGGGCGGTGGCGGACATGGCTCGATCAGTACCGTGCCCACGGTGGTGTTCATCTTCACACTGCTACTGACCGGCGCACTCGTGGTGCGCAAGGTCCGGGGCGGAATCCTGCTGGGACTCGTGGCCGGCACCGTCGTCGCGGTCATCATCGAAGCGATCTGGCATCTCGGCCCCGCGACCAAAAACCACGGGGGCTGGACCCTGTCCGTGCCGACCTTGTCGGGGTCCCCGTTCGCGCTTCCCGACCTATCTCTGGTGGGCGCCTTCAGTTTCGACAGTTTCGGGCGGATCGGCGTCCTGGCCGCCACGATGCTGGTCTTCACGCTGGTGTTCGCGAACTTCTTCGACGCGATGGGCACCTTCACCGGACTGTCCCGGGAAGCCGGACTGGCCGATGACCGGGGCAACTTCCCACGGCTGCGTTCGGCTCTGGTCGTGGAAGGCGCCGGCGCAGTCGTCGGCGGCGCGACGTCGGCCTCGTCGAACACGGTGTTCATCGAATCGGGGGCCGGCATCGAGGAGGGCGCCAAGACCGGGCTGGCCAACCTCGTCACCGGCGCGCTGTTCCTGGCCGCGATGTTCGTCGGGCCGCTGGCCCAGATCGTTCCGACCGAAGTCGCCGCGGCCGCGCTGGTGATCGTCGGGACGATGATGTTCTCCCAACTGCGCCATGTCGATGTCTCGGAATTCTCGGTGGCGCTACCGGTCGTCCTCACGGTCGCGGTGATGCCGTTCAGCTATTCCATCGCCAACGGCATCGGCGTCGGGTTCGTGACGTGGGTGGTGGTGCGCTCCGCCGCCGGCAAGGCCCGCGAGATCAGCCCGCTGCTGTGGATCGTCGCGGCCGGGTTCGTCCTGTACTTCGCCCGCAGCGGGATCGAGTCACTGCTCGGCGTGTCCTAGCCCGGCACAGGCTGACTCACGCATCGTCGACGAGCATCGTCTGGAAGGCCACACGGTCGCCGCGGTACAGCGCGCGGACCACCTCGATGGGCCTTCCGTGGACGTCCAGTGAGCGACGGTGCAGATGCAACATCGGCATGGCGGTGGTCGTCATCAGCAGACCCGCCTCCCGCGGAGTGGGCAGGATGGTCTCGATGCGCTCCACGGCCGAGGCGAACCGGACCCCCGTCGCACGGATCGCCGCGTACAACGACGTCTCCGCATCGAAGGTTTGATAGAACGTGCCGAACCGGGACAGGGGCAGGTAGGTGCTCTCCAGTCCGATTCGCTCGTTGTCGGCCAACAACACACGCTCGAGGTGCATCACCGGCTCCCCGAGTTCGACATCGAGTCCGGCCGACAGCTCGGCGGTGGCCTCGACGTCCTCCCACGTGACCAGGATGCGGCCCGGCTTGCGCCCCATCCGGTCGGCGCCCTCGGTGTACGACTGCAGCGAAAGTGGTTGTGTGAGTTTCGGCTTCGCGACCACGGTACCGCGGCCACGACGCTGGATACGGCCCTCCAGGAGCAACTCGTGCAACGCTTGCCGCACCGTGTCACGCGCGACACCAAATCGCACCGCCAGGTCCCGCTCGGCGGGTACGGCGTCTCCCTCCTGCAAGTCCGCCAAGAGTTCGACGAGGCCGCTGCGGACCAGATGCACCTTGCTCATGTCGTGCGGCGTCTGAGTACTCGCTCAGCGATGTCCAGGACATCGGCGATGCTCAACGCCGGCGCCCCGGGAACTTTCGCGGCGTCGTCGTAGCGCCGTAGCCGCAGCCCGTCGGACCACCAAGGGTGCCAGGATATTTCGTCATCGACGGCTGGGCCACCCTGCTGCCGCAGCGACAGCACCGACCGCGGTGACAGCGCTTCGGCATAGGCCGGGTCGGTGGCGGCCAGGTAGCGCTTGGCCATCACATGAGCACCCGCGAGCCATCCCACGCGGCTGCCGTAGCGCGGGGTCAGCCAGTTGCGTGCGGCGACGTCGTGGCGATCTCGGTCGGGACCGACGTACAGCGGGCTGTGCGCCAGATCGTGCAGGGCGGCAGCCAGCACCAGTTCGTCGTCGGCGCCGTCGTCGACGGCGCGGGCCGCGGCCTGCATCGCGTGGTCGAGTTCGTCGACACAGTCTTCGTCCCACACGTCACGCAGCGACCTGAGTAAGGCTGACGTCTCCGCCAGCACCTCGGTGAGGGCCATGGCTGACAGGATAACGCGAATTGGTCTATACCAATCGTTTGACTTCTGTTCAGGTGCGCGGAACCGCACCGTAGGTCCGCCGATGCTCGGGGCGTAGAGCCTCTATCCATGCGGGTGACCATTGTCGGTGGCGGCGTGCTGGGAACCGCCCATGCGTGGGAGGCCGTCGAACGCGGGCACACCGTCGTCCATCTGGAACGAGAGGTCGAAGCACGCGGCGCCACCGTGCGCAACTTCGGACTGGTCTGGGTCTCCGGACGCGCGGAGTGCGAACTCGACGCCGCCCTGCGGGCTCGCGAATTGTGGGAGAAGATCGGCGAGCGAGTCCCCGGCGTGGGCTTTCGTCCCGCGGGGTCGCTGACGCTGCTGCGCACCGCCCGAGAGGTGGCCGTCGCCGAGGAGGTGAGCCGCCGTCCCGACGCCGCCCGCCGCGGCTTCCGCTTGCTGGAACCCACCGAGGTGCGTGCACTCAACCCCGCGTTGCGTGGCAACTTCCTTGCCGGACTCCATTGTTCACGCGATGCCGCCGTGGAATCACGGCAAGCCTTGCCCGCCATCCGCGCACATCTGGCAAACAGCGGTCGGTACCTGTTCTTTCCGGGCACTGAAGCCCGATCGGTCGAGCGTCACGCCGTGCGCGACGACCATGGCCGCCATCACGAGGGCGATGTCGTACTGCTGTGCCCCGGCGCGGCGCATGGCGGGCTCACTCGCGAACTCGCCGGAGATCTTCCGGTGCGGCGGGTGCGGCTACAGATGATGCAGACCGAGCCACTCGGCGAACCGCTGAGCACCGCGATTGCCGACGGCGACAGCTTTCGGTACTACCCGGCTTTCGCCGGGACCGCACTGAACAGATTGCGGGACAACGAGCCTCAGCATCCCATTGCAGAAGCTGACCGGATGCAACTGTTGTGCGTGCAGCGACTCCACGGCGGACTCACGATCGGCGACACCCACGAATACACCGAGCCGTTCGGCTTCGATGTACACGAGGCGCCCTACTCGTATCTCGTGGAGTTGGTCGAAGAGCTTCTGGGACGGCGCTTGCCGCCGGTTCGCCAACGGTGGGCCGGGGTGTACAGCCAGTGCGTCGACCCGGGCGAACTGGTGTGTCGGCGCGCGATCGGCGACGGCAACTGGGTGATCACCGGGCCCGGAGGCCGCGGGATGACGCTGGCGCCCGCGATCGCCGAACACACCGCAGAACTGATCGGGCTCTGAACGGAAACCGAGGAAAACATCATGGCGAACAACGCTATTCAACTCGCAGTCATCGATATGGCCGGCACCACGGTAGCCGACGACGGCCTGGTGGTGGAGGCCTTCGAGGCTGCCGCCACCGCAGCGGGCCTGCCACCGAGTGGCGAAGAACGCGAACGCGCGCGCCGCTATGTGCTCGACACCATGGGCCAGTCGAAGATCGCCGTCTTCCGCGCTTTGTTCGGAACAGAAGAGCTGGCACAGCGGGCCAATCAAGCCTTCGAGCAGGCCTACGACGAACTGATCGACACCGGCAACGCCCGGCCGATTCCGGGGGCGGCCGACGCCATCACCGCCTTGCGGCAGGCCGGCGTGAAGGTCGCATTGACCACCGGATTCAGCGCCGCCACCCAGGACAAGCTGCTGGCCGCGCTCGGCTGGCAGTCGCTGGCCGATCTGACACTGGCGCCCGGCGACGACGTTCGCGGCCGGCCTTACCCCGACCTGATCCTGACCACGCTGATGCGTCTGCAGGTCGACGGGGTCGGCAACGTCGCGGCGCTGGGAGACACCAGCAGCGACATCCACAGCGCGCTACGCGCCGGCTGCGCAGTCGCGGCCGGCACGCTCACCGGCGCGCACAACGCCGCGCAACTGCGGGACGCCGGGGCCACCCACATCGTGTCGACCGTGACCGAATTCGCCGACCTGATCACCCAAACCCGCGTAACCGGAAGGTACTGATGAAGATTCGAAATTGGACGGCGGTGGCCAGCGTCGCCCTCGTCGCGACACTACTCAGCGCGTGCGGCGGTACCGGCACGTCGAGCTCCGGCGGCGGCACGACGCTGACTGTCTACAGCGCGGACGGCCTGGGTAACTGGTACAAGGGTCAGTTCGCCAAATTCACCAAGGACACCGGGATCAACGTCAACGTCGTCGAAGCGGGTTCCGGCGAGGTGGTATCGCGGGTGGAGAAAGAGCAATCCAATCCGCAGGCTGACTTGTTGGTCACTCTGCCGCCGTTCATTCAGAAAGCGGACAAGTCCGGTCTGCTGCAGGCCGGTGCCGCCGATACGACCGGCATCTCGCCGGACCTTGTCGGCCCCGACGGCAAGTACGTGGCGATCGTCAACAATGCGCTGAGCTTCATTGCCAATCCCGGCGCGAACCCGATGCCGGTCAGCTGGGATGACCTACTGAAGCCGGAATTCAAGGGGAAGGTGCAGTATTCGACCCCCGGGCAGGCCGGCGACGGTACCGCGGTGCTCGTTCTGCTGCAGCATCTGATGGGCACGCCAGGCGCGCTGGACTACCTGGGCAAGCTGCAGGCCAACAACGTCGGACCGTCGTCGTCCACCGGAAAATTGCAGCCCAAGGTGAGCAACGGCGAACTGCTGGTGGCCAACGGTGACGTTCAGATGAATCTGGGCTCGATCAAAGACGACGGCTCGAAGTTCGTCATTTTCTTCCCCGAGATGGCCGACCACACCCGAACCACGGTCGCGCTGCCCTATGTCGCAGGTGTCACCAAGGGTGCACCGCATGTAGACGCGGCCAAGAAGTTGTTGGGCTTCCTGCTGTCCGATGAGGTGCAAAAGACAGTTGCCACAGATGCTTTGGGCATCCCGGTCAAGGATGCCGTGGTCTCGGCGTCGGCCGGCTCGCCGGATACCACCACACCCACCGGCCTGCTCAACGGTGTGCAGGTCTGGTCGCCGGACTGGAACGCGGTGCTCACCGACCTCGACGCCGATGTCGCCGCCTATCAGAAGGCCACCGGGAACTGAGGTGAGCGAGATCGCCGTCGGCTCATCTCAGGCCACCTCGACCAGCCGGTCGGCACCGGCGGTATCCGACGCGGCCCCGGCCATCACCTTCGATCGGGTGGGGGTGAGCTACCGGCGTGGCAAGAAGCGGACCGACGCGCTGATCGACTTCAACCTCAGAGTCGCCGTCGGTGAAACCGTCGCGCTGTTGGGCCCCAGCGGGTCGGGCAAGTCGACCGCGCTGAACGCACTCGCCGGATTCGTCCGGCCGACGTCCGGTCGGGTCCGGCTCAGCGGACGTGATGTCACCGATCTGCCGCCGTCGAAGCGCGGGATCGGGGTCGTGCTGCAGTCGTACGCATTGTTTCCGCACATGCGGGTCGCCGACAACGTCGCCTTCGGATTGAAGTCCCACCGGGTCGCCCGCCGGGAGATCGGTCCGCGCGTCGCCGAAGCACTCGACATGGTGGGTATGGCGTCATTCGGAAAGCGTTTGCCGCGTGAACTTTCCGGTGGACAGCAGCAGCGGGTGGCGATCGCACGTGCATTGGCGATCCGCCCCAAGGTGCTTCTGCTCGACGAGCCGCTGGCCGCCCTGGATGCGCGGCTTCGTCAGTCGATGCTGGCGGAATTGCAGCAACTCAAAGAGGCACTGCCGGACACCGCGATGCTGTACGTCACCCATGACCAGGCCGAGGCGCTGGCACTGGCCGATCGCGTGGTTGTGATGAACGACGCGCGGCTGATGGATGTCGATACCGCCCAGAACCTGTGGACGCGCCCGCCGACGAGTTTCACGGCGGCCTTTCTCGGCGGGGCCAACCTGATCCCGTGCACCATCGGGCGCGTCATCGGCACCTCCGCGCTGGTGAGTGTCGCACACAAGACCGTCAGCGCCGAGGCGCCGCAGCCCGCCGTTGGGAAGGTCGATTGGGCGCCCGGCGCGCAGGCGCTGCTGTGCATTCGGCCGCATGCGCTGCAAGTCGTGGGGTTGGGCCATCCGGAAGCACTGCGTGCCACCGTCAACGCGTCGGTGTGGCGGGGTGCGACGACGCGTGTGGTGTTGTCGGTGGCAGGGATGACCGACCGCCTCATCGAGGTGGACGCGCCCGGACACACCGGCTACCCGGTGGGCACCGAGGTCGGTGTGCGTTTTCCGCAACCGGCGGGCGTGCTCGTCCAGGTGGGTCGATGACGGCACTTCTCGACCAGCCCGCACCGACCGAGGCGGCACCCACCGGCCGACCGGGCCGCGGCCGCAGGCAAGTGTGGTGGACACTGCCGCCGCTGCTCATCGTGTTGCTCGTCGCGGTCTACCCGTTGTTGCGAGTGTGCCTGGAATCGGCCAAAGTTCGCGGCGACGGCCTCGGTACCGACACGTGGGAATCGGTGTTGAGTTCGCCGGCTTTTCGGTCTGCCCTGTGGCGCACCGTGGCGATCGCGGTGACGTCGACAACCGGCTGTCTGGTTCTGGGGACATTTCTGGCAGTCGTGTTGGCATTCATGCCATTTCGGGGATCATCGGTGGTCGGCCGACTCATCGACTCGGTCCTCGCACTGCCATCGTTTCTGATCACGCTCGCTTTCACGTTCATCTACGGCAGCGCGGGCGCGGTCAATGCATTGATCTCCACCGTCGGCGGAAGCTCCTCGCCGGCGCTCAATTTCTTGTACACCCCGGCGGGCGTGATTGCTGCCGAGGTCACCTTCTTCACTCCGTTCGTCATCCGCCCGCTGTTGGCGGCTTTCGCGCTTCTCCCCCGGCAGCAACTCGACGTTGCGGCGAGTCTGGGTGCGTCTCCCCTGCGGGTGCTGTGGTCGGTGATCATGCCCGAAGCGTGGCCGGCTCTGATGGCCGGCGGCAGCCTGGTGTTGCTGTTGACACTCAACGAATTCGGGATCGTCCTGTTCACCGGCGCGAAGGGTGTGATCACACTGCCGGTGCTGATCTACACCCGGGGAATTGTGACGTTCGACCTGCCCGGCGCGGCGGTGATCGCGACAGTCCAGATCGCGCTGTCCCTGGCCCTGTATGCCGGCTACCGGGCCGTCTTCACCCGCGTCTCCGTCGGCCGGGCCTGAGGGGATTAGCCGGATGTTGCTGTGGGGCAGGCGTAGTCGGGTCATAGTGTTGACCGTCTTCGCTGTGGTGGTGCTGGTGGTGTTCGTCGCCCCCCTGGGAACCGTGGTGATCGCCGGACTCTCCGGCGCGTGGAACGGTCCGCTGCCGTCGAACGTCGGGTTCGCCAGATTCGGACCGGCGCTCTCCGGCGAGAATCTCGCCAGCCTTTCCGTCAGCGTGCAGACCGCGGTCCTGGCCGGCGGCCTCGCGCTCGTGTTCGGAACCTGGGCCGCGATCGCGGTCCAGGATGCGCCCCGCTGGCTGGGCCGATTGACCGATGCCGTATTCCATCTGCCGATCGCGGTGCCGTCGGTCGCAATCGGACTGGGGCTCTTGATCGCCTTCAACAGCCGTCCAGTCCTTCTGGGGGGCACCCGGTGGATCGTCATCCTCGCCCACTTCGTGCTGGTGCTCGCGTTCGCCTTCAGTGCGGTGTCGGCTGCGCTGAATCGGTTGGACCCGGCCTACCGGCAGGTCGCGGAGTCGCTGGGTGCCGGCCCGGCCCGAGTGCTCCTACGGGTCACCCTTCCGCTTCTGTTGCCCGCGCTCGGCGCGGCCGCCGGGCTGGCCGTGGCACTGTCGATGGGCGAGCTGGGTGCCACGGTGATGGTGTATCCCGCAACATGGAAAACCCTGCCGGTGACCATCTTCGGGCTCACTGATCGCGGTCAGGCGTTTCAGGCGGCGGCCAGCACCACACTGTTGCTTCTCGTCACGCTGCTGGTGCTGGTGGTCCTCGGGCGCATCCGAGGCCGTGCTGCCCTCCGCTAGACCGCTTGCCCGTTGGCCGCGACGCCATGTCCTAGTCTGGGTCGACACGACGGAAGGACCCCGACATGCGCAAGGCGACCCTGGCCACGCTGATCGCGGCCGCCGCGATCACGGGCGCCCCCGGCATCGCCGCGGCCGCGCCCACGAACTATTGCGGTGATCTCAAGGGCGTCGACAACGGGCAGACGTGCGATATCCAGCAATCCGCCCCGGCATACCAGGTCAAGATCAGCTTCCCCAGCCGCTACCCGGACCTCAAGCCCGTCGCCGACTACATCAGCCGGACTCGCGACGGCTTCCTCAACGTGGCCAAGGCGTCCAATCCGGGCGACGTGCCGTTCGAGCTCGACATCACCGCAACCTCGTACACCTCGACGGTCCCGCCGCGAACCAGTGAGTCCCTGGTGCTGCAGAACTACGAGAACATCGGCGGCGCACACCCCGGCACATCGTTCAAAGCGTTCAACTGGGATCAGGCCTCCGGCACGCCGATCACCTACGACACGCTGTGGCGCCCGGACGCCGACCCCTTGCCGGTGGTGTATCCGATCGTCGTCGCCGAACTGCAGAAACAGGCCGGCCAGCCGATCACGGTCGATCCGGTGACGGGGATGGACCCCGCGAGTTACCAGGACTTCGCGATCACCAACGACGGCGTGATCTTCTTCTTCAGCCAGGGCCAGCTGCTGCCCGAGTCGGCGGGCGCCACCCAGGTGCTGGTTCCGCGCTCGGCGATCGATCCGTTATTGGCCTGAGCGCGCCCGCGGCGTGACACACACTGCCGCGCTCCACATCTTGTCGCCCGGGTTGCGCGGATCGGGCTGCGGTAGGCGGGCCGCGAGCCGAAGCAGCAGCGGCAACCGCCGCAACCGGCGGGCCGCCGTCAACAGTGATTCCGCGGAAACGACCGACCAGCCCAGGTTTTCGAAGAACGCCAGCCCGTTAGGTGGGGCGAACTTGATCGGCGCGTTGCGCATCATGCCGTCGGTCTTGTCGTTCATCGTCTTCTTGATCCCGCCGGATCCGAAATCGAATGTCCACCAAGCAATCTCGGGGCGCTTGAAAGCCGCGGACAGCCCGGTGACATCGGCTTCGTCCAGATACATCAGCAGGCCCTCGGTCAGCACGAAGGCTTTCGTCGCCCCGGCGAGAGCCTCGTCGAGAAACGCGTTCCGGGCGCGCGGATCGGCCAGGTCTACGGCGTGGCGCGACAGCCGGCAGCGCGGGGTCTGATCGGCCAGCAGTTGCTCTTTCTCGGCGACCAGGGCCGGAAGGTCGGCTTCGACCCACTCCAGCCCGGCCGGCAGGTCCAGCCGGTAAGGCCGGGTGTCGAGACCGGCCGCCAGGTTCAGCACTCTGTCGCACCCTTGGCTGATGGCCTGCGCAATGAGGTCGTCGATGATCTTGGTGCGGGCGACCAGCCACCAGCCGTCGCGAATGCTGCGCGGCGCGGCGGCGATGATGGCGTGGCCCTGTTGCCCCGCCAGCCGTTCGGCCAGCGGATCGCGGAACAGCGCGTCGGGCCGCGCCGATTCCTTCGCCCGGTGCGCGGTCACCCAGCGGGCGGTGTCGGAGACGTTCGAGACGAGCGAGTCCATGGGCGACAGTGTCCCAGACCGCGGGGTCCCAGACCGCGGGCTCAGAACACCGGCAGGTGCGCGGCCGCGATCATCGGCAGCCGGCCGGCGTTCACGGCGCGCCCTTCCACCATGGCGGGCACCCGACCGGTCCAGGTCGCGCCGTAATAGGGATCGATCGGAGTCAGCGCATCCGCGCCGCCGAGGCTGTTGCCCACCCGCTCCAGCCAACGCGAGATTCGAGCCTTCATGGCTGACCTCCAATTCGGTGTTGTCGTCGTTGCCATGACTCTGCTGGTTCGCGAGCGTCGACGGCATCGGTCGGTCGGCCGATGCAGAGGATGAATCCGGTGTCCACCAATCGGGGGACGTCGGGCTGCCATGCTGTTCCCATGCCTCGTCTGCCTCGCCGGATCACATCGGATCTGACCGCCGTTGTGGCCGGGCTGGAGGGCAAGCTCACCGAACGACGTCGTGACCTCAAGGTGCAGTTGGGCGCCTTCCGTGGTGTTCACGTCGTGGTCTACCGCGGGTATGTGGCCGAGGACGTCGCCAAGGTCCGGGTCCGGGTGATGGAGACACCGGAGTTGCCCGGCGACAGCAGGATCCCGTACTGGGACGTCGCGCAGAGCAATGTGCGACGGCACGCGACGTTGTCCATCGTCGGTACCGAGGTCGAGCTGCGCATCGGCAGGCATCGGGCCACCGAGGTCACCGACAGCCACGGCTTCGCCAACTTCTCACTGCCGGTGCCCAAGCTGCGGGTCGGCTGGCACACGGCGGAGGCGGTCGCCGCGGGGATCGGCGACGACGAACCGGCCGTCGGCACCGGCTGGGTGATGAAACCGTCGCTGGCCGCGCCCTATCTGGTGATCTCCGACATCGACGACACCATTCTTCTCACCGGCCTGACCGAGGGTGTGGCGATGGTCGCCAGGACCTTGCTGCACGCTGTGGAGCAACGCAGGGCGATCCCCGGCATGGCGCCGTTCTACCGCGGTCTGGCCCGCGGTGTCGAGAGCCGCACCGGCAGCCGTCGAGCGCAACCCACGTTCTTCTACGTCTCGACGGGCAGCTGGTCGTTCTATTCGATGCTGGAACAGTTCGTGGAATTGCGCGCCTTTCCGCCAGGTCCGATGTTCCTCACCGACTGGGGCCCGACCGAGCGCTACCTGCGACGCAGCGGTGCCGAGCACAAACGAGCCGCCGTGCGCCGGCTGTTCGAGGCCTATCCGCGGATGCGTTTCATCGTGATCGGCGACAGCGGTCAGCGCGATCCGCTGATCTACGAGGAGGTGGCGCGCGAATTCCCCGGACGGGTGCTCGCGGCCATCATCCGGCAGGTCGGCGCCGACGACGACGAGCGCAACGTGTCATTGCGCGAGCACGCGCAGGCGCTGCGCGACGAGGGCATTCCGATGCACCTGGTGGCAGACGCCGGGCAGGCCGCCGAACTGGCCCGCAGTCTGCGTCTCTGCGACGAAGACACGGTCGCCGAGGTGCGCGCCGAACTGAACGACTGAACACCGACATCAATATTTGCTGAACTGATAGTCTCTGCAGCGTGCAGGCATCGGGGTATTTCGCAGGCGGTGTGCTCGCGCTCGGGATCGGCGCTGGGCTCTTCCTCGGGCACGGGGTGGCCTCGGCCGCTCCCGACGCCGGATCCGCTGCCCAGAAGTCGGTGACGAAGCCCGCCGCCAAGTCGGCGCGGCAGGCCGGCCGACCCGCGCCGGCCCGCAGTGACAGTCACCACCCGGCCGCACGACTGGCCGCACGCTCGGCTCCCCGATCGATCGAAAAGTCGACTGCGACAACGACTGTGGCGACCACAGTATCGGTGACACTGCCGCCGATGCCGGTCGTCAGTGGCGCGTCGTTCACGGTGTCCACCGGATTCATGAAGCCGTTTGCCACGAATTTCGTTGCCGCCGGCGGTGATCCGGCCGACAGCGCACGGTTCTTCTTCGGCGACCTGGCCGTCAAGAGTCTGGACGCGCTGGCCGAGGACAACATACCGGCACCCCAGGTGCGGTTGCTGATGGGCAACCTGGCGGCATCGGGCTACTTCGGCGGAATCTGGTTGCGCGACAACCTGCACGCCAGCCCCACCAGCACCCCGGCGATCCCGGCACCCCCTGGGCCGTTCCCGGCAATCGACCTGTCCCCGTCGGCGATCGGCATCCGGTTGTTCGACGCGGTGTCGGCCGGGTTGACGGGCGCGGCGGCCAGTGCGCCGGATTGGGTCGTCTCCGCGGTCGCACACGTCTCGGTGCCGGTGCTGCTGGCGCTCTACGGGTACAACCGCGGCTATCTGCAGGTGGTACTGGAGCATCCGCCGGCGGGCGTGCCGTCGATGCAGGACACATTGGCCTGCAGCGGCTTTCTGGCGTGCAACTCGACGGCGTTCCCGTTGGAACTCGCCACGCGTTACGACAGCGCACTGGGCAAGCTCGACGACCCGGCCACGCCCGGCTGGGCGGAGATGTCGATGTGGACCAGCGTGCTCCAAGGAGCTACCGGCGCGGGGCGGTTCGTCTGGGAAGGGCTGGCCCAAGCCGGCTTCTCCCCCGCTTCGTATACCGCACTGGTGCAGCTGAGTTCGGCATACCTGATGGTCAGCAAGGCCGCCGTACTGTCCAGCATGACCGCCTACGCCGACGGCGATGCGGCCATCGGTCGCAGCTCACTGCGGCTGCAAGCGGGACTGTGGATGTGGTCAGGCGCGTACTTCGCCGGCCTGGCCTCGAGCGCCGCTCCGGGCACCATACCGAAAGTTGTTGTCGTCTAAGTTTTTGGAGCGCGCCCGGCGCCAGAACCGTCCACGAGGTTCCTCCTTGGCGCACACCCCACCGGGTAAGACCCGCTCGGACGGAACGTCAACGTGGGGGGCCAAGAATGATCTGGCCGAATTCCCTTGCCCCTTCGGCCATCTTCGAAGGCGTGATCTCGAAGTCGTCCGGTCGCGGCGTCGCCCGATCGCGCCCAGAATGCCGGAACATGCCCTCGATCCCCGCCGGAGTATTGATCATCAGCAAGTCAGCCGTCTTCGATGTGATGCGGTAAGCGTGCGGAATGTTCTTGGGCAAGAACACGATCCCACCCTCGGATAGCTCCATCTCTTGGTCATCGACCCAAACCAATGCCGTTCCCTTGATCAGCATGAAAACCTCGTCTTCGCGGGTGTGCTTGTGGTACGGCGGCGCCTCACCTTCGCCGACGTCAAACCGTCCGACCATTAATTGGCCGTCAGTTGCCTTGCCGTCCAGCAAGATCGCCAGCGTGCCACCATCGAGCCATTCCAGTTTTTGCTGCTGTTCGGGTTGAGCCAGGTATGCCATGCTCATATCGCGTCGCCTCTCGTGATAGGACAGCCAGACGTCCTGTGTTTATGCGGGTTCCAGGCCCCGCGCCGGCCGAACTGCCAGGTCGGGCTGATCATCGGTTCCAGCGCTGATCGAGCCACTGTTCGAATGTCTGCACAGAAGGGGCGAGTTCCGCGGTGAGCGCCCGATCTGCTTGGTAGGACGGCGGCGTGGAGAACCACGTGAACATCGCGCGCAGGTCGTCATCTCCGGCATCGGTTGTCGGCAGAGCTTCGAAACGAGCTGGTTGTGCCGCCCGGCGTCCGAAGACGTCGGCGATCTGCGAGCCGGTCAGCTCGTCGCCGGCGATCTCGACCGCTCCCGTGGGGACACGAGACGGGTCGATGAGCACAGCGCCGGCGACGGCGCCGATGTCGCTGACGGCCACCATTTGCAGCGGAACACCGTCGGGCATCGGAAGGCGCACGACTATATCGTTCGCCTCAAAGTTCGACGACTGGCTCAGCAGATTGTCATAAAAGAACGTCGGCCGCACGTATGTGGCTGGTATTTCCAGGCTTTCGATGTACTCCTCGACGCGGCGCTTGCTCTCGAAGTGCGGGATCCCGGTGTGCCGCTCCGCGCCGCCCACCGAGCTGTACACGAGATGCTCGACTCCGGCAGACTTGGCCGCATCCGCGATGAGGATGCCATCGTTGATCTCACCCTCCGTGCCACGGCCCGATGTCATCGTCGTCATCGCGAAGACACGTTCGACGCCCTCGAAGGCCGTGCGAACACTTGCCGAGTCGTCGAAATCAGCGATGGCCAGTTTGGCTCCGGCAGCTACCAGCGCCTGCGCAGCCGGTTTCTGCGGGTCGCGGACCAGCGCCCGTACCGCCACCCCAGCGCTCAGCAGAGCCCGCGCGGTGGCACCGCCCTGCTGCCCGGTTGCTCCAACGACGGCGACCACACCAGATAGCGCCACACTCTTCTCCGATCACGGGCCGCAGCTGTGTCGCGCGGATGCGGCGACGATCAGGAGCGGACGAATTATTCCGCATAACGATAGGGTAGGTCGCGGCCGGCGTTCCGGCAATACGAAGTCGCTGCCGCCGCAAGGATTCGATCCGGGCCGTCCGGATTTCGCGCCGACCAACCCCGTGGTCGATCTTGGCGCGGCCGCGCAGAACTCAGAGATCGATTGTGCTTCAACGTCTTTTGCCGCAGACAGACCTGGCATCGCCGGTGGCTTGCCTGCAGCCCGGCTGAGTCGACTCCCTGCGGCTAGCGCTTCGTGAACGGCAACGTTCGAATCGCCATGTCGTGCTCGTCAGACGATGCAGGTGTTGTGTGACACTCGAGGGATGACCGCTGAGTTGTCCCCGCAGCCACGTCGGCGCGCGGTCCGGCGCGATGCGCTCGTAAACCGAGAGAAGATTCTGCGCGCCGCGGCCGACGCGATGGCCCATCAGGGACTCAACATTCCGCTCGCCGACATCGCGAAGGCCGCCGGCGTCGGTGTCGGCACCTTCTATCGCGGGTTCCCGGACCGCACGGCGCTGCTGCACGCCCTGGAGCACCGCTCGTACGACATGCTCATCGACATCCTCGATCGGATCGAGGAGTCCGGGCAGACCGGCGCCGACGCGGTAGAGACCTACCTGATCGAAAGTTTGAACCTCGGCCACCAGCTGGTGCTGCCCCTGCGCGGAGCGCCGCCCCTAACTTCCGAGGCGGCCGTCGCCGCCCGTCGACGAATCAACGCCTCCCTCGAACACTTCCTCGCCGAGGGTCGCACGGCCGGGACGGTGCACCCCGACGTCAACGCCACTGACGTCATCGTCTGTGCGGTCATGACCGGCCAGCCTTTGCCCCACGGTCCCGCGTGGCCCGCCATCGGCCGCCGCCACCTCAGCTTGTTCGTTCGAGGTCTGCGATCACCTGACCAAGCACCGCTCCCGGGACCACCGGTCACCCGCGACGACCTCGAAGCTCAGTTCGCCGCCAACGCAGACTGAGGGCGCAGGCAGATCTGAAGGTAAGGCGCGTGGGCAAACGTTGGCGCGTCACGTCCAAGAAATTCGGCCCGGCAGCAGCGTCAGAGGTCGCGTTCGAGCAACACCGCACCCGCGTCGACGGAAACGATTTGGACTGCGGCAATGTCGTCGACAGGCATCGATGTGCTGCCAGCAGGCGATGCCGGTATCGCGATCCGTGCCGTCCAGGTCGCCAGCTGGGTGCGGCTCCCATCGCGACCGACCGCCACCATCGCCAGTGTGTCGGTCACCTCACCGCCGTCATGGCCGAGGTCCATCGGTCCCGCCTCATAGAGGCAGTGCATCTCGATGCGGGTCCCCCAGCTCCGGCGGGTGAGAGTGACTGTGGCAGTCAGAGGAACCGGCGTCACCGGCGTCATCGTGAGCGCGGAGGCTTCGACCGGTGCAGGTGTCACCACCATCGGGTTCGACTGAAGGGCAACCACGGTAAGGCCGACGACCAACGCGGCCGCCCCGGACCACGCCCACGTCGCCGTCCTCGAGCGACGCCGTCGCGCAGTGACCTCGGCCAGCAATTCATCCCGCAGCGGCGGCAGCCAGGCCTGGCCACCTCGATCGTCAAGGGTGTCGACGTAACCGCGGTCGATCTGCGCCAAGAGCGCAGGCATACCGCTGAGATCACTGACGGCATCAACGCACGACGGGCAGCCCATCAGGTGTGTCTCGAAATCGCGCCGCTCCGCCGGCGACAGGCAGCCGAGAACATACGCCGCATCCCACAGCGCGTACGGGTGGGTGTCGCCGGGTGACGACGGACCGTCGACTGTGGTCATCACGTCACCCCGAGGCCAAGCCCTCGAAGAGCCGGGTGATGAGCATGATGACAAAGCTGTCGAAGTCGCCGCGCAACCGGTCCTGATCGGACGCGAAAGGGCGCTGCATCGACATCCCCAGCAGCACAACCTCCATGAGTCGCACCGATTCGTCGATCACATGTTCCGGCGCCGCATCACCGGCAATGGAGCGCAGCAGCCCGGCGAACTGCCGCCGCTGGGTGTCCCGGAATTCGAGGTAGGCGGTGCGCAGGAATTCGTTGTGGTTGGCAGCCGCCCCGAACTCGACGACGAAGGTGACCGTGTCGAGATTGTCGATGAACAGGGTGTACAGCAGGCCGGCAGCGTCAGCCAGCCCGTCGCCGACCGACTCTGCGGGCACCAGCTGGGTCGCTGCCGTGGCGAACAGTTTCGTCGCCACATCGTTGATGGCGGCGTCGAAGAGCTTCTCTTTGGTTTCGAAGTGATAGTGCAGCAGCGTCTGGGACACCTTGGCCGTGTTGGCGATCAGGCGCATCGACGACTTCTCGTACCCGTGGGCGCGGAAGCATTCGACCGTCGCCTCCAAGATCCGCTGCCGGGCGTCGCCGGGCGTGACCTCGGGCGGCCCGACACCGTCGTTCGCCTCAACCGTTGGTGTCGACATCGACACTCCTTGTTCTGTGATGAACTTTCCCTGATCGCGCACTCAGTGTCCTCTTTTTTGAGTCACGAGTGGCGATTCCGGTTGGTTCAGCAGGAAACCAAGGGATTTCAGTCGGTCACGACCCAGTCGGTCACAACTCAGTCGGTCACGACGACGACGGACTGAAACCGCCGGAATGAAGCCGCAGTACGCGGCGAACCTTGGCGGTTCGGCGCAGCCGCCTGGTCCAGGACACCGCAAACGCGCTCAGCATCAGCACCGCCAACGCCGCGAGCCAGGGATGGCCGCCGTGGCCGTGCACCCACTCGGCCAGACCGCCTTGAATGCGTCCGGCGCCGGCGATCACCGGGTCTCGTGGTGCCGCGGCGCCGCTGAAGACGCGTATCTCGTAGACACCGTAGTAGCCGACGTACAACCCCACGATCAGCACCAAGAAGCCACCGAACCTGTTGATATAGGGCAGGATTCGACGCAGCCGGTACACCCCGATCGGGTTGGCGAATGCGGCGGCGATGGCCAGGACGCCGACGATCAGCGACATCCCCGCCGCGTACGCCAGATAGGTCACCAACCCGTTGACCATCAGCCCGCTGCGGAAGCCGGCCGCGGTGACGGCCAGAAAAGGCCCGATCGTGCAGGACAGGGACGCAATCGCATATCCGACGCCGTAGCCGAACATCGAACCGCCGCGCACTGTCGGCGCCCATCGGCTGCTTTGGGTCACCGGGTTGAGGCCGGGTAGGTGCCGACCGGCCAGCGACCAGATCCCCAGGACGACGAGGACGACGCCGATCGCCACCGTGACGTACGGCAGGTATTGCTGCACAGCAGCGGCCGCCGAGACCGTGAGCACGCCGAAGACACCGAACACAGTCATGAAACCCAGCACCATCTCGATCGTTGCCACCGCGGCTCGGCGCACCGCGGTGAGCTGACCCGTGGCATCGCCGCGCACCACCAGCGTCATGTAGACCGGCAGCATCGCGAAACCGCACGGGTTGAGCACAGCCACCAACCCGGCGCCGAAAGCGAGTCCCATCAGACCTTGTTCCACGATGCGCCTGAGACCCCTGTCTTGGTGGGCGACCCGAACTGTCGTCTGCTACGACACGAGCCACAGCGCTTCTGGGTTCACCTGATTTCCCGCACTCGAGGGCGGCGGTCTGTCTCGGGTGACCTGAACGGGCCATCCCCGCAAGATGGCCGGGTTGAGCGATGCGGGGCGACGGGCCGCAACCGTACGTTCTCGACATGACCGAGACTGCCCGCGACGATTCCCGTACCGATGAACAGCCCACGCCCACCTACGCGGTGTGGCTGCGCGTCATGGCGCTGGTATATGACCCGTTCGTCTGGCTGGGCGAACTGGTCGGCATGCGGCGCCGGCGGCGCGAGCTGGTGGCCGGCGCGCGCGGGCGGGTGGTCGAGATCGGCGCCGGAACGGGGCTGAACCTCCCGCACTACCCCGATGGCGTCGACGAGCTCGTGCTCACCGAGCCCGAACCAGCGATGCGCCGCGCACTCGCCCGGCGGCTCGAACGGGTCGGGCGCGCCGCGCGGATCTCTGATGCGTCCGCCCTGCACCTGCCGTTCCCCGACGCCTCGGTCGACACCGTCGTCTCGACGCTGGTTTTGTGTACCGTCCCCGACCCCGAGGCTGCGTTGCGGGAAATCGCCCGCGTCCTACGACCGGGCGGGCAGCTGTTGTTCATCGAACACATCCGCTCGGGCTCGCGTCTCCTTGCGGCGTTTCAGGACGTGATGCTGCGGCCATGGCGCGGCTTCGCGGGCGGATGCGTATGTAACCGCCCGACCCTGCAGTTGATGCGGGCCTGCGGGTTCACGGTGAGGGCCGATGCCGCGGTGTGGCACGGGATGCCGGCCGTCGTCCATCCACTCGCCATCGGGCAGGCCACTGTATGACGACCTTGCGTGATCTACGCGGCGGCGTCGCGGGCGCAGCGATCGCCGGGACCGGCTACGTTGTCGTCGCATTCGCGGCGACAGCCCCGGCAAGTGCTGCACCACAATGTAATTCGGACATTCACTCCTGTGGCGACAGCCGCCCGGGTCATGCCATGTTTGTGTCTGTCGCGCCCGCCCCGATCATGCTCGTCGGCGACGGTACTGCCGAGCATCCCAACGGCGGGCTGTTGATCGGGAACGGATACAGCCCCGACCCGGCGACGTGTGGCACCGCGTGCAACGGCGGCAATGGCGGCTGGCTTCTCGGCAATGGCGGCGAGGGCGCCAACGGCGGCCGCGGCGGCAGCGCCGGCCTGTTCGGCTCTGGTGGACGGGGCGGCGGCGGGACCTCCGAGCACATCGACGGGGGCGACGGCGGCCGCGGTGGTGTGCTGTCGGGCGACGGCGGCGACGGCGGCTTCGGCGCGAGCGGCGGCGGCGCTGGCGGCCGCGGCGGCGACGGCGGCGTGTTCGGCGGCCACGGAGGCAACGGCGGTTCCGCCGGTGCGGGATCCCCGGGCAGTAACGGCGGCACCGGTGGCCGCGGTGGCGAATCCGGGCTGTTCGGTGGTGTCGGAGGTCAGGGCGGCAACGGTGGTGACGGCGGCCTCGGCGTCACCGTCGTCATCAGCAATGGTGGGGGCGGGGGCGCCGGCGGGAACGGCGGACTCTTCCACGGTGGCGGCGACGGCGGGCAAGGAGGCGACGCCGGCACCAGCGGAGCAGGCGGGCAAGGCGGTCGCGGCGGCAACGGCGGTGCGATAGACGGCCGTGGCGGATTCGGCGGTGCCGGCGGAAACGGTAGTAACAGAGGATCTTTCAAGGGCGGCCAAGGCGGCGTCGGTGGCACGGGCGGCATTTTCGGCGTCGGCGGCGGTGGCGGCGACGGCGGCACCGGCGGCGGCACCACCGGCGGGGTCAGCGGGTTGGGCGGTGAGGGCGGCGCTGGGGGTGCCGGCGGAATCTCGGGCGGTTCAGGCGGAGTCGGGGGTCAGGGCGGCAGCGCGACCACCGGCACCGGCGGAAACGGCGGCAGCGGAGGCGGCGGTGGGAACGGCGGAATCGTCGGCGGCTCGGGCGGCTATGGCGGCAAAGGCGGAAACAGCAACTCGGGGCCGGGCGGTGCCGGTGGCTCAGGGGCCAACGGCGGGCTGGGCGTCGGCGGAACCATAGCCGGTCGAGGAGCCAGGGCCGGAAGTCCGCCCAACGGAAGCACCGGCGGAAACGGCGGCATCGGTGGGCGGGGCGGGCGCCCCGGAGACCCCGCCCGGTAGCTGCTACTCGGCGATAGCGTCGAGACGCTCGGTCACCCGAACCAGCGCCTCATCGAAGACCTCCACCTTTTCCGAACGTTTCTCATTGGCCGGCTGCGCGGCGCCGCGGCCACCCTCGGTCTCCACTCGAGCGGCGCCCTGGCGCCGCAACAGGCTGAAGTTCTTCTCCCGCGCCTGCCGGAGCCGACTCTGCAATTCCTTGAGCTGCTTGGCGTCCATGCGGGCCAGCGCTTCCGGTTGGCTCTCGCCGATCAGCGAGTCTTCCTGCGGTGTCAGGTTCACGTGGTGGTTGCTCATTGTTGATTCATAACCCTTTTCGGGGCGCTGGACGCGTGAATCGGCGCACTGCTCGCCAACTGGTACCGGCGCGCTCACCTCATATTCACGTTGTCGGTGCTCGCTTTGCCGGAGTCGCGTCGCAACAACGCCTTTGCCCGCTACACTCCGTCGACTACTCGCCGGGAGGCATGCGTATGGCATTACAACGCGCTACCGATCAGCCATCACGTACCGCCATCAACCACATCGGAGGGGTAGGCGGGTTGGCGGCGACGGGGCCGTCCGACCCGAGCGCATGACCGGGCTCCCTACATCATTTGACCCATACCGCATTCTGCGAACACATAGTTCAGCCGAAGAACCGGTGTGTCCATGCGCCATACGTTCAACAGCATGAACACGATCACCGGCATCACCAGGTTGGCCGCCTACGGCGCGCTCTTCGGCGGCATCACTGCTGCAGCTCTCGGCATCGGCTCCGGTGTGGCCCAGGCCGACCCCTCGGGACCGGCGACCGGGACCCACCAACTCCGGTCCGACGACCGCGGCGACCAAGAGGTCTTTCCCCGGGATCACCCGATCCCGATCCATGGCGACGACAGCGGCACCCACATTCCAGGCTCGGCCCACACGGCTCCCCCGGCCGGCGCCACCCACACGGCCACGACCCATCGCGGTAACTGAGCCCGCGCACACCTACCTCCCACCAGTGCAAGGACGGGCAAAATGACGCAGGTAATAGCGGGCGACGAAGCCGCCGACGACTTCTGCGAAGACTGCGGCTACGAGCCGGAACTCAAGCGAACACTGAATGGCTTTCAGGTGTTTGCCATTTCGTTTGCTTCCCTGTCGGTCGCGGTGGGAATCTTCGCCACCTATGACGACGTATTGCGGGATTCGGGCCCGATTGGCATCTGGCTGTTCCCCATCGTCGCGATCGGACAGATTCTGGTGGCGTTGGTGTACGCGCAATTCGCTGCGCGCATCCCGCTCAGCGGGTCGTCCTACGCGTGGGCGTCGCGGCTGGCGAGCCCGAAACTCGGCTGGGCCTTCGGTTGGCTGGCCGTTCTGAGTGCGGTCGCCAGTCCGGTGACCATCGACAACGCCCTGGCCAGCCAGTGCCTGATGCCGTTGTTCGGGATGGAGCCCAGTGAAACCACCGCGCGACTGATGACGGTGGCGCTGTTGGTCATTCAGTTCGTCCTGGCCGTCGCCGCGACGCGCATCGTCGGTTGGGTCAACTCACTGTCGGTCGGGGTCGAGCTGGCGATCCTGCTCGTGATCGGTGTCGCCCTGACCATCGCGATCATGGTGAGTGGCAACGCGGAACCGGCGAACCTGTTCTCCCGCGGCATCACCGAAGGTAACCCGAACTTCTGGGTCATTGGCGGCGGATTGATGGCGGCATCGATCATGGGGTTGTCGACGCTTGTCGGTTTTGAGACGGCATCGAATATGGCTGAGGAAGCCAAGAATCCGACGCGCACCGTTCCGCGGGCGATCATCGGCTCGGTCATCGCAGCCTCGGTACTGGGGATGGTGTTCGTCATCATCCTGACCGTGTCGATCACCGACATGGCCAAGGTCTCCAACACCGAATCGCCGGTCGCCGAGATCATGAACCAGCGCTTCGGACCGGGCTTCGAGCGGCCGCTGCTGGCCGCGATCGCCCTCGCATTCTTCGGGGCCGCCTTGGTTGCCATGGTGTCGGGAGCACGCTACATCTACGCCATGTCGCGCGACGGGCGCTTTCCCGCCCACAAGGTGATGGGCCGGGTCAACCCGCGCACCCGCACACCGATACCCGCGACATTCCTGGTCCTGGCCGTCGGTGTGATCCTGATGGCGCTCATGCCGGGAGACGCACTGCTGCAACTCATCATGGCCGGCGCGATCGTCACGATGCTCCCCTACCTGTTCACGATCATCTTGTATCTCGCGACGCGCCACAAGCTCGATCGCAGGCCGGGCGGATTCGATCTGGGTCGCTGGGAATGGCCGGTGGCGATCGGAGCGCTTGTGTGGGTGATCATTTCACTGTTCGTGGTGATCACGACATCCCCGGGATGGGCGCCCATCGCGCTGGCCTTCGGGTTGTCTGCAGCCGGCGGGCTGTACTTCCTCTACATGTGGACGTTCAATCGTTCGGTGCTCGAGGAAGAGCCCGGTGATCCCAACATGTTCGCGGAGGTGGAGTGATCATGGCTGCTGTACTGACCGGCCGGGTGGTGCACCCTGGCGACGCCGACTACCCCGCTGCCAGCCGCGGCTGGAACCACTTCTTCACCCACCGTCCCAAGGCCGTCGTATTCGCCTACAGCACAGACGATGTCCTCAACGCACTGACCTGGGCACGCCAGGAAGGACTCGCCGTCCGGGTACGTAGCGGCGGCCACGCCCTGGAAGGCTGGTCTGGCGTCGACGGCGGCGTCGTGATCGACGTCAGCGGGTTGAAATCGGTGGCGATCGACGCGCATGCCCGGACCGCCACCGTCGGGGCGGGGCTCAATCAGCTCGAGGCGGTCACCGGACTCGGCGAGGCGGGGTTCGCGGCACCCACCGGAACAGAAGGCAGCGTCGGGTTGGTCGGTGCCACGCTCGGCGGCGGCTTCGGCCTGCTGACACGCAACTACGGAATGGCGTCGGACAACCTGCTGGGGGTCGAGATCGTCGTCGCCTCAGCCGACGGCGGCGCCCAGGTGATCACCGCCGACGAACACAACAACCCCGACCTGTTGTGGGCGCTACGGGGCGCGGGCAACGGAAACTTCGGCATCGTCACGTCGTTGACGTATCGCATTCATCCGCTGACACACTCGATCTTCGTCGTCGCCACGTGGCCCGGCTTCGATGAACTGCAGCCGGTGTTCGAGGCCTGGCAGCAGTCCGCGCCGTACGTGGACCCTCGGCTGACGAGTCAGCTGGAGATCGAGGGCGACAAGGTCGGGTTACATGCCCTGCTTGCCGGCGGGACGGAAGCCGAAGCGCTGCAGCTCCTTTCGCCGATGCTGTCGATCGGGAGCCCTGATATCGTCGTGCAGGACTCGACGTGGCCGGAGATCTACGCCGGGTTCCAGATCCCCATCACAGAAGAACCGGCGAACTGGAAGTTCTCCTCGCAGTTCATGACGGAGCCCTTACCGTCCGACGCGGTGGGCATCATTGCCGAATTCATGGCGAAGGCACCCGACGGGTGCAACTACTTCACCAACGCGTTCGGTGGCGCGCTGGCCGACAGTGAGCCCTCAGGCGGGTCGGCGTTCGCGCACCGCGGCGCGTTGTACTACGCCGAACCAGGTGCAGGTTGGGGTGTTCGCGGCGGGCCGCCCGCCCCCGATGAGGAAACCGAGGCGGTCCTCGCGTGGGTCGCGGAACTCACTGACGCGTTGGCACCCTACGTCAATGGCGCCTACGTCAACGTACCGAACGCCGGCATGCCGGACTGGGAGCGCGCCTACTGGGGCGGCAAGGTCGAGCGGCTACGTCAGATCAAGGCGACCTACGACCCCGACAACGTGTTCAGCTACGCCCAGAGCATCACGGCCTAGCCGCCGTTCATCAGCTCCGCGAGGAACTTGGGCAGGCGACCGGAACCGAAGTCGTAGAAGCGAGCCCACACCGGCTCGATCGAGATGCGCACCATCTGCGGGTAGGTGGACCTCACGTTGCGTTCGAACTCGGCGAGTTCGTCACCGCTCATGGTGTTTCGCGCCGACGTGAGGTACTCCTCGGTGACGCCGTCGACTGTTTCCAGGGTTGCCAGGCCCCGCACCAGCAGCGCCTTGGCTTCTTCCGGAGACGAGCCGCCGTCGATGGCTACGGCGACCTGCGGCCGGGAAGCCAACGCCCGGGCTTTCGGCGAGGTCGGCGCCGTCGACACCACGATCCGCTCACCGGTCCAGTGGAACCCGACGGGAATGACCCGCGGGAAGCCGTCGTGTCCGTTGTAGGCGAGCCGAGCCATCGCCCCCGACAACAGTTGTCGTGCGCCCGGATGGCTGAGCTCGGCCGCCAGTTCCCGCGTGTCCATCAGTCGGCCACCGGTTGCAGCGGTCCGATGTACGTGCCCGGATGACTCGCCGCGTCCTGCCGGGCAACGGGTACCCGGCCGGGAATCCAGGGAACGTCCATCCGCCCAGGCGCATTCGGCAGAGTCACCGCGATGGTGTCCGGCACCCAGCCATTCGGGTCCGCCAGGAACGTGAGACGGCTAGCGGCGGCGGCACCCGGTGGGAGCGTGATCGGCACCGCCGCGTCGGCTTGTTGCGGCACCTGATAGTCCGGACCCCACCTCGGATCGTCGGGACCGATGAGATCCACGCCGGGATACCCCTGCACCTCACAGGGCTGAGGCGAGACGTTCGTGACGATCAGGTCGAAGTGGATCTGCGTCGTATCGCCGGGTGACGCGGGCGCGCCGGTGCTCAGACGAAGGACATCGGGTGTGCACGCGGGCATGGCTGATGCGGTCGGACTCGGGGCTGTCGAACCGATGGCCGCGAGCGCAATCAGCACCCCGAGAGCCTTCGGTACATACCTCGTCATCATCGAGCCGCCTTCCGTCTTCGAGACTCCTCGACCGGCGAGCGAACTCTAGTCCTTTATGTGGCCACTGTGTCCGTTCTCGATATTGGCCGCCGTCAGCCCGCCGCGACGCCGGTGGGAGGTTCGTCGACCTCCGGCGCAACCGGAACCACGATCGTGATCGCGGTGCTGCCGCCGTGGCCATCGGAGACCGAAATAGTGAAGCTGTCGTGGGTTACGGCGAACGGGGCCCCCAACGCCGCGGCGAGATGCCGTTGGTCGGCAGTCGGGTTGTAGGTGAATGAGCCGTCCCCGTAGACGTCGACGACGCCGCCGCCGGTAGTGGTCGGATTCGAGCTGTAGCTCAACACATCCGCGTCCGGGTCGGTGACCCCCATCACGGACCCGGAGACGACACCGATGACGTCATCGACGGCCAAGTCGGTGATAGTGCCGCCGCTGGGGTTTCGGTTGACGGCGCTCACCGGCACCGTGATGGTCTGGGTGACGGAACCGCCGTAGCCGTCGCTGACGGTGACGGTGAAGCTGTCGGTGGTCGCCGTGTCGGGCGCATTGTCTGCGGCTGCGGCATGGCGTATCTGGAACGTTGGCGCGTAGCTGAACGAACCGTCGGAGTTGATGGTGACTGCTCCCCCGCCAGCGCTCGTGGTCGATCCGCTGAAGTGGAGGCTGTCCTGGTTGCGATCATCGGCCTGGATCTGGCCGGAGACCGTGCCGTCGATCGAGGACGTGCTACCCGAATAGCCGCTGACGGTCGGGGGCTTGTTGATGGGCGCGACATCGACGGTCACCACCGTGGTCGTGGTGTCGCTGCCGCTGATGCCCAATCGTCTTGCGTAGTAGTGGATTACCGATTGGATGCGGCCCAGCACGCCCGGCAACCGGTACGCGCTGCCGTTGTCCGCGGTGACGGTGAAGTTCACCGACCCGCCAAGGTGGGCGGTGGTCGCGTCGGGGAGGACGGTGAAGGTGCCATCTGGGTCGACGTGGACCACCGCATTGTCGGGTTGGCCGACTGTGTAAGTCACTGGACCACGGGACCCGGTGGTGCCGTGGAGATCACCCGTGACGGCACCGGTCACGGGGTCCTCTGGCTGTTGAACGGGTGTGATCACCGGGGGTTTGTTGAACAGTGTGTAGTGCAACTCGCGGCGGAACCAGCGCAGTACGTCACGAGGGCGGAGGTCCTTGGTGGCCGAGCCCGCAGGAGTCGTGCGGTAAGCGTTACCCGATGCCCGAATTGTCCTCGGCACCGTGACGTTGACGGCGTCGCTATGACGGGCAGATGAGGCAGGTCCGGCGTTACCGCTGGCGCCACTCCTGCCGCTGTGCCCGGTGTCTGCGTTCGCCACCGCAGCACCCTGCGCCAGCGCAGCGCCGATGCCGACGGTGATCGCGCCGGCACCCAACCAGACAACAGGACCGCCGAACGGCCGTCGGCCCCATCGGCGGTGTGCCAGGACCGCGCCTCCGGCCGCCCCGAAGACCAATACCGTGACCGCGGCGCCGACTCCTGCCCCGTCGAAGAAGGCGGTCGAAAACAGCAGCGTTGCCGTCCTCGCCAGGACGGACAGGCTTACGACAAACCCGATCGCGCGTGCGGCCCCCACGTTCCGGCGTACCGGCTCCGCCGCATGCCCCGGCTGCGCGTGCGCGCTTTTTTCAACGACGGATGAAATCATGAGCAGAGCGTAAACCCACTACCGGAATAATTCAATGGATATTGAAATGATATCGTCAGACATGCCTTCACGTGCAGCGATGGACAAGCGACGCGGCCGACGCCACGGCGAACCGGTGTCCCGGGACGTGGTCCTGCGCGCAGCCAAGAACCAATTCGCTCAACACGGATACGAGAAGGCGACCCTGCGTGCGATCGCCGACGAAGCCCATGTGGACCCGTCGATGGTGCTGTATCTGTTCGGCTCGAAGGCGGAACTCTTCCGCGAGTCGATGAAGCTGGTTCTCGACCCGGAATTGTTCACCGATCAGCTGACCGCCGGCAATGACGACGAGCTGGGGTTCCGCATCGTCCGTGCCTATCTGACCATCTGGGAACAACCTGACACCGCTGCGAGCATGGTCTCGATGCTGCAGTCGGCGACATCGAACAGTGATGCGCACGAGGCATTTCGGGAGTTCTTGCACAGTTATGTGATGACCGCGGTCACCGATGCCCTGGGAGGCGCGGATGACGCCCGACTGCGGGCGATGCTCGCCGCCACGAGCCTGGTCGGCACGGCGATGCTGCGGTACGTCATGCAGGTACCGCCGCTGTCGACGCTGACCGCCGACGAGGTGGTCACGCTCATCGGTCCCAGCGTTCAGCGCTACCTCAGCGCACCGGCGGACGAACTCGGCCTGCCGACCACCCACGCCAACTAGCCGCGGGCGCGATGCCCGTCCAGGAATTCAGCGACCACGCCGGCCGCATCGAGGTCGGGAACCTGCGGCGTCGCCCCGGTGCGCGCCCAGAGGCCAAACACAAGCAACGGCGCGATCAACGCCACCAGCGTCTGCAGAGGGTCGCCCGCCGCCAGTCGCCCGCCATCCTGATGTGCCGCGATCACCCCGGCGGCATTGACGAGATTGGGCATCAAGGCCGAAATCGCATCGCGCAGTTCCGGATTCCGGGGCACCTCGGCGAGCAGCGTCGCGACCGCACCGCCATATTGTTGCGCGGTCTCGACATAGGACCGCACCAGCTCGGTGAGATCCGCCGTGACGTCGTCACTGATCGCCACGCTCGCGAACGATGAATCCGCCAACACGTGCGTCAAGGCCGTGTTGATCAGGGCCGCCTTGGCTCCGTAGCGCCGGAACAGGGTCGCTTCGTTGACTCCCGCGCGCGTTGCGATCTCCTGTGTCGTGGTGGCCCGGTAGCCACATTCGGCGAATACCGCGACAGTCGTCCGGAACAGGCCGGCTTCGTCGATGCGTTTGGGCACACCCGAATCTTAATGCAAGTCACCACTTGCTTTAAATGGGAACCGGAGTTACGGTTCGGGCGCTTGTCGGCTACTGAACGACCGAGAAGGGATGGTCCCGTGACGTCCACCAAAGCGCCACCGACGAAACTTGTCCGGATCATCGAACGGGCCCGTCACGTCCTGTACCGGATCCACCAACGCGCCGCGCCCCCGGCAGCCGTCATGATGGAACTGATCATGGGTGCGTGGATTGCCCAATTGATCTCTGCTGCAGCAGAACTCGGTATAGCCGATGAACTGGCGAACGGGCCCGCGACCGGCGATGAGCTCGCGCGGCGACTGAACGTCGACCAGGACGCACTGTGCCGGATGCTTCGGGCACTCATCGGTGTCGGTGTGTTCCGGCACCGCAGCGACGGCCGCTACGAGCTCACCGCCCTTGCGGAGACATTGCGCACCGACTCCCCCGTCTCGATGGCGGGCATGGCCCGCTGGGTTGGCTCAGCACAGCACCGCGAGCATTGGAGTCACGTGGCAGACGCGGTACGCACAGGCTCCGCGGTGGTTCCCGCGTTGCGGGGCAAGCCGATCTTCGACTACCTCGCCGAGGAGCCGGCGCTCGCGGGGATCTTCAACCAGGCCATGACGGGGCTGTCGGAGTCGTCGGTCAGCGCTGTCGTCGCGGCTTACGACTTCAGCCGCTTCGCCACGATCGCCGACATCGGCGGCGGTCACGGCCGGCTCCTCGCCGCGATCCTCGAGTCCGCGGCACACGCCCGCGGCGTGTTGTTCGATCTGCCCGAGGTGGTGGCCGGCGCACCTGCTCTGCTGCGGCAGTACGGCGTCGAGCACCGCACCCGAATCGACCCGGGATCGTTCTTCGAATCCGTTCCGGAGGGCGCCGACGCCTATGTGCTCAAGCACATCATCCATGACTGGCCCGACGACGATGCGGTCCGCATTCTGCAGAACATCCGCACCGCCGCTCACCGGGGCGCACGAGTGTTGTTGATCGAGTTCGTCATTCCTGACCACGACAGGAATTTCCACGGCAAGTGGGTGGACATCGAGATGCTGGTCGTCGCCAACGCTCGCGAACGCACCGCGGCCGAGTACCGTCAGCTATTCGACAAGTCAGGGTTCCGGCTGACTCGAGTGGTCGACACCGTCGGCCCGATCAGCATTCTGGAAGCTGTCGCGGTCTAGCCAACCGCGTCAGGCGATGACCCCGGAGTCCCGCAAGCCGGATCCCTGGCCCACCCGACCCACCTGGGCGAGTATCTCCTCGGTGTGCTCGCCCAATTTCGGTGCCGGACCGGCTAATCGAGCCGGAGTGCCGTCGAAGAGGGCGGGATGCCGCGGGATACGCACCCGCCCCACCACCGGGTCGTCACGTTCCTCGAACAGCCCCATTGCGATGGCGTGCGGATCGTCGGGCAATTCCTCGGGCGGCACGATCATCGCGTACGGTACGTCGGCGGCTTCGAATCTCTCCGTCGCCTGGTGCACCGTCAGCTTTTCCGCGCCCGCGTAACACGCTGCCATCACCTCGGCCATCAACGGGCGGTGCTGGTTTCGCAGCTCGGCGGTCTGAAGTCGCGGGTCGTCGGCGCCGGGCGCGTCCAGCGCACGGCACATGCCGGTGAAGTCGGAATCCGAGATCGGGGTCACCACACCCCACCCGTCGATGAAGCGGAACGGCTTGAATCCCGATGTGAAACTGGACGGCTGCGAATTGTCCGAGTCGAGCAGGACCTCGTTGCCGGCCGCATCGGTCCACAAGAAGGACACCACCGCGTCCACCATCGAGACGTGCACGTGTTGTCCGCCGCGACCTGTCGCCCGTGCGAACAGTGCGGCGGTGACGGCTTGGCTGGCGTACAGCGCGGTGACCTTGTCGGCCAGTACCTGCTGCAAGAAGATCGGCTCGCCGACGTCGGGGGCGGCCTGGCTGGACGCCACACCGCCGTACGCCTGAATAACCGTGTCGTATGCGCTGCGGTCCCGATAGGGCCCGACCTCACCGAAACCGGTCAACGAGACATAGACGACCTCGGGATTGATCGCGACGACGTCGGCATACCCGACACCGAGCCGGTCGGCCACGCCGGGACGAAAGTTCTGGATCACCACGTCGGCTTGCGCCGCCAGTTCGAGCGCAATCTCCCGTCCGGCCTCGGTTCGGACATCCACCGCGATCGACTTCTTGCCGCGGTTGCACACCCGGAAGACCGCACTCAACCCGTTCACGCTCGGACCGATCCAGCGCAGGATGTCGCCGATGTCGGGGCGTTCCACTTTCACCACGTCGGCGCCCTGGTCGGCGAACAGTGCACCGATGTAGGGACCCGTCAGCGCCAGCGACAACTCCAGAACGCGAATACCGCGCAGCGGCCCAGTATGCGCGTGATCAGCCGAATCCATGTATCAGTTCTCCACCAGGTCGGCGAGGGGCTCGGTATCCGTGAGCCAGTGCCGGCCGGCCTGCCGTGCCGCCTCCCACTTCGGAATGCTCACCGCGTCATCCTGCCCGAGGTCGTCCGGCGTCGGGCCGATGCGTTCGACGAGCGGGGCCAGAGCTTTCTGATCGAAGTGGTAGATCTCGGCCGCCGCCAGCCCCAGCATCTGCCGGGTCTCGTCGATGGGGATGTCCCAGAACGCGTGCCGTAGCCACTTACGGGTGTTCGGCCAGGTTCCTTCCGGATGCGGATAGTCGTTGCCCCACAGCATGTTCGGAACACCGATCTCGTAGCGGCGCGCCAGTTCACGCCGCTCGGTCGTGGTGGCCCCGATGAAGCAGTTCCGGTCGAAGTACGCCGAGGGCGGCATGGTCAGATCACCCTCGAGCGCTCGGCTCATCTTCTTCGCCGAATGCTCCCGCAGGAAGCGGGTGTCCATCAACCACAGCAGATCGTTGGCCCAGAACGCACCGCACTCGGTGGCACCCCAGCGCAGTGCGGGGAAACGCTCGAACACCCCGGCCCACAGGGCGAACCACAGCGGCCGGGCTCCCCACCACCGCACCTCGGTGGTGTAGATCCCCAGGTGCTCGCCATACTCCGCGCTCGGAGCGGGACCCACGTGGGTGTGCACCGGCATCTGCAGGTCCTGGCAGGCGGCCCAGACCTTGTCGTAACGACGGTCGTGATACGGCGGGTAGTCACCCCAGAGCACGGGGATCAGGATCCCGCCCCGCAGACCGGCTTCGGCGGCCCGGGTGATCTCGACGACCGCCGCATCGACGTCGGCCAGGATCGGGATCACCGCGACTCCAGCCCGCCGCTCCGGACTGTGGCTGCACAGCTCGGACAGCCACCGGTTGTGGGCTCGTGCACCGGCCATCGCCCGGCCGGGGTCGAGGTCGCCCGACTGGCCCAGGCCGGCACCGAACGGAGCTCCCGCCACGCCCGTCACCGCGTCAGCGTCGGGGAAGATGACCTCGCCGGCCACACCATCCCCGTCGAGTTCCTTATCCCGTTGGGCGACATCCCATCCGCCGGCGATCCCCTCGCCGTGCTCGTCGAACCAGGTTTGCGCGAACTCCTCGTCGATGAACCCACCGGCCTGCGCCGCGGCCTGCTTCTCGGCGAGGTAGGCCTCGAAGTCCTCGCGGTATTCGGGATCGACGTATTCGCGGTACCGCTCGGTCGGGAGCTCGGCGTGCGTGTCGGCGGAGATGATGAGGTACGGGGCAGCGTTGTTCACGATGGGCCTTTCGATTACCAGGTACGGATGGGGTCGGGCTCGAAGACGGTGCTGCTCGCACCTGCGGGCACCTCCGTCAGCGGCTCGGCGACCTCGGCGACGGTCGGGCCGATCCGATCGGTCAGAGGCTGGAGCGCCGCCAGGTCGAAGCCGTAGACGGCCGCCGCGTTACCGCCGAGCATGGCCGCGACTTCCTCGGGCGCCACACCGGAAAAGGTGTAGCGCAACGCTTCTCGGGTGAAGAAGCCGGTTCCCTCCAGGTGTGGGTAGTCACTTCCCCACATGATCCGGTCGACGCCGATCTCGTGCCGTTCGGCGCATTCGACCGGCCGCATGAAACTGGCCCCGACATAGCATTGGCGGGCCCAGAACTCGCTGGGCTTGAGAGATAGCGAGCCCGCGGTAGGCCCGGCGAAGCGGGCGATCGCGGATCCTTCTCGCGCGTAGCGGGCTGCCGCAACGTCGAGGGAGTCCAGGGTGGCCGGTATCCACCCGGCACCCTGCTCGGTGAACACCACGGTGAGGTCCGGATGACGATCCATCGCGCCGCTGAAGATCAGGTGCCACAGTGCCCGGTGCGCGAACCAGTGCGTCTCGTACACCCATATGGCGAATGAGCTGCCCCAGCCGTCGAGAGGACTGGGTCCGGCATTGCCGCCGTGGTGATTGACCACCAGACCGGCCTCGGCGCATGCCGCCCACAGCGGTTCCCAGTGCTCGGCGTACAGCTGAGGGATGGCTGCTCCTGGCGGTATCCCGGGCAGCAGAACACCGCCGCGCAGACCGAGTTTCGCGATCTGCGCTACCTCGGCGACGGCTTCGTCGAGGTCCTGCAGCAGAATCTGCCCCACCCCGGCACGCCGCTCGGGAGACAGCGAGCAGAAGTCGGCCAGCCAGCGATTGTGCGCGCGCAGCCCGGCCCAACGCAGCTCGAGCTCGCGGGCGGTCTCCGGCGGCGTGGCCGCCAGGCTCGACGAGGGAAAGAACGGCGGAATCGTGTTGGGGTAGATCACCTCACCGGCGACGCCCTCGGCATCCAGGTCGGAGTTGCGACGGTCGCTATCCCAGTTGCGTTCGGCGTCGGCGTCGGCGAGATCGGCGAACGGATTGACGTACGTCGTTGTCCACCTGTCGAATTCGTCGCGGAATCGCGGGTCGAGATAATCCCGGTAGTCGAGCAGGTCGGCGCCGGCGTGGCAGTCGGCTGAGATGACGGTGTACCGGTCCATCCGCTACACCCGCGTCGGCTCGGGCCTCGGCGCGGCGAGCAGAGCGACGTCGTCGTAGCGCTGGTGGACGTAGGGCAACAGCCACTCCGCCGGAACCCGCTCGGCGATCCTGCCGACCTGAACGGTTCGTCGGCGGCACCATGTGATCGATGTGAGCTGACGGACCACGATGTCGGCCACCGGGTCCAGCGGCGACTCCCCCAACTCGATTGTGCCGTCGATGTTCTCCAGCAGCTCGTAATGCCGGTGGTACTCGCCGTAGACCAGGTGCGGATCGGTGATGCCGTCGCCGTCGGGGGCGCGCAGGAACTTGAAGTAGAACTCGGTGTTCACCTGGTCGGGCGGCAACTCTGCCGGTCCGGTGACGCGCCCGCTCACCGTGATGAGCGGATATCCCAGCCGGGCGACGGTGGCAGTGACATCGTCGGCGTCGCGGTCCACTCGGATGTCGGCCAACTTCTTTGGCTCACCGAAGGTTTCGCGTCCACCGGTGACGGATTGTTCGGTGGACTGCGGCATGAACAACGGGTAGTCGCCGTCGACGTCGCCGTGCCGGGCCCGCACCGAGAACACCGCTGACCCGAACGGGGGCCGGCCCTCGATCTGGACCCGCTGCAACTGGACGCGGACCAGGGGTTCGGCTGCCGGTTCGAGCGGCTTGGGCAGGACCGCGGCGACGATCTCCGGATCGGTGAGATAGGTGACGGTCACCGCCTCGGTGGCGATGGGCGCCTTGGTGGCATCGATTTCGTGGTCGACCCGCGCCTCGGGTGGGCGCGGGCCGTAGCGAACGGTGTTGACGCTCATCGGTTTCCTCCTTCGTTCTCGCCGCTCTGCCCGGCGTGCTTGCCGAGGACGTCGACCAGGTAGTCGGGTTCGCCGCGCGCGATGATCGAGGCCGCCTTCTTGCTCACCACGTCATCGGAGGGCGCGGGTGGCCCCATCATCCAGAAGCTGTCTGTCCGGAGGCCCTCGATGACCTGAGCGGCGACCGTCTCCAGCGGCGTGAATTCCACGTGTGCGCCGGCTGTTTCGAAGCGGGCGACCACGTTGGCCAAAGTCTGCAACTCGGTGCGGCGTTCCTGAGTGGCCGCATACTGCTGCGGCCGGTGCCGCCACGACTCCCAGATGCCGGTGTTCAAGAAGCCGCCAGGGAAGAGCACATGGGCCCGGACGGCGGCCCCGGTCATTTCCAGGTGCGTGTAGAGGCTTTCGGTCAGGCACAGCACGGCAGCCTTGGTCATCGGGTACACCGCGGTGGCCGGGCCGCCCATCGCGCCGCGGGCGATCGGCGCGAAACCGCCATTCCCCGAACAGGTGTTGACGACGTGACCCTCGCCCTGGTCGAGCAGGATCGGCACGAACGCCTTGATGCCGTGGATGACGCCGAGGACGTTGACGTCGATCCCCCAGCGCCAGTCCGCAAGATCGTGTTCCCACATGTACCCCTCGGACACCGCGCCGGTGCCGGCGTTGTTGCACACCACATGCACTGCGCCGAATCGGTCGAGAGCGTGCCTGGCGAGCGATTCGACCGAGGAGTAGTCGGTGACGTCGGTGACCACGCCGATCGCCTCGATGCCGTCGTCGGTCAAAGCCCGGGTTGCCTCGTCGAGTGGCTCGGCAAGGACGTCGGCCAGCACGACCTTCATGCCTTCTTGGCCGAACCGCCTGCCCATGGCGCGTCCGATCCCGCCGGCGCCCCCGGTTACGACCGCCACTGCGCCCCGTAGGTCCTTCATTGTGGGCATCGTCACATGGTCGCGTATATCACCGCAAGCAGTCGCATTATGCGACCATCGGTCGATGCCGCCGCGCCCATCTCCGCAGACCGAGCGGGTCGTGAATCTGTTCGAGCACCTGGCCGGCGAGGGACGCGACGGGCTGACGTTGGCCGAGGTGTCGCGCTACTTGAACGTTCACAAGGCGAGCTGCCACTCGATGCTGGCGGAACTTCTGCGGGCCGGCTGGCTGCTGCGCGATCCGGTTCGCAAGACGTATCACCTGGGTCCCGCGCTGGTACGCCTCGGCCGGGAGGCGGCAGGCCACTTCCCGGCCTTGGCGCTGGCCCGCTCGGCGATGATCGAACTGTCCGCAGCGACCGGTGCGCACTGCGTCGCCTTCTCGGTCGGTGACGACCACTCCACCGTCGTCGACCAAGTTCGCAGCCGCCTCGGCGGTGGCCATCCGATGCCGATCGGTACGCAGTTCCCGCACCGCCCGCCGTATGGCGCGTCGACGGTGGCGTGGGCCGGGGTGCACGCTCGGGAGCGGTGGCTGACCGCGCTGCCCGAGGACGTACGCGAGCGATACCGCGACGCCATCGCCGCCGCCGAACAGCGTGGCTACGCGGTCGGACTTCATCTGTTGCCCGATCTGCGCTTGCAGGAACTGGCGCTCATCGTCCGTAGCGCCGAGGTTCGCTCCACCCGGCTCAGCGAACTCGCGCAGGCGTTGACCGACGAACTGATCCATCAGGAGCAGTGGTTTCCGGTCAGCCTGGACAGCGACCGAACCTACGAGGTGAGCCATATCGACTCGCCGGTCTTGGCTGCGGACTCACGTATTGCCTTGATCCTGAGCCTTGTTCCGAGTCCCGAACCGATGAGCGGCGCCGACGTCACCCGGATGGGCGAACAACTCGCTGCGGCCACCCGGGGGCTCAGCGCCGCGCTGGCGGAAGAGTCTCTGTCCCAACCGGCTCCCTAACGAAGAACCGCCGACCCTCGGTCCGGCACGTGTCGACCGTTTCGGAGTTTCCGCTGCCACTGATGTATCGTTCCCTGGCGCCCGTCGGTAGTTTCGGCGGGCACGCGGGCTGTGGCGCAGCTTGGTAGCGCACTTCACTGGGGGTGAAGGGGTCGCAGGTTCAAATCCTGTCAGCCCGACCGATCTCGACAGCGCAACATGGTTGCGCGCGAGAGGGTCTACGTCAGCTGGTCGCTCGGCTACACGTTCAACAACCGGTACAACCCGATCAGCCCGACCACCACGATGACGGCCCGCAGCACGTTCGGCGACAGCCGCCGTCCGTAGTGTGCACCCAGCCAGCCACCGACCAGCGACCCGATGGCGATCAGCCCGGCCGCCTCCCAGCTCACCCGGTCGAACGCAACGATGGTGTAGGCCACGGCCGCGACGATGTTCACCAACAGCGACAGCATGTTCTTGGCCGCGTTCATGCGCTGCATGTCCTCGGGCAGCAGCGCACCCATCACCCCGATCAGCAGGATGCCCTGCGCCGCGGTGAAGTACCCGCCGTAAATGCCCACGGCGAAGGTTCCGACCACCAGGGCCGTCATCCGTTTCGGCGACACATGCTCGGCCGAGCGGCCTGCGGCCTCGGCGCGGGTCCGGGCATAGGCCTGAATACGCGGTCCGATCACCACCAGCACCAGGGCGCCGACCAACAGCACCGGAACGATCTGCGTGAACACCTTCTCCGGCAGGTGCAGCAGCAGGAACGCCCCGATCGCCGCGCCGATCAGCGATGCCGGAATCTGCCAGCGCAGTCGATCCCACTGCCCGCGGAGTTCCTTGCGATACCCCCAGGTACCCGACACCCCGCCGGCCACCAGGCCGATCGCGTTCGACATCGTCGCCGTCACCGGCGGAAACCCGAGTGTGACCAACGTCGGGAAGGTGATCAGCGTGCCGGAACCGACCAACGAATTGATGGCGCCGGCCCCCATCCCGGCCAGGACGATCACGATCATGTGGGCAACGGACACCAACGAACCCTATCCGGCGAACCGGTCAGCACCGACGGCGCCCGCAGCAGCCACCAAACACGCTCGCCTGCAGCGTGATACGGCACACAGCCCTACTCCGGCGGCGAGCCGCCTAGCCTGTTATTCCCATGAGCGAGATTCCGAGTACCGACGAGGCGCTGGCCAACCTCTCCATGCCGCTGATCGATGCGATGATGACCCAGCGCGCGATCCGGCGGGTCAAACCCGATCCGGTGGACGACGCCATCGTGGTGAAGTGCATCGAACTCGCACTGCGCGCTCCCACCGGGTCCAACGGCCAGAACTGGGAGTTCATCGTCGTCAAAGACCAACGCGTCAAGGATCAACTCGGCAAGCGCTACCGCCAGCCCTGGTCGATCTACGGAGCCCTCGGCAGGCGGCAAGCCGCCAACGACGAGTCGATGCTAAAGATCCTCAAGGCAGTGGAATGGCAAGTCGAGCACTTCAGCGAGATACCGGTCCTGGTGGTTCCCTGCCTGCGCGGCGGCACCCGCGTGCCCTACGTCCCGACGCCGTTCGTGGGCGAAACGTCGTACTTCGGCTCGATCTATCCCAGCGTGCAGAACCTGCTGCTGGCCGCCAGGGCGATGGGACTGGGCGCATCCCTGATCACCATGCCGCTGTGGAACGTCACCTCGGCGCGCAGGATCCTGGGCCTACCGCTGTCGGTGACCCCGGTCTGCGTGGTCCCGCTCGGCTGGCCGCGCGGACGCTACGGCCCGACCACCCGCAGGCCGGTTGAGGACGTCGTCCACTTCGACACGTACGGAAGCCGGGGGCTCACGACCTAGCGGTGGCCACCGCTTCCGGGTGCGCCACCGGCCGGACCTCCACCATGGTCGCCGCCGTTCCAGCCGGGCTCGGCGACCTCGGCTTCGGTCAGCATGTCGCTGGTGTCGGGGATCATCGACGGCGCGCAGTCCATCGAGAAGCTGTCCTCGGTGTCGGATTCCGAGCAGGCCAGCACTCGGGGCACGGCACCGTCGAACGCACCTGAGAACACGGCGACGGCAGGCGCCGCAGCGATCATCAAACCGGCAATGCCATAGACCAGTCGGCGCGTCGGCGCCAATGAGGTAGCAAACTCCATGCCCGGCAATCTATGCCCAGCAGCGGCCAAATACCGTCAAACCCGCCGAATCAACGCGGCTTGAGCTTGCGCTTCTCCCGCACCCGCACGTTGATCCGGATCGGGGTGCCCTCGAAACCGAACGTCTCGCGCAGCCGCCGCTCCAGGAACCGCCGATAACCGGCCTCCAAGAAACCACTGGTGAACAGCACAAATGTGGGCGGGCGGGCGGTGGCCTGGGTGGCGAACAGGATCCGCGGTTGCTTGCCGCCGCGCACCGGCGGCGGGGTGGCCGCGACCACTTCCTTGATCCACGTGTTGAGCTGCCCGGTCGAGATGCGGGAATCCCACGACGCCAGCGAGGTCTCCATCGCCGGCACCAGCTTCTGCACCGCGCGCCCGCTCTTGGCGGAGATGTTCACCCGCGGCGCCCACTGCAGCTGCGCCAGTTCGCGGTCGATCTCGCGGTCCAGCAGATAACGCCGGTCCTCGTCGACGAGGTCCCATTTGTTGAACGCCAGCACCAGCGCCCGCCCCGCTTCGATCACCATGGTCAGGACGCGCTGGTCCTGTTCGGTGAGTGGTTGCGACGCATCGATCAGTACGACGACCACCTCGGCGGCATCGATCGCGCTGTGCGTGCGGACCGACGCGTAGAACTCGTGGCCGCTGGCCTGCCCGACCCGGCGGCGCAAGCCGGCGGTGTCGACGAAACGCCATGTCTTGCCGCCTAGTTCGATCAGCGAGTCCACCGGGTCCACCGTGGTTCCCGCGACGTCGTGCACCACCGAACGCTCAGCTCCGGCCAACCGGTTCAGCAGCGAGCTCTTGCCGACGTTGGGCTTGCCCACCAGCGCCACCCGTCGCGGTCCGCCGGTGGCCTGAGCCACCTCGGATTGGGCAGGCAGATCCGCGACCACCTCGTCCAGCAGATCGGCCACCCCGCGGCCGTGCATGGCACTGATCGGGTGCGGCTCCCCCAGCCCGAGCGACCACAGCGCGGCTGCGTCGGCCTCGCCCTTCTCGTTGTCAACCTTGTTGGCCGCCAAGAACACCGGTTTGCCTGATCGGCGCAGAATTCGGGCTGCCGCCTCGTCACCACTGGTGGCACCGACCGTCGCGTCGACGACCAAGATCACCGCATCGGCGGTCTGCATCGCCACCGAGGCCTGCTCGGCGACCAACTGCTGCAAGCCTTTGGCGTCCGGCTCCCACCCGCCGGTGTCCTGCACGACGAAACGCCGCCCGGTCCAGGACGCGTCGTAGGACACCCGGTCGCGGGTCACCCCCGGCAGGTCCTGCACGACGGCCTCACGCCGGCCGAGAATGCGGTTGACCAAGGTGGACTTGCCGACGTTGGGCCGGCCGACCACTGCCACCACCGGTGGCGGCGCCAGCGCCTCCTCGTCGTCGTCGAATCCCTCCTCGGAAAGCTCCCAATCGCTTTCGTCAGACCACGTGCCGTCTTCGCTCATCGCATTGCACCACTTCGCTTTTCGACCAGATCAAGCAGATTGGCCACCACCTGGTCCTGGGTCATGTCACTGGTGTCGACGATGATCGCGTCCTCCGCCGGTCGCAACGGCGACACCGTGCGGGTGGAATCCAGGTGGTCGCGGCGGATCACGTCTGCCAGCACCGTGTCGTAGTCATCGGGCAGCCCGGTCGCGACGTTCTGATCGTTGCGGCGGCGCGCCCGCGTCTCGGCCGACGCGGTCAGAAAGATCTTCACGTCGGCATCCGGCAGCACGACCGTGCCGATGTCACGGCCTTCGACCACGATCCTGTCGGCCCCTGCCGCCAATTCACGTTGCAACGCCACCATCCGGGTGCGTACCTCAGGGACCGCAGAGACCGCCGAGACCGCCCGCGTGACCTCATCGCCCCGAATCTCGGCCGAAACATCTTCAGCGCCAAGGTAAGCCCGGTCGATGTCTGGGTCAGAACCCACCGACAGCGCCACATCGGAGGCTGCCGCGACGGCGCCGGCGTCGGTCAAGTCGATGTGGGCACGCAGCATCGCCAGCGTCACAAGTCGGTACATCGCACCGGTGTCCAAGTAGTGGGCGCCCAATGCACGCGCCAAACCCCGTGACACCGACGACTTTCCGGTCCCGGCTGGCCCGTCGACCGCTACAACGCATCGACTCACAGACCAACCGCCTTGTACAGATCGCCGACTTCCTTGCGCGTCAACGCACGGATGCTGCCGGGCCGCTGTTCACCCAGCGTCACCTCGCCGATGCTCACCCGGACCAGCGCCTCAACCGGATAACCCGCCGCCGCCAACAGCCGGCGCACGATCCGCTTACGCCCCTCGTGCAGCGTCACCCGCAGCAGTGTCTTTCCCGGCACCGCATCGACCACCGCGAAGTCGTCGACCTTGACCGGTCCGTCGTCCAGCTCGATGCCGGCGCGCAGCGTCTTACCCAAACCCCGTGGAACCGAACCGGTTACCGTCGCCAAATAGGTCTTGGGCACCTCGAAGGACGGGTGCATCAACCGATGCGCAAGCTCCCCGTCGTTGGTCAGCAGCAGCAGACCTTCGGTGTCGGCGTCCAGGCGTCCGACGTGAAAGAGGTTCTTGTTGCCGCGGACTCGGTGCTCCACCAGATCACCGACGCACGGCCGGCCCCGCTCGTCCGACATCGTCGAATGCATTCCGACGGGCTTGTTGATCGCCAGGTACATCATCGAGTCGTCGACGACGATCCGTGACCCGTCGACTCTGATGTCGGCGTTGGCCGGATCGACCCGGGTGCCCAATTCGGTGACGATCCGTCCGTCGACCTCCACCCGCCCGTCGACGATCATCCGCTCGGCCACCCGTCGCGAGGCGACTCCCGCCTGCGACAGGACCTTCTGCAGCCGCACTCCTTCTGGTTCAGGCATCGGTGTCCACATCGATCGAGACGTTCGGATCGGCTGCCGAGACGCCGGCCAGCTTGGCGAAACGTGGTTCGGCATCCAGGTTTTCGCTCAGGTCGTCGATCACGTCGACGTCAGGAAGCAGCGGCGCGATGTCGGGAAGATCGGTCAGCGACGACAGCCCGAGCCGCTCGAGAAACAGCTCGGTGGTCGCGAACGTCGTCGCGCCGGTGTCCTCGTCGGTACCCGCCTCGGTGATCAGCCCGCGCGCCACCAACGTACGGATCACCGCATCGACGTTGACGCCGCGGACCGCGCTGACCCGAGCCCGGGTCACCGGCTGCCGGTAGGCGACCACCGCCAGCGTCTCCAGCGCCGCGCGGGTGAGCTTCGACCGCGATCCGTCCAGCAGCAGCCGCTCCACGTACGGCGCGAACCGCGCCCGGGTGTACATGCGCCAGCCACCGCCCGCCTCGCGCAGGTCGATACCGCTGTCGCGGTCCGCCAGCGCTGCGGCCAACCGCTCCAAGGTGGCGGTGATCCGCTCCAGCGGTTGCTCGGTCACCGACGCGAGCGTTTCGGCGTTGACCGGGGTGTCGACGACCAGCAACAGCGCCTCCAGCACCCGGACCAGTTCGTCGTCGTCCATCTCGGGGAGAGCGACGTCAGTAGCCAAATCGGCCTCCGAGTCGGACGCAAGGTCCACGTCGGGTATGTCGGCTGCGTCGTCGGTCATGATTGGTTCTGCTCTTCTTCCCACTCGGCTCGGACCAGCTCTTCGTTCACAACCCGGTCGCCGGTCCATGAAACCTGGAGCACACCAAGTGGTTCTGGCTGCTCGAATGCTACCGTCCTGGCCCGATAGAGTTCGAGCAGCGCCAAGAAGCGTCCGACGATCTGGATCGGCGCCTCGCAGTCGGCCACCAGTTCCTTGAACGACGCCCACTGCCCCGCCCCGCGTGACGACAGGAACTCCAACAGCAGCTCGGCCTGCTCCGGCACCGACACCTGCGAGGCATGCAAGTGCTCGGTCCCGACGGTGGGAACCGGGCGCGGGGTGAACGCCGCAGCGGCGATGTCGGCGAAGGCGGCGGCATCAACACCCAGCATGACCTCGGGAAGAAGGTCGGCGAAGCGATCCTCGACCGTCACCGCCCGGGGGTAGCTCCGCAGCGCTGCGGCCTCCAGTTCGGCGAACATCTCGGCGACATGCTTGAACGCGCGGTACTGCAGCAGCCGGGCGAACAACAGGTCGCGCACCTCGAGCAGCGCCAGATCCTCCTCGTCGTGCACATCGCCGGCGGGCAGCAGCCGCGCGGCCTTGAGGTCCAGCAGTGTGGCAGCAATCACCAAAAAGGTGGTGGTCTCGTCGAGCTCGAGCTTCGGCCCGATCTCCCTGGTGTACGCAATGAATTCGTCGGTGACCTGATGCAGCGCGACCTCGGTCACATCGAGGCGGTGGGCAAAGATCAACTGCAACAGCAGATCGAACGGACCCTCGAAGTTCGTCAGCCTGACACGGAAGCCCTTTTCGGGCGCCGGCGATTCGGTCACTTGCCGAAGCGGTCGATGACCTCACGGGCCAGCGATCGATATGCCTGTGCACCAACGGATTTCGGTGCCCAGGTGGTGATGGGCTCGCCGGCGACACTGGTCTCGGGGAAGCGCACGGTGCGGCTGATGACGGTGTCGAACACCAGATCGCCGAAGCGCTCCAGCACCCGCGCCATCACCTCACGGGCATTGACGGTGCGGTTGTCGAACCGGGTGATCAGGATGCCGCTGATCGTCAGCCGCGGATTGAGCCGCTCACGCACCTTGTCGACGGTGTCGGTGAGCAGGGCCAGCCCGCGCAGCGAGAAGTATTCACATTCGGTCGGGATGACCACCGCGTCGGAGCAGGCCAGCGCATTGACGGTGAGCAGGCCCAGCGACGGCTGGCAGTCGATCAGGACGTAGTCGTAGCGATCGAGGACGGGGTGCAGCGCGCGCGCCAGGGTCTGCTCGCGTCCGACCTCGTTGACCAGCTGGATCTCGGCGGCCGACAGGTCGATGTTGCTGGGCACCAGGTCCAGGTTCTTCACCCGCGTGTTGATCAGCACCTCGTCGATGCTCACCCGCGGTTCGATCATCAGGTTGTGGACGGTGTGGGTCAGCTCGTAGTGCGGCACGCCCAGACCCGCCGACAGCGCGCCCTGCGGATCCAGATCGACCAGCAGCACCCGCCGGCCGTACTCGGCCAGCGCCGCCCCCAGGTTGATCGTCGAGGTGGTCTTGCCGACCCCGCCCTTCTGGTTGCACATCGAAATGACCGTGGCCGGCCCGTGCGAGGTCAGCGGCTGTGGTTCGGGAATGTGGCGGGGCGGGCGGCCGGTGAGACCGATCGGTGTGGCTTCGTCTGCCTCGTCGGTCACGCCGTGCCCCCCGTCAGCAGGCTTTTCGGCGGCGTGGCGAACATCCGCGAAAGTCTAACGGTGTGTCGCCGCCACACGAGGCAGACCCGCGACATCATGCCCGCGGATGTGCGCCGGCCCAGACCTCGCGCAGGGCATGCACGGTGACCAGCGTGTAGATCTGCGTCGTGGTGACCGAGGCGTGGCCGAGGAGTTCCTGGACGACGCGGACGTCGGCACCGCCGTCGAGAAGATGGGTGGCGAAGGAGTGCCGCAGCGTGTGCGGTGACACAGCCGAGGAGATGCCTGCCCGTTCGGCGGCGTCCTGCAGCACCTGCCAGGCGCTCTGCCGCGACAGCTGCCCGCCGCGGGCGTTGAGGAAGATCTTCGGCGTGCCGCGACCCCGGCGCGCCAGATCCGGACGGCCACGCACCAGGTAGGCGTCCAGCGCCGCGATCGCCGGGCGGCCGACAGGCACCAGGCGCTGCTTGCCGCCCTTGCCGCGCAGCAGCACCGACCGGGCCTCGGTGTCGATGTCGTCGACGTCGAGGCCGACAGCCTCGGAGATCCGCGCGCCGGTGGAATACAACAGCTCGAGCAGGGCGCGATTGCGCAACGTCAGCGGTCCGTCCGACGGGCTGTCCCCGCCGGCGCCCTCGAGGAGGGCCAAGACCTCGTCGAGGGTGAGGCTCTTGGGGAGCCGACGGCTCGGGGTCGGCGGCTTGACCGCGCGGGCGACGTCGATGCCGATGATCCCCTCGGCGGCGGCGAACCGGTGAAAGCCGCGCACCGCAATCAGTGCGCGCGCGGCCGATACCGCCGACAGCGGCGTCGCGCCGGTGTCCGGATCGCCGCGGCGCAGCGCCACCAGGAACTCGCTGACGTCGTTCTCGCTGACGTTGGTCAGGTCATCGATGCCGCGCGACGACAAATGCTCGACGTAGCGGCGCAGGTCGCGCCGGTAGGAGCTGATGGTGTTGGCCGCCACCCCGCGCTCGATGGTCAAGTGGTCGAGATAGCCCTGCAGCTGATCGTCCAAGGGGGTTCGGAGGGCAGGAGCGGAGCGACCCGGGAGGTCGGTTCGGAGGGCAGGAGCGGAGCGACCCGGGAGGTCGGCCGAGAACGTCGTCATGAGCGGGCCTTCCCCGCGGCGAACGCCGTCGGGCGATCCGGGAACGGCACATCGACGGGGCGGGGCGACTTGTCGTCGACGATCACCGCGTGTGCGGCCAAGATGCCCGCCACCGCAGTGGAATTCACGATCTCCCCGGACAGCACCTGCTGCACCGCGTCGGCGATGTGGACCCAGTGCACTTCCATATCGGCTTCTTCGTCGTGCCCCTGGGGCCGCCCGACGTCGGTGAGGCTCCGGGCGAGATACACGCGCAACGCCTCGTCGCTGAACCCTGGCGAGGACATCAGGTCGACCAGCACGTCCCAGCGTTCGGCGGTCAGGCCGGTCTCCTCGCGCAGTTCCCGCGCCGCGGCTTCGGTCGGGTCCTCCCCCGGCTCGTCGAGTAGCCCCGCGGGCAACTCCCACAGCCGGCGCCCGATCGGGTGCCGGTATTGGTAGACCATCGCCACCCGGCCCGCGTCGTCGACCGCGACGACTGCCACGGCACCGTAATGCTCGACGACCTCGCGCTTGGCGATATTGCCGCCCGGCATCCGGACCTGATCGACTCGCAGGGCGAGAATGTTTCCGCGATAAGCGGTTTCAGAAGAGACGGTCTCGAAGTCGTGGTCAGCCACGGGCTGAGTGCTCTGGAACCTGCTCGGCCAGCGGCTGGGCCGCCTCTTCCGGGTGTTCCTTGCCGTTGGAGTGCTGCTCCGGGATCTCCAAAGACAACCGCTCGGCCGCCTTGTAGTCGATGGCAGCACCGACGAACGAGACGAACAGCGGATGTGGGCGGGTCGGCCGGCTCTTGAGCTCCGGATGGGCCTGCGTGCCGACCAGGAACGGATGCACATCGCGCGGGTATTCGACGAACTCGACCAGATGGCCGTCCGGTGAGGTGCCCGAGAACTGCAAACCGCTCTCTGCGATCCGGTCACGATACGAGTTGTTGACCTCGTAGCGGTGCCGGTGGCGCTCGGACACATGGGTCGAGTCGTACGCCTCGGCGACAATCGAACCGACTTCCAGCGTCGCCGGGTAAGCACCCAACCGCATGGTGCCACCCAGGTCGGCCTCCCCGGCGACAGCCTCACGCTGGTCGGCCATCGTGGAGATCACCGGATCCGGTGTGGCCGGGTCGAATTCGGCCGAGTTGGCTTCGGTCAGTCCCACCGATCGGGCCGCCTCGATCACGATGCACTGCAGCCCGAGGCACAGACCCAGCACCGGCAGCCCACGATGGCGGGCGTGGCGGATCGCGCCGATCTTGCCTTCGATGCCGCGGATGCCGAACCCGCCGGGGATGAGCACGGCGTGCACGTCACCCAGCGCGACGGCCGCACCGCTGTCGGTCTCGCAGTCGTCGGAGGCGACCCAGCGCATCTCGACTTTGGCGCGATGAGCGAACCCGCCGGCGCGCAACGCCTCTGCCACCGACAGATAGGCGTCCGAGAGGTCGACGTACTTGCCCACCAACGCGATTCGGACCGTTTCCTTGGGCTCGTGGACCCGGCGCAGCAGGTCGTTCCACTGCGTCCAGTCCACATCGCGGAACGGCAGATTCAGCCGGCGCACAACATAGGCGTCGAGTTCCTCGCGGTGCAGCACCTTCGGAATGTCATAGATGGACGGCGCATCGGGTGTCGAGATCACCCCGTCGATGTCGACGTCGCACATCAGCGCGATCTTGTTCTTCAGCGGCTCGGGCACGTCACGGTCGCAGCGCAGGATCAGCGCGTCGGGGCTGATACCGATACTGCGCAGCGCGGCCACCGAGTGCTGGGTGGGTTTGGTCTTCAGCTCGCCAGACGGCGCCAGATACGGCACCAGCGAGACATGCAGGAAGAAGCAGTTCTCCCGGCCGACTTCGTGGCGGACCTGGCGCGCGGCCTCCACGAACGGCAGCGACTCGATGTCACCGACGGTGCCGCCGATCTCGGTGATCACCACGTCGGGTCGGTTGCCCGACGCATCGGGCTCGGCCATCGCCAGGATGCGGCCCTTGATCTCGTCGGTGATGTGCGGGATCACCTGCACGGTGTCGCCGAGGTACTCGCCGCGACGCTCCTTGGCGATCACCGACGAATACACCTGCCCGGTGGTCACATTGGCCGAGCCGGACAGATTGCGGTCCAGGAAGCGCTCGTAGTGCCCGACGTCGAGGTCGGTCTCGGCGCCGTCCTCGGTGACGAACACTTCACCGTGCTGGAACGGGTTCATCGTTCCCGGATCGACGTTCAGATACGGGTCGAGCTTCTGCATCGTCACCTGCAGACCGCGCGCGGTCAGCAATTGACCGAGGCTGCTGGCGGTCAGGCCCTTACCGAGGGACGAGACAACTCCACCGCTGACGAAGATGTGCTTGGTGGCGGTCTGCGGGTGCTTGCGCAGTGGGGGCAAGAGCAACCTCCGTGACGTCGGGCAGGGGATCGCTGGGAACTGCCTGGGGCCTGCCTACCCACGGAATCTCACCCTAACACCGACCCCGACAAGCGTGCGCTAACACGCCAGTGGCCTTCGTTACCTCTGCGTTGCCCGGCGTCTACTGCGGAACGGTGAGCGACGCGGCGCCCGGCCCGATGCCGAACTTGCCCGACGGCGCCCCATTGATCAGGTTCTGCAGGGCCAGCACGGTGGTGATCCGGCCCGACTCGGAACTGATGTCGTCGACGGTGGTCACGTCGGCCGCCATCCCGGCGTCAGCCCGCGTCACCGCGAGCGCCGCGGTTCCGGTGGCTGATCCGTCCCGGCCGGCGAGCACCGTGCCCGACCCGTGCGGGGCCATCCCCGCGGCGAACCGGGCGACCGTGGACCCCTGGTTACCGGCGTCGTCGCCCAGAGCTCCCCCGGTCACCACGACGGCGGTGTTGGCCGCGGCCAGGCGGTCGCCCTGATAGGTCAAAAAGCCGGTGTCACGCAGCGCGGCCAGCACGGTGTCGCGCTGGGTGTCGTCCGCCGGTCGGATCGCGGGGTTGCGGTTGATCAGCAGCGCGATACCGAGCAGGTCGCCGGCCTGCGAGCCCTGATCGACCAGCGTGGTGCTCAGCTGTGCGCCGGCGGGCACGATCGAGGAGTTGACCACCGAGCGCAGCTTCTCCGCGGAGTTGGCGTCGACGAACTGCTGCGTCAGCGCGACCGTGCCGGTGACGGTACCGCCGGCCTGTCCGATCAGCCGGCTCGTCGCCGCCACATCGTCGTCGTTGGCGTCAGGGGTGCGGAACAACACCACCGACTTACCCGCCAACGCGTCCTTGACGATCCGGCTCGACATCTGCTTGTCGAAATCGTCAGCAGCACTGAGCTTTTCGTTCAGCGCATTGCGCTGATCGGTCAGTGAGGTGATCTGTTTGTTGAGGTCCTGCTTTTCGTCGCGCAGCCCTGACAGCAACGTGTCGGACAGCACACCGGAGCCCAGGAAGACGCCGACGGCCAGCGCAAGGAACACCGCAGCCAGCGAAATGGCATGGTGGCGTAGCGAAATCACAGCGGTGAGCCTTTCTGCTCTACGCCTAGGTCACCCAGCTCTGCACCCACAGCGAGAAGCGGTTCCAGTAGGTCACAATCCAGTCGATGACGAATGTGTCGGCCCGCGACACCCACAGCGCGGCGATGATCGCGAACAGTACCGCCAGGATCAGCATGGCGATCGCTCCACCGGAGATGTGGTTGCGGTACAGCGTGGCAACAGCTTTCGCGTCGACGAGCTTCTCCCCGACCTTCAGCCGGGTGAGGAAGGTCGACGGGTTGCTCTGCTGGCGGGAACGGTCGAAGAACTCTTCGATGCTCGCCGAGTGGCCGGCCGTCACGATCAGCGAGGCGCCGTGATGGTCGACGAGCAACAGCGCCAGATCGGCGGCCGAACCGGCGGCGGGGAACGTCATCGCCCCGATGCCCAGGTCCTGAATGCGTTCCAGGCCGTTGGCGTGCCCGTCGGCGTCGGCGGGAAGGACCACCTGCGCACCACTCTTGAGCACGTCAGCGCTCATCTGGTCGGGGTTGCCGACGATCAGCTGCGGCCGGTAACCGTTCTTCTGCAGCAGGTCCGCTCCGCTCTCCACCCCGATGAGCACCGGTTGGTACTCCTTGATGAAGGGCTTGAGCGCCTTGAGGTCGTCTTCGGCGCCGGGGCCGTCGGCCACCACCAGGACGTGGCGGCGGTATACGTCGACGTCGATGTCCGGGATGCCGATACCGTCGATCAGCAGCGGGCTCTCGCTGCGGATGAATTCGATGGTGTTGCCCGCGAATGCCTCCAGGTGCGCAACCAGCCCGGTCTTGGCGTCCTGCATGAGGTCGGCGATCTCTTCATCGCTGCGCTCCACGCCCAGGGCCAGCCTGCGATCGCCGGAGTACACCCCACCGTTGTGAAGCCGGATCTTCGCGCCGTCTTTGATCTTCTTGAAGACTTCGGGACCCGCGCTGTCGATCAGTGTGATGTTGTTGGCCACCAATACTTCCGGGCCGAGGTTCGGGTACCGGCCCGAGATCGACGGGGAGGCGTTGACCACGCCGGCGATGTTCGCGTCGACCAGAGCGTCAGCGGTCATCCGGTCCAGGTCGAGGATGTCGAGCACCACGATGTCCCCCGGGCCGACGCGGCGCAGCAGGCGATCGATGTCGCGATCGACGCGGGCTGTCCCCACGACTCCTGGTCGTGCACCGGTATTACGCGAGAGAAGCGCTGACATCTTCATGCTGGGATTCTGTCGGCGACCGGGCGGATATCGGCGGAGGCGCGCCGTAACACCAGCCACACAAGTCACATCTTGTCACAGCAGTAACACGGTTCGGATACGTGTATTTCCCGCATCCGAGACCCTCACCGGTTACCGTCAGCTAACCGATCGACGGAGCCGAGCATGAGCCGAATGTCCCGCGCGACCTGGCTCAGCGGGCTGGCCGTCGGGCTCGGTGTGGGCGCGGCCCTCCTGGCCGGGGGCGGCGTCGCCAACGCCGAGTCGCCCGGTAGCGGCTCAGCGCCCCACGGTGCCAGCACCTCGGCCGGTTCGGTCGGCCACTCACGGCCATCGTCGACCGCGACCGCGCCGAGGTCCCGAAAGACGCCCACTGCGGCAAGGCTTTCCACACCCGGGGCGGGAGTCGCCAGACCCGCGCCGCGTCCCGTGACGTCACCGCCTCCGGTGCCCGCCTTCGTCGCGGCGGTCACGACGTTCTTCGACGACCTCCATGACTCACTGACCGGAGCACCGGAAGCCCGGCCGACTCCGGTCGAGACGACGACGACTGCCTACGGGGCGATCGGGAAGTGGATGCTGGCCCGCAGCGGCGGCCTCGCCGACTGGCCCAGCCAGCAATATCCGTTCAAGACTTTGTACCAACCGATCAACGTGATCATCGTCGACCCGACGTCGACCACCGCCGAGGAGGCGGCCGACAGGCTCAACGCCGCCCTGGGTGCGGCCGGCTTCCCGGCCCAGCCCGTCCATTCCACGGGGTATCAGGGTCTGATCGACGGAGTCGTCTACGGGCAGCAGCCCACCGGACCCGAGCAGGCGTTCTCCAACGCCCATTGGCTGCTGACCAACGATCACGGCCGAGTGTTCGGCGCGGCGCCCGCGCCGGGCGGGACGGGCTACGTGTGGACCGCCTCGTTCAGCCGCGAGCGCGCCGGCTTCTTCTATGTCGTCCCCACCCACGTCTACGTGTCGTTCAATCGAGCGCGGGACGCGGTCCGGGCCGCGCTGGTGCGCACCGGCGCAACCGATCTGGGACTGGTTGACATGGACAACGAGCTCGACCGCCGGACCACCACCACCGGCGACCACGACGGCTACGCCGTCGTCATCCGGCTCAGCTGAGTCCCCGGTCGCCCTGCGCGGCGTCGAGCAGTTCGCGGGCGTGCGCGCGGCCGGTGTCGGACTCCCCCAGCCCGGCCAGCATCCGCGCCAGCTCGCCCACCCGCTCCTCGGTGTCGAGGCGGCGCACCCCGCTGGTCCCGTTGCCTGCGCTGTCGACGACGAGGTGGCTGTCGGCGTACGCGGCGACCTGCGGCAGATGGGTGACGACGATGACCTGGTGGCTGCGGGCAAGCCGCGCCAGGCGGCGGCCGATCTGCACCGCGGCCCGGCCACCGACGCCGGCGTCCACCTCGTCGAACACCATCGTGGTGCCCTCCGCCGACGCGGCGAGCACCACTTCCAATGCGAGCATCACGCGGGAGAGCTCACCACCGGACGCGCTCTTGTTCAGCGGCAGGACGTCGGTGCCGCGATGGGAGGTGAACCCGAATTCGACCAGGTCGATGCCTTCGCCACCGGCATGCACGGTCTCGCCCGACGGCAACCGCAACGGTGCGCTGTCGTCGTCGCGGGCCGGCATCAGCGACACCGTGACGCTGAAGTCGGCGTGCGTCATCGCCAGCCCGGTCAGCTCGGCGGTGATGGCCTTGGCCAATCCCTTCGCCGCTTTGGTGCGGGCTTTGGACAGCTCCAGGGCGGACGTCGCCACCTGACCGGCGAGCTCGTCGACGCGGCGGCCCAGCCCGGCCAGCGCATCCTCGGATACGTCGAGCTGCGCCAGACGCTCCCGCGACTCCTTGGCCCACGCCAGCACTCCGTTGACGTCCGCGGCGTACTTGCGGGTCAGGTTGCGCAGCTCGGCCTGACGCGCCAGCTTGGTCTCCAAGGCACTGGCGTCATCGGGCAGGTCGCCGAGGAAATCGCCGAGTTCCCGGGCGACGTCGCCGGCGACGGTCAGCGCGTCGGTGAGCTGGCGGGCCAACGCCCCCAACGCGGGATCGTCAGTGGACTGCAGCAGGGCGGCCGCACGCCCCAAAGTATCCGTGGCCGAACGGGGTTCACCATCGGCGAGGTCATCGGCCGACAGGTTGGCACGGGCACCGGCGACCGCCTCGCGCAGCGCGTCGAGTTCGGAGAGCCGGCGGATGTCGGCCACCAGCGATTCGTCTTCTCCTGGCGTCGGGTCGACGCCGTCGATCTCGGTCAGCGCGAACTTCAGCCGGTCCGCCTCCTGAGCCAGCTCGCGCGCCCGGTTGGTCCGGTCCACCAGATCCCGCCGTGCCACCTGCCACTGGTCGCGCAGCTTCTTGTAGCGCTCGAGTTTCGCGTCGACGCCGGTGAAGCGGTCCAAGGCGGCGCGCTGTTCCTCGGGGCGCATCAGCCGCAGCTGGTCGTTCTGGCCGTGCAGTGTCAGCAGTTCCGAGGTGAAGGTCGACAGCGACTTGGCGGGCACGCTGCGCCCGCCGAGGTAGGCCCGCGACGGCCCGTCGCGGCTCACGGTGCGCAGCGCAATGATGCTGCCGTCGTCGTCACGGTCGGCACCCGAGGAATCCAGGATCTCGTCGATCCGCTTACCGGTGGCATCATCGAGTTCCGCAGTGGCGAAACGGCCCTCGACGACGGCCCGCTCAGAACCCGACCGCACCCTGGTGGCATCGGCGCGCGCCCCGCCCAGCAGGTGCAGTCCGGTCACCACCATGGTCTTGCCGGTGCCGGTCTCGCCGGTCAGCACGGTCAGGCCGCGGTCGAACTCCGCGGTGGCGGCGCTGATCGCGCCCAATGACTCGATCCGGATCTCAGCCAGCATCGCCGATTCACTGCCCTCGCCAGCCGGTGACCGGCAGCCGGAACTTGCGCACCAGACGATCGGTGAACGGCGCGCTGTCCAGACGCACCCACTTCAGCGGTGTCGTGCACTTGGTCACCTCGAGCCGCCCGCCGGCAGGCACCCGCATCTCGCGGCGACCGTCGCAGAACACCAGCGCCTCGTGGCTGTCGTCCTCGATCTCGATCGCGATCAGCGCAGTCGGGCTGGTCACCATCGGCCGCGCGAACAACGCGTGAGCGTTGTTGGGCACCACGATCATTGCCTCCAGATCCGGCCAGACCACGGGGCCGCCTGCCGAGAACGCGTAGGCGGTGGACCCGGTCGGGCTGGACACCAGGACGCCGTCGCAGCCGAAGGCGGACACCGGCCTGCCGTCGATCTCCAGTACGACACCGATCACCCCGAGCCGCGCGCCCTTTTCCAGGCTGGCCTCGTTGAGGGCCCAACCGCGGGCGATGACCTCCCCCTCGGCGCGCACCGCGATGTCGAGGGTCATCCGCTCCTCGACGCGGTAGGTGCGGGTGACGACGTGTTCGAGAACGGTGTCGATGGCTTCGGCTTCGGCCTCGGCCAAGAACCCGATGCGCCCCAGGTTGATTCCGAGCACCGGAATCTCCGCGTTGCGGGCCAGTTCGGCGGCCCGCAGGAAGGTGCCGTCACCCCCGAGAACGAGCACCAGCTCACACCCGACGGCCGCGTTGGCATCGGCGTCGACCACTTCGGTCGTCGAGCCCACCGCCTGCATCTCGGTGGGGTCGAAATGGGTGCCCCGGTCCACGGATTCGGCGGAGAGAACCCGCAACGCTATGCCGTTGTCGCCCAACACCTTTTCCACCCGGCGGGCGGTCTCGATGGCCTCCTCGCGGGCAGTGTGTACGACGAGCAGGATCGCCCGCTCAGAAGTCATTGCGGTCCTTCCGCGACGGCGCGGCGCACCGCGGCGTCCAGTTCGTCTCCGTGCAATCCGTTGTCTGTTTCGGCACGCAGCCACAGAAAGTATTCGACGTTGCCCGAGGGGCCGGGCAGCGGGCTCGCGGTCGCGCCGACGGTCTGCCAGCCGAGCTCACCGGCGCGAGCGGCGACAGCCAGTACCGCAGACGTCCGCAATTCCGGATCGGACACCACCCCGCCGGCACCGACCTGCTCGCGACCGACCTCGAACTGTGGCTTCACCATGGGAACGATATCGGCGTGCGCGGACGCGCAGACAGTCAGTGCGGGCAGCACCGTGGCGAGTGAAATGAACGACAGGTCGGACACCACGAGGTCGACGGGGCCACCGATCGCGTCGGGCGTCAGGTCCCGCACATTCGTGCGCTCGATGACCGTCACCCGCGAATCGGAGCGCAGCGACCAGGCCAGCTGGCCGTAGCCGACGTCGACGGCCACGACTTCGGTGGCGCCGCGATCCAGGAGCACCTCGGTGAAGCCGCCGGTCGAAGCGCCCGCGTCGAGGCAGCGCCGCCCGACCGGGTCGATGGCAAAGGCGTCGAGGGCGCCGATCAGCTTGTGGGCGCCGCGCGACACCCAGGTCCGCTCGTCGCCGGCCTCGACGGTCAGGTTGGCGGTGACGGCGACCGCGGTGGCGGGTTTGACCGCACGCATGCCGTCGATGCTGACCCGGCCGGCACCGATGAGCTCCGCGGCCTGCTGTCGTGACCGCGCCAGTCCGCGACGGACCAGCTCAGCGTCAACCCGGGCACGCCGCGTCATGCGCGAACTCAGCCCTTCTCCACCGATTCCAGCGCATTGACCAAGATCTGGTGCGCTTCCTCGAGCTGCCTTCCGACGGCATCGATGTCGACACCGGCGACGTCGGCGCTGTCGGGATCGACGCTGGGCACCTGGGCCAGCACGGCGTCGATATCGGCGCGAATCTGTTCGGGGTCGGCGTTCATATCACCGTTCACGCTAGCTGATCCTGCGCCGTCAGCAGGGACCAGCGCTGCAGCGCGGCGCGTGCGGCATCGTCACCGGCGCGCACGGCAAGTCGGCGTTCGCCGTCGGCTGCATCCCACACCGCACGAGCGGTGGCACGAACCACCGAGAGCCCGTCGTCGCTGTGGTCTGCGTCTGCCGTGGTCACAATCACCGAACCGTCGCTGACCTCGACACGCCAGGCTGCCTGCTCGGCTACCCGCAGAGCCTCGGAGGCGGTGTGCAGATCGCGGAGGTCGGCGCCGATGTAGGTGGGACGTTGCTCCGGGACCGCGTGCACCGCCTCGTCCGCGGTGCTGACCCCGCACAGCACCATCAGGCTGGGCAGATCCGCTGCGTTGGCGCCGGCGATGTCGGTGTCCAGGCGGTCACCGACCACCAGCGGAGTGCCAAAGGAGCCGCGCGCCAGCGCATCTCGCATCAGCGCCGGAGCGGGCTTACCCGCCACCTGGTATTCGGCGTCGGTGGCGGTGCGCAGTGCGGCGACCATTGAGCCGTTTCCGGGTAACAGGCCCCGTTCGGTGGGCAGGGTGCGGTCGACGTTGGCGGCCACCCAGAGCGCACCGGAGCGGATGGCCAGTGCGGCCTCGGCCAGGTCTGGCCATCCGGTCGTCATGGAGTGTCCCTGCACGACGGCGACGGGCTCGTCATCAAACCGTCTGACCGGCTGCAGTCCGACCGCCTCGACCTCGCCGACCAGCGCATCGGTCCCGACGACCAGCACCTTGGATCCCGGTTTCAGCTGCTGGGCCAGCAGTCGTGCCGCACTCTGGGCACTGGTCACCACATCGGCTGCGTCGGCGACGAAGCCGAGTTCGCGCAAGTGCGCGGCCACATCCTCTGCAGCGCGGGAGGCGTTGTTGGTGACGAACAGTTTGCGGGTCTGCGCGACCTCGAGGGCATCGATCGCTCCCTCGGTCGGCTCATGACCGCGAAACACGGTGCCGTCCAAATCGAGCAGCAAGCAATCATGTTGCTGCGCAAGGGTAGTCATCTCAGGCCAGCTCGCCGACCCGGTCTTCGGCGTCGGTGACGCCTTCGACGTCGGCGGCGGCGGCATGGATGAACCACTGCAGCGCGTCCTCACCGCGATCGAGGGCCAGCAGCGTCTCGGCGTAGGCGTAGAACAGTCGGGCAGCGGTCGAGCCGGTGCGAGACGGGTCGGGTTGAGGGGTGGACAGCACCACCAGCGCCTGCTCGAGCTGACCGAGGTCGGCACGCGCCCCTGCGGCGACGATCCGCAGCTCGTCGGCATCGTCGCCGGTGAGCTCGGCCGCTTCGGGGCTGCGGGCCAGTTCGATGGCGCGTTCGGGCCGCCCTACGCCGCGTTCGCAGTCGGCGATCAGAGGTAGCAATTGCGACTTGCTGCCCATCCGCCGGGCAGCACGGAACTCGGACAGCGCCTGGGCCCAGTCACCGCACTGGTAGGCGGCGATGCCGACGGCCTCGCGTACCGCCGCGATGCGACCGGAACGAGCCCGCGCGGCTTGGGCGTGTTCCAGAGCGGCCTGCGGATCTTCGTCGAGCAGCTCGCCGGCCGCGACCAGGTGACGGGCCACGGTGTCGGCGGTCGAACGATCCAAAGTTGAGAGCTCGCCCCGGATTTCGGGCGCTAGCTGCTTGGCCTCGATCGACGACGGAATGATCGGACCGGCCTGGGCCCCGGTGCTGCTGTCGTCGCCGGGGGTCTGCCGTGGCTGTGCCGGCCGAGCACGGCCCGGCCCCGACCGGCGTGGCGGGCTGCTGCTCCAGCGATCGCGGTTCCCGGCACCGGCCGCCGAGGGACGACGGGGCGGACGCCCACCGGAATTGCCTTGCCTGTCATCGACCACCTGTAAAGGATACGGGCAGCCCTCAGACAGTCACAATTCGGATAATTGAAAAGCAGCCAATGGAATTGGACATTCAAATGGAAACGCCCCCCGATTTCTCGGGGGGCGTTTCACTAAATTGTGTTCGGCGGTGTCCTACTTTTCCACCCTGTTGGGTAGTATCATCGGCGCTGGTAGGCTTAGCTTCCGGGTTCGGGATGGGACCGGGCGTTTCCCTGCCGCTATGGCCGCCGTAACTTTATTCACTCTTTTTTG